>JBBRYD010000013.1:0-48000 GCA_038238065.1 Propionibacteriales bacterium | reverse complement strand
AGCTCGGTCGAGCCCTCCGACGACTGACGCCGGCCGACGACACGCCGGCACGAGTGCAGGATTACCGCCCTGTCGCGAAGATGATCTTGCCGAACACGTCACCGTCGATCATCGCCGCGACACCCTCGGCCGCGTGGGCCAGCGGTAGCTCGCGGTCGATCACCGGGCGGACCCCGGTCACGACCAGCATCCGCGTCAGGGCCACCAGCTCCTCGCGGGTGCCCATGGTCGAGCCCACGATCCGCAGCGCCCGGAAGAAGATCTTGGTGAGCTCGGCGTGGGTCGGCTGGTCGCCCGACGTGGCGCCGGACAGCACCAGGGTGCCGCCGGAGCGGAGCGAGTTGATCGAGTGCGACCACGTCGCTGCGCCGACCGTGTCCAGCACGGCGTCCACCCGTTCCGGCAGCCGAGCGCCGGCGGGGAACGCTCGGTGCGCACCCAGGGCCACAGCCCGGGCGCCCCTGTCGTCGTCACGAGACGTCACCCAGACCCTGACCCCCGCCGCCCGCCCCAGCTGCACCAGCGCGGTGGCCACTCCCCCACCCGCGCCTTGGACCAGCACCGTGCCGCCCGGTTTCACTTCGGACTGGACGAACAGCATCCGGTACGCGGTCAGCCAGGCCGTCGGCAGGCACGCAGCTTCGGCGAAGCTGAGCTCGGCCGGCTTGGGGATGAGGTTGGCGGCCGGGACCCGGACCCGCTCGGCGTGGGTGCCCGGGTGCCGCTCCGACAGGATGGTCCGTCTGGGGTCGTGAGTGCTGTCGGCGCCATGAAAGCCCGGGTCGTTGATGACGGCGTGCACGATGACCTCGCGGCCGTCCTCGGTCACCCCGGCAGCGTCGCACCCCAGCACCATCGGCAGCGCCTCGGCCGACAGCCCCACGCCGCGGAGCGACCAGACGTCATGGTGGTTGAGCGCGCTCGCGCGAACCTCGACGGTGACCCAGTCCGGCGGGGTGGGCGCCGGCTGGAGGTCTCCGACCACCAGTGCATCCAGCGGGTCCGACGCGTTGATCCGTGCGGCGTAAGCGGCAAGCACGACACTCCTGTCGGTAGGGTTCGGAAGGTGAGCGATGCCGATGTCGAGACCCTAAGCCATGCCTTCACCCAGCAGACGGGGCACCGACCCACCGGCGTCTGGGCCGCTCCTGGACGGGTGAACCTCATCGGTGAGCACACCGACTACAACGACGGGTTCGTGATGCCGTTCGCGCTCGCCCAGAGCGTCCGGATGGCCGCCGCCCCGCGTGCCGACGGCCGTTGGGGGGTGACCTCGCTCAACCAGGGGGTCACCGAGACGTTCGGGCCGGACGAGCTGCACCCCGGGATGGAGGGGTGGCAGGCCTACCTGGCCGGTGTGGTGTGGGCCCTCCAGCAGTCGGGGCACCGGGTCGAGGGTGCCGATCTGGTGCTGACCTCCGACGTACCGGTCGGTGCGGGCCTGTCCTCGTCGGCCGCGTTGGAGTGCGCCACCCTGGCTACGCTGGCCGACCTCAACGAGCTGGAGATCGACCCTTTGGAGCGAGCCAAGATCGCGCGGCGCTGCGAGAACGAGTTCGTGGGTGCGCCGACCGGCCTGATGGACCAGGCCGCGTCAACCCTCTGCCGGGCCGACCATGCGCTCTTCTTCGACTGCCGGAGCTTCGAGACCGAACAGGTGCCGCTGCAGCTGGCCGCGTCCGAGCTGGAGATCCTGGTGCTGGACACCAACACTCCGCACGCCCTGGTGGACAGTGAGTACGCCGACCGGCGCAGCACCTGTGAGGCCGCCGCCCGGATGCTCGGCGTCTCGGCGCTGCGCGATGTGGAAGACCTGGACGGGGCCCTGGGCCGGCTGAGTGACCCGGTGATGCAGCGGCGGGTCCGCCACGTCGTCACCGAGGACCTCCGGGTGCTGGAGGCCGCGGCGACCCTGAAGGCCGGACGACTGGCCGACCTCGCGCCGCTGCTGGACGCATCGCACGTGTCCATGCGCGATGACTTCGAGATCACGGTGCCCACGGTCGATCTCGCCGTGGAGGCGGCCCGTGAGGCCGGGGCGCTCGGGGCCCGGATGACCGGCGGCGGCTTCGGGGGCTGCATCATCGCGCTCGTCGGCGCCGGCCAGGGCGAAACCGTGGCCACACACATCTACCGGAGGTTCGAGTCCGCGGGCTATCGACGTCCCGCCCACTTCGTCGCGCAACCGTCCGGCGGCGCCACGCGCATCAGGTGACGCCAGACGCCCGAGATGGGTGCTCAGTCCTGACCGGGCGGCTCGCGGTCAGCGAAGACCGCGTTCGCCGCGGGTGTGAAGAGACACCCCAGGGCGGCCACGGCCAGGCCGCCCAGCACCAGCCCGACCGGCCAGGTCGGTCCCTGCCAGAAGCTGTAGGCCAACAGGGCCTGCAGCAGCTGGGTGGCGACGGCCGCGCCGCGGCTCCATCGGCGCTCGAGGGCCAGTCCCCGCGAGATGGCGATGAGGAAGGCGCCGTAGCCCAGCATCAGCAAGGCGACCCCGACCCCGACCACCGGCTGCGCTGTGTCGATCCGGACGATGGCGACCAGGCCGAAGGCGGCGGCCGCGAGAGCTTCCAGTCCGACGACCACTGCGGCCAGGAACAATGCCCGTGGCCTCGTCGTTGGGGAAGATGTGGCCATGGGCTTCACTGTACGGCGGTCGGTCGACCCACCCGCCTGATGTTTGAGTGCACGCACCACTGGACAAACAGGTTGAAATGTTCCAAGTGTGAGCCAGTCAACGGGCGGAAGCCTTGTAAAGCCTGGGAATACTTGACAGTGTTAGGTCGGGTTCGAGGTGCTCAGTGTAGAGGACGTCCGTGGCCTGGAAAAACCGGGTTTGAAGGATCTCGACCCGCAGAAACGAGTGAGGAGTGACACGCCATGGATTGGCGCCATAAGGCTGCCTGTCTGGACGAGGATCCGGAGCTGTTCTTCCCGATTGGGAACACTGGCCCGGCCCTGCTTCAGATCGAAGAAGCCAAGCAAGTGTGCCGGCGATGCGACGTGAGGGACTCGTGCCTGCAGTGGGCGCTGGAAGCAGGACAGGATCACGGGGTGTGGGGCGGTTTGAGTGAAGACGAGCGGCGGGCGCTGAAGCGCCGAGCTGCACGAGCACGCATCCGCACCGCTTAGAACGACTGGTTCACACCAGCCCGCGGCCTGAGCTGCACCAGCAGGCGCACGAAGGTCCAGCCATCGACAACATGAAGCGTCGGATCCTCAGGGGTCCGGCGCTTTTTGGTGTCCCGGGGGCGTCGTCCTAGACGTCAGCCCGCTGCCGCGGAATCTCCACCACCGCCCGGGTGCCGCGGCCGTCAGGGTTGGGCCCGAGCTCGAAGGTCCCTTCCAGCTCCGCCACCAACGTGTTGACGATGGACAGACCGAGGCTGCGGGATGTGCGCCAGTCGAAGCCCTCGGGCATGCCTCGCCCGTTGTCGGTGATCGAGACCCGAAGCCGGCCGTCAGCGACCTCGGGCACGACCGTGACCTGCCCCGAGGAGTCGGCCAGTCCGTGCTCGACCGCGTTCTGACAGAGCTCGGTGACCACCATGGAGAGACTGGTCGCGACCCCGGCCGACACCTCACCGAACGAGCCGACGCGGATGGCGGACACGGAGACGGAGGCAGCGGCCACGTCACCCACCATCCGGAGCAGACCGTCGGCCACCTTGTCGAACTCCACCACCTCGTCGAAGGCCTGGGACAGCGTCTCGTGCACGATGGCGATGGAGGCGACCCTGGACATCGCATCGTTGAGGGCGACCTTGGCCTCGACCGACGTCATCCGCCTCGACTGCATCCGCAGCAGGGCCGCGACGGTCTGCAGATTGTTCTTGACCCGGTGGTGGATCTCGCGGATGGTGGCGTCCTTGGTGACCAGCTCGCGCTCTCGGCTCCGCAGGTCGCTGACGTCGCGGCTGAGCACGATGGTGCCCAGCCGGGTCCGGCCGTGCAGCAGCGGGACGGCCCGCAGCAGCAGGTGGGCGTCGCCGGAGACCAGCTCGGCCCGTCGGGCGATCCGTCCGGCCAGCACCGAGTCCACCGAGTCGTCGACCGGTTCGCTGCGAGTGGGCAGCAGGTCGCGGGTCAGGGTGGCCAGGTGCTCGTCGATCAGGTCACCGATCAGGCCGAGCCGTCGGAAGGCGCTCAGGGCGTTCGGGCTCGCGTACTCCACGATCCCGTCGGTGTCCATCCGGATATAGCCGTCGCCGACGCGGGGGCTGAGGGCCTGGTTGGCGTCGTCGCCCAGGATCGGGAACGCCCCGGCGGTCACCATCTGGGCGAGCTCGGCTGCGGAGTTGAGGTAGGAGCTCTCCAGGGAGCTCGGTGACCGCACCCCGAGCTGGCTGGTGTGCTGCTCGATGACGGCGATGACGCGGTCCCCCACCTTGACCGGGATCGCGTGGGTGTCCACCGGGATGCCGGCCTGCAGCTTGCCCTCGCTGGTCTGGGTGATCACGCCGCTCAGGAACGCCTCCGAGACGAGGTGCTCGGGCGAGTACGCGATGAGGTCGCCCACCACATCGTCACTCAGTGCCGTCGGTCCGGTGGTCGGTCGGACCTGGGCCGCCGCCCAGAACACGTTGATGTCGCGGTCGGGCAACCACAGCACGAGATCCGAGAACGACAGGTCGGCCAGCAGCTGCCACTCCGAGACGACGAGCTTGAGCCACAGTTGGTCGGCATCGGTCAGCTCGGTGTGTTCGGCGATGATCTCCGACATCGATGCCATGAGGCAAACCTTAGTCGGACGCGCTGACCGCAGCGGCGATCTCACCCTGGGGTTCCACCCGTCAGGCACCCCCGACGGACACGACGCGACCCACCGTGAGCGTGCCTGACCGGGCGGGCCTTTCTCAGGTAGCGTGCCACCCGAACGATCACGCCGACGTGCTTCGGAAAGGACAGAGATGAGTGACTCAGACCGGAGGCCCGACCACGACCCGCGATGGCGGTTGACGCCGACGAAGTACGGCGTCGCGGCGATCCTGCTGTTCGCCATCATCGTCCCGCTACTGGTGTCCACCTACGACCAGATCGAGCCGCGACTGTTCGGCTTCCCGTTCTTCTACTGGTACCAGCTGGCCTGGGTCTTCCTGGCCGCCGGCTGCTGCTCCATCTCCTACTTCCTGTTGAAGCGGGAAAGCGATGCGTACGCACGGGCCCACCCGCAAGACGAGCGCTCCGACGTCGGGGGTGACCTCTGATGCAGGGAGTCAACTGGGTCGCCCTGACGATCCTCATCCTGCTCTTCGCCATCGTGACGGTGATGGGGTTCATGGCCGCCCGCTGGCGCCGGCCGAAAGATCTGGAGTCCCTGCACGAGTGGGGCCTGGGTGGCAAGAGCTTCGGTACGGTCACCACCTGGTTCCTGCTGGGCGGTGACCTCTACACCGCCTACACCTTCATCGCGGTGCCGGCGGCGATGTGGGCCACCGGAGCGGTGTCCGGCTTCTTCGCCGTCCCGTACACGATCGTGCTCTACCCCATCATCTTCTTCTTCCTCGGCCGGATGTGGTCGGTCGCCCACCGGCACGGGTACATCACGACCGCCGATATCGTCCAGGGTCGCTACGGCACCCGCAGCCTGAGCCTGGCGGTGGCACTGACCGGGATCCTGGCCACCATGCCGTACATCGCGCTCCAGCTGGTCGGTATCCAGGCGGTGCTTGAAGTCGCCGGCATCGGCGGCAGCAGCGTGCTGGCCCGCGACCTGCCCCTGTTGATCGCCTTCGCAGTGCTGGCGGCGTACACGTACTCGTCGGGACTCCGGGCTCCGGCGATGATCGCGGTCGTCAAGGACATCCTGATCTACATCGTGATCGCCGTCGCGATCATCTATCTGCCCGGTCAGTTCGGCGGCTGGCACAGCATCTTCGACGCGGCCCAGACCAAGATGGCCACCCCGGCACCGACGGCGGCGAACGCCAAAGCGGTGACCGGCTCGTTCATCCCGGGTCCGACGCTGCACTGGGCGTACGCCTCGCTGGCTCTGGGTTCGGCGCTGGCGCTGTTCATGTATCCGCACTCGGTGACGGCGACGCTCAGCTCCAAGGACCGCGCCACCGGGCGCCGGAACGCGATGATCCTGCCGGCCTACTCGCTCCTGTTGGGGCTGCTGGCGCTGCTCGGCTACGTCGCCATCAAGGCCAAGACCGTCCCGATGGGGCTGGACGGGAAGATCAACCCGCAGCTGGTCATCCCGCAGCTGTTCGAGGACCACTTCCCGAGCTGGTTCACCGGGGTGGCCTTCGGAGCGATCGCAGTCGGCGCTCTGGTGCCGGCGGCGATCATGAGCATCGCGGCCGCGAACCTGTTCACCCGGAACATCTACCGGGCCTACATCAGGTCCGACGCGACAGACGCCCAACAGGCCAAGGTCTCCAAGATCGTCTCGCTGATCACCAAGGTCGGCGCGCTGATCTTCGTGCTGCTGCTGGACAAGCAGAACGCGCTCAACTTCCAGCTCCTCGGTGGCATCTGGGTGCTGCAGACCCTGCCCCCGATCGTCTTCGGGCTGTTCACCCGCTGGTTCCACCGCTGGGCGCTGCTGGCCGGCTGGGCGGTCGGCATGCTGTACGGCACCGTGACGGCGTACGGCGGCTGCACCGCCTGCACGGTGCGTCCGTTCGGCAACTCACTGGCTGTGGTCCCGGGGCTGGGCAACGCGGGCTACATCGGGATCACCTCCTTGACGCTCAACGTGGTCGTGCTGGTGGTCCTCACGCTGGTCCTGCGGGCCCTGAAGGTCGGGAACGGGACCGATATCACCCGTCGGTCGGACTACTTCGTCGACCGGGGCGACCCGGGCGTGCTGCCGACCGTCGCCCCCGACGTGCCGGTGCGCTGACCTCGCAGTTTCTCCACCTCGGGCATCCATGGCAGAATGCTCCAGGCACGATCCGCATCCAACGACTTGAGGAGGCTCAGATGGGTAAGACTGGCCGCAAGCGCCGCGCCCGCAGGAAGAAGGGCGCGAACCACGGCAAGCGCCCCAACGCCTGAGCGCCGCACAGCATGAAGAAACCCCCACCGGTCCACGGACCGTTGGGGGTTTCTGCTGTCGGAGACTCTTTCGACAGGCCGAAGCAGCGAAAAGGCTACGCCCGGTCCGCCCGGTGCTTGGCCAGAGCGAGCTGGCTGAGGACCTTGTCCCGCAGGTGGGTCGGGGCGGTATCGCCACCGCAGCGGCGGGCGACGAGGTTCTTCACCGCCTGCTCCACGTCGAACTTGTCCAGGCAGGGCTCGCAGTCCGACAGGTGCTGCCGGATCGCGTCGCCGCTGGCGGTGTCCAGCTCATTGTCGATGAACGCGTACACCCGCTCCAGCACGTGCGCACAGTCCTCGACCTCGCCGCTTCCGCCGCCGGCCGCCCCTGATGTGTGATCGACGCTCATGTTCGGCTACCTTCCCGACGCAGCAAGCCCCGCTGCGTCGCGTACTCGGCAAGCAGCGATCGCAGCTGGGTGCGTCCACGGTTGAGGCGCGACATCACGGTGCCGATCGGCGTCCCCATGATCTCGGCGATCTCCTTGTACGAGAAACCTTCGACATCGGCCAAGAACACAGCCAACCGGAAGTCGGGGGCGAGCTCCTGCAACGCGGCCTTCACGTCGGAGTCGGGCAGGTTTTCCAGCGCGACCATCTCGGCGGACTTGAGACCACTCGAGGTGTGCGACTCGGCCCGAGCCAGCTGCCAGTCCTCGATGTTCTCGCCGTCGGAGATCTGCGGCTGACGCTGCTTCTTGCGGTAGGAGTTGATGTAGGTGTTGGTGAGGATGCGGTAGAGCCAGGCCTTGAGGTTGGTGCCGGGGGTGAACTGGTGGAACGAGGAGTACGCCTTGGCGTACGTCTCCTGCACCACGTCCTCGGCGTCGGCCGGGTTGCGCGTCATCCGCAGAGCGGCGGCGTAGAGCTGGTCGAGGAAGACCAGCGCATCGGACTCGAAGCGGGCGGAGCGCTCGGCATCGGTCTCCACCAGCGGCGTCGCGTCGTCGAGCAGCTGCTCGTCGGCATCGCCATCGGCTAGGGCGGAGGTGGCGTGTGAACTCGTCGGAATGGTCATCACGTACGAGAGTACCGGCGACCGGCGCACCGGCGCCTGTGTGGTCTGAACTGCACTCGTCATGCCCTGTACAACGGGGTTGACGGCCCCTTATTCCCGGCCGCCGGATGCTCAGCGGCGCCGGATCCCGCTAGCGCGGAGCGGGACCCAGCACGAACGACGCCACCTCGGCGTAGACGGACTCCCGCAGGTCGGCCGGGGTGAACGGCGACGCCTTCGCGAGCCGGAAGCTGTGGTCGGCGCCCGGCAGCTCGACCAGCGTCACGCCAGGGCTGACGCCGACAGCAGCAGCGAGCTCCGCTGCTCCGCCGAACGCGTCGTTGGTGCCCTGCAGCACCAGCCGGGGCACGGTGGGCTGCAGCAGCTCGGACAGCCGCGACCTCTCCGGCCGTCCGGGCAGATGCAACGGGAAGGCCAGGCAGACGACGCCGGTCACGTCGAAGTCGTTGGCCGTGCGGCACGCGACCCGGGCGCCGGCGCTCCGGCCACCGAAGAACAGCCGTGTGGTGGTCCAGGGCTGGGTGAGCAGGGAACCCATCGCGGCACGCCAACCGATGTCCAGGCGTGGCGGGGCCACGGCCACACGACCTCCGGCCGTGCGCCACGGCTGCTCGAAGCGGACCACCGTCACCCCCAGTGGTGGCAGTCGACGCGCCAGCAGCGTCAGGTCGGCGGCGTCGACTCCTCCGCCGGCGCCGTGCCCGAGCACCAGGGTCACGTCGGGTTGCGCGGCCACGTCGACGAAAAACCGTCCCGGACCGAGCGGGGTCTCCACCACCACCACCCGGGTGTCGGTGGAGGTCATACCAGCGTGCTCTGCGGTCCGTCCCCGCTCGGCTCGCCCTCCACCTGATCCTCATCGGGTAGCGGATCCAGCAGCGACGCCTCGTTGTTCTTCACGCTGTTCACGGCGGTGGAGACGGCGTAGGCCTCCAGGGCGTCGGGCTCGGTGACTGACAGCAGGGTGACGGCCCGGTCGGGGTCGGTCAGCTCCGGGTCGAGCCAGGCGTCCCACGAGTCCCGCCCGATCACCATCGGCATCCGGTCGTGGATGTGACCGACGGCGTCAGTGGCCTGGGTGGTGATCACCGTGCAGGTTCGCAGCCAGCCGGAGTCGTCGTCGCGGTCCTTGGTGGGGTCGCGCCAGATCTCGTAGAGACCGGCCATGGCCAACCGACCGCCGTCGGCCCGGTGGATGAAGAAGGGCTGTTTCTTCGCCCTGACGGTCCGACCGAGGACCAACGTGGCCGCCTCGGAGGTGTACCACTCGTAGTAACCGTCAGCGGGGAGCAGGCAGCGTCGGGCGGCGAACGCCTTGCGGAAGGCCGGTTTGTCCGCCAGGGTCTCCGAGCGGGCGTTGATCAGCCGCGACCCGATCGAGCGGTCCTTCGCCCAGGACGGCACCAGTCCCCAGACCAACGGAGTCAACCGACGCGTGACCTCACCGCTGTCCCTGGCCCGACGCTCGAGCACCGCGGGGACGTCGACGGTGGGCGCCACGTTGTAGTCCGGACCGGGCACACCGGCGAAGACCTCGTCGATCTCGAACTCCTCGACCAGTTCCTGCGGGTTCGCCGACGCCGCGTACCGACCACACATGACGTGCAGGCTACGCGACGAGCGCGCACGGGGGCCCAAAACGGTGCAGCGGGCTTTTGCGATCGCCCCGGTTCACGGTAGGAATGTCGTATGACGTTGTTTCGCGCCTTCGCCCGTACCCTGCTGGCCTCCCAGTTCGTCGTGACCGGCTACAAAGCCATCAGGAACCCGGACGCCTACGTACCCGCCGCCCAGCCGCTGGTGGATCGCTGGATGCCTCTGGTGCGGAAGTACGCGCCGGAGCAGATCGAGGGCGTGATCCCCGACGACACCGCCACCCTGGTGCGGATCAACGGAGCCTTGGAGCTGTTCGGCGGTCTGGCTCTCGCGTCCGGTAAGGGACGCCGGCTCGGTTCGGTCCTGCTGGCCATCTCGCTGGTGCCGGCCACCGTGGTGGAGTACCCGTTCTGGAGCCGCGACACGGCCGAGGAGAAGGCGATCGACCGGGAGCTGTTCCTGAAGAACGTCAGCCTGCTCGGTGGAGTGCTGCTCGCGGCCCGTGACACCGAGGGCAAGCCCGGGATCGTCTGGCGCGCCCAGTCCGGCGGCAAGGCGATCGCCAAGGACACCAAACGGACGACCAAGCAGCTGACCTCGGGCTCGAAAGACTTCACCGATTCGGCGCTGGCGGGTGGCACGGCACTGGTCGGTGCCGTGGTCGCCACCTCGCGACGCGCCCAGAAACGGGCTGCGAAGCAGGTGAAGGTCGCTCGGGCCGCGGCTCAGAAGCAGGCCGAGGCCGCTCGGAAGGCGGCCAAGCAGGCCGGCAAGGACGCCAAGAAGAACCGCAAGGTGGCCAAGAAGAACCGCAAGGTGGCCAAGAAGAACGCTGTCCCGGCCCTCGCGGCCACCGGAGTGGCCATCCAGAGTGTCAAGAAAGCCGCGTCCGAACAGCTCGAAACCGCTCAGCACGCCGCGTCCAAGATGGCCAAGAACATCCAGCTCGGTCAGAACTGACGCTTTGAGCCACTCGACCCCAGCCAGCAGTCCTGCCGGAGCCATCCACCCGACGGCGTGGCCGACGCCGACCGCCGAGGAGCCGATCCGTGCGACGGTGACGCTGCCGGGATCGAAGTCCGAGACCAACCGGGCGTTGGTGTTGGCTGCCCTGGCCACCGGGCCTTCCACCATCTCCGGCGGGCTGGAGGCCCGTGACACCCAGATCATGCGGGACGCCCTGCGCGCACTCGGGGTCACCATCTCCGAGCGCGAGGGTGTCTGGCGGGTCGAGCCACCCGCGCACTTCACCGGTCGGGCCACGATCGACTGCGGGCTGGCCGGTACCGTGATGCGGTTCGTCCCCCCGCTGGCGGCGTTGGCCGACGGGCCGGTGTCCTTCGACGGTGACGAGCAGGCGTACGGCCGACCGATGGACGTCATCCTCGAGTCGCTGGCCTCCCTCGGCGTGACCATCGAGGGCGGGCACCGGGCGCTGCCGTTCACCCTCACCGGCGATCCGGCCCTCAGGGGCGGTGTGCTCACCCTGGATGCGTCCACCTCCAGCCAGTTCATCTCCGGACTGCTGCTGGCCGGCGCCCGCTACGCGGGAGGCCTGGACATCCGCCACGACGGCCAGCCGATCCCGTCCCAACCGCACATCGACATGACGGTGGCCATGCTGCGCGACCGAGGGGTGGCCGTCGACGACGTGGAGCCGAACCGGTGGGTGGTGGCCCCGGGGCCGATCGCTCCGCTCGACGTCACCATCGAGCCGGACCTGTCCAACGCCGCCCCGTTCCTGGCCGCCGCGGCGATCACCGGTGGTTCGGTGACCGTGACCGGCTGGCCGCGTCACACCCATCAGCCCGGGAACCAGCTGCGCAGCATCTTCCATCTCTTCGGGGCCGAGGCCTCCCACCACGACGACGCCTTCACCGTCACCGGCGAGGACAGGCTGCACGGCGTGGATCTCGACCTACACGAAGCCAGTGAGCTGACTCCGGTGATCGCCGCGATGGCCGCCCTCGCCGACTCGACCACCCACCTGCGGGGCGTCGGTCACATCCGCGGTCACGAGACCGACCGGCTCGCGGCGCTGGAGACCGAGCTGCACAAGCTCGGTGCCCGGGTCTCCCAGACCGAGGACGGGCTGACCATCCATCCTCGGCTGCTGCACGGCGGCGTCTGGTCCACCTACGGCGATCACCGGATGGCCCAGGCCGGCGCGCTGTTGGGGCTGGTCATCGACGACATCGTCATCGACGACATCTCCGTCACTCACAAGACGATGCCCGAATTCGCCGGCCTGTGGACCGAGATGGTCGCCGACGCGGCGACGGAGTCAGACCGGGAGCGTGCTCCCGAGGAGCAGGACCCGGCGTCCGGGCCCGACAACGCGTTCCCGGGCGTGGAGACGCTTCTGTGACCCATTCGGGTCTTGAGGCCGACGAGCACGCGGAGTACGAGCGTCCGCGCCGGCACACCAAGCCCCGGACGAAGGACCGGCCGGACTACAGCAAGGCCGAGATCGGCATGATCGTCACCATCGACCGGGGTCGTTACCGCACCCTGATCGGTGATCGCGAGGTCAGCGCCACCAAGGCGCGCCAGCTGGGGCGCAAGGGCGTCATCGTCGGCGACCGGGTCCGCATCGTCGGGGACACGACCGGTGACGACGGCACGCTGGCCCGCATCGTCGAGGTCGAGGAGCGCCGCACGGTGCTCCGGCGGACCGCCGACGACGACGACCCGTTCGAGCGGCCCATCGTGGCCAACGCCGACCAGCTGGTGATCGTCACGGCGCTGGCCGACCCGCCGCCCCGGACAGGCATGATCGACCGGATCCTGGTCGCGGGCTACGACGCGGGGATCGGCCCGCTGCTCTGCCTGACCAAGGCCGACCTCGCCTCGCCGGCCGACCTGCTCGCGGCGTACGAGCCGCTGGGCGTACCCGTCGTTGTGGTGTCCCCCGGCTCGGACCTGTCGGACGTCCGGGCCGCGCTGGCCGGGCACCGCAGCGTCTTCATCGGCCACTCCGGCGTCGGCAAGTCCACCCTGGTCAACGCGTTGATCCCGGACGCGAAACGGGCCATCGGCGACGTGAACCAGGTCACGGGGCGCGGCCGGCAGACGTCGACGTCGGCCATCGCGCTACGGCTGCCGGAGGCCGCAGGCGTAGGTGGCGACGGCTGGGTGATCGACACCCCGGGAGTTCGGTCGTTCGGGCTCAGCCACGTCAGCCGGGACCGGATCATCGCCGCGTTCACCGACCTGGGTGCATTCAGCCGGGACTGCCCGCGTGGCTGCACCCACGACGACGACGCTCCCGAGTGCGCGCTCGACGAAGCGGTGGCTCGCGGTGAACTTTCCCCTGTCCGGTTGGCGTCGTTTCGACGGATGCTCGTCTCCGGCCAGTAGCCTGACCCCCATGTCCGACCGGCCCACCCCTGCACAGCACGCTCGATCCAGCGCCGAGAACTCCAACGCTTACAAAGGCCTCACCGACGACCTCCGGCTCGCGCACCTGTTGGCCGACGACGCCGACTCGATCACCATGAGTCGGTTCAGGGCGCTCGACCTGCACGTCACGGCCAAGCCGGACCTGACCCCGGTGACCGATGCCGACACCGCCGTCGAGGAGGCCATTCGCCGCACGCTGGGGCGGGCCCGGCCGCGGGACGCGGTGCACGGCGAGGAGATGGCCGACACCGGTTGGGGGCCGCGCCGCTGGGTGGTCGACCCCATCGACGGCACCAAGAACTTCGTCCGTGGGGTGCCGGTGTGGGCGACCCTGATCGCGCTGATGATCAACGACGAGGTCGTCGTCGGGGTGGTCAGCGCGCCGGCGCTCGGTCGGCGGTGGTGGGCGACGCTGGGAAGCGGCGCGTATGTGGGCAAGTCGCTCATGTCGGCCACCGAGTGCCACGTGTCCGATGTGGCCGCGATCGAGGACGCGTCGCTGAGCTACGCCTCCATCTCCGGCTGGGTCGAGTCCGGTCAGGGCCAGCAGTTCGTCGACTTGCTCCGCTCGGTCTGGCGGACCCGGGCCTACGGCGACTTCTGGTCCTACATGCTGCTGGCCGAGGGCGGGGTGGACATCGCCGTCGAGCCCGAGCTGGCCCTGCACGACATGGCCGCCTGCTCCATCGTGGTGACCGAGGCCGGCGGTCGGTTCACCGACGTGGACGACCGCCCAGGTCCGTTGGGGGCCGGCGCCTACGCGACCAACGGCCGACTGCACCAAGCCGTCCTGGCTCAGCTGGCCCCTTCGTCCGACGACGACGTGGTCGACGACGACGTGGCCGCTGACGACGTGGCCGACGACGAGGGACCCGGTGCGGCGGGCGCCCGGGGTGCTCGGGTCCCGGTCATCGCCATCCCCGACTGAGCCTGGTGAGTCCTGCTCGTACCGGGGTGACGGGCGTGCTGCTCGCCGCCGGGGCCGGCCGGCGGGCCGGCGGACCCAAGGCCCTGCGTCGGGACGGCGACGGCGTCTCCTGGCTCGTCCGCAGCGCTCAGGTGCTGCTCGAGGGAGGCTGCTCCCAGGTGGTGGTGGTCCTCGGATGCGCCGCCGCCGAGGCTCGGACCCGGTTGCGTGACGACGACGCCATGGCCGACCGGCTGGCCGTGGTGGAGGCGCCTGACTGGGCCGAGGGGATGAGCCGGTCACTGCAGGCGGGGCTAGGCGTCGTAGCCGGGTCGACCGACGTACTGGTGCACCTGGTCGACCTTCCCGACGTCACCGTCGGGGTGGTCCGTCGGGTGCTGGCGCTGGCGTCGACGGGAAGCGCGGTGCTGGCCCGCGCGGGGTACAGCGGCCGTCCGGGGCACCCGGTGCTGATCGGTGCGGACCACCTCGCCCCGCTGCTCGCCGAGCTGGAACGGGAGCCCGGCGACGCCGGCGCGCGAGCCTACCTGAGCCGGCGCGAGGCGGTCCTCGTCGAGTGCGGGGACCTCGCCTCCGGACAGGATCAGGACGGGCTGGACTGAGCGGCTACGCTCCCATCCAGACTTATCGCCAGAGTGTCCGATCCACAGCCCGTGAGTCGGACCGTCGATCCCGGGAGGAGCGCGTCCGGTGCGTGACGTACTGCCCGAGCTGATGGCCTGGTGGCGGGCCGGTGAGTCGGTCGGCGTCGGCACCGTGGTCGGCGCTTGGGACTCTGCCCCCCGCTCCCCCGGCGCGGCCATGCTGGTGGGCCCGGACAGCTCCGCCGTGGGCTCGGTGTCCGGAGGTTGTGTGGAGTCCGACGTCTACGCCCTGGCCGAGGACGTGGCCGCTCACGGAACGCCGGTACTGCAGCGCTACGGGATCAGCGACGCCGACGCCGGGGCGGTCGGGCTGACCTGCGGCGGCACTCTTGACGTGTTCGTGGAGCAGATGTCGCCGGCGACGTTCCCCCAGCTGGGCGCGGTGTTCGAGGATGTCACCGCCGGGCGTCCGGTCGCCATCGCCACCGTGGTCGAGCATCTGGACCCGAGCCGGATCGGCCGTCGGATCGTGGTCCGGCCGGGCGACGACTCGGTGGTCGACGGCTCGCTCGGCTCGGCTCGTGCCGACGCCGCAGTCGCCGACGACGTCCGCGGCCTGCTCGCCCTGGGGGCGAGCGAGCTGGTCTCGTACGGCCCGGACGGGCAGCGCCGCGGTCAGGGCATGCGGGTGTTCGCCGCCAGCTTCGCTCCGCGTCCGCGGATGCTGATCTTCGGGGCGATCGACTTCGCCGCTGCCGTGGCCCGGCTCGGTTGCTTCCTCGGCTACCGGGTCACCGTCTGCGACGCGCGGCCGATCTTCGCCACGGCGTCGCGCTTCCCGGGTGTGGACGAGATCGTGGTGGACTGGCCGCACCGCTACCTGGCCGCCGAGGCCGCGGCCGGACGGATCGACGCGCGGACCGCCATGTGCGTGCTGACCCACGACCCGAAGTTCGACGTGCCGCTGCTCGAGGTGGCGCTGCGACTTCCCGCGTTCGGCTACCTCGGGGCTATGGGCTCCCGACGCACGTCGGCTGACCGACGCCACCAGCTGCGGGCGGCGGGCGTCACCGACGATCAGCTCGAACGGCTCTCCGGTCCCATCGGGTTGGATCTGGGCGCGCGGACCCCCGAGGAGACCGCCATCTCGATCGTCGCCGAGATCATCGCTCACCGGTGGGGTGGCCAAGGTCAGCGTCTCGCCGACCTGGACGGCCGGATCCACCAACACGCCGTGTCCCCCGCCAGCTCCACCCACCGCCAGAGAGAGAATGTCGAATGAACCTCACGCACGACTTCACCGTCCCGTCGGGCCTCGACGCGACCTGGGCCGCGTTCAACCACCTGGAGCTGGTGGCGGCGTGCTTTCCCGGCGCCACGCTCAGCAGCGTGGACGGCCACGACTTCGCCGGCACGCTGCGCATCAAGCTGGGGTCGACCACGCTGACGTACACCGGTACGGGCTTCTACGCCGAGCGGCATCTCGGAGGTCGGCACACCGTGATCCAGGCGACGGGGACCGACCAACGCGGCAACGGGACCGTGACGGCGAAGATCACCATGTCGTTCACGGCCACGCGTGAGGAGACGACGGAGGTGCACCTGGGTGCCGACGTGACGTTCACCGGTCGTCCGACCCAGCTCGCCCCGGGGGTCATCGAGGACGCCGCCGACCGGTTGGTGGCCCAGTTCGTCGACGACGTCTCCGCTCGCTTCCGGGACGGTCTGGGAGCCAAGGCGCTGGAGGTCGACGCCAACCCGGACACCGCCGGACCGCTGGGCACCTCGGCTGCGGCGTCGTCCAAGACCTACACCTACATCCCTCCGACGCCGGCCAGCCAGACCGACTACGACGTCTTCGTCAAGACGGCCCCGGTGGTGGCCAAGCGGCTGGGCCCACCGCTACTCGGCGGACTGGCGCTGCTGTGGCTGGTCCGAAAGATCCGGCGGCGGTAGTCAGCCCGGTCCATCCGGTCGGCTGCCTGTCTCAGCCGGTGGCGCCTGTGACGCCGGTGGACCGTAACCGGACGGTCTCGGGCAGACCCGCCAGCTTGTCGAGCAGTGCGGCCGGGAACGGGGCGCCGGCGTCGGTGATGACGTAGCCGAGGTCGCCGCGAGTGGAGAGCATCTGACCTTCGATGTTGACCCCGAAGTCGGCCAGCACCCCGTTCATGGTGGCCAGCACCCCGGGCACGTTGTGGTGGATGTGCAGGATGCGGTACCGCGCGGTGCCGTCGTCGAACTGGACCTGCGGCATGTTGACCGACATGGTGGTGGTGCCACCGCCGGCGAACTCGCGGAGCTTGCCGGCCACGAACCGACCGATGTCCTCCTGCGCCTCCTCGGTGGAGCCGCCGACGTGCGGGGTCAGGATGACGTTGGGGAGGTTCTGCAGGCTGGACCGGAAGGTCTCCCCGGCAGCCTTGGGCTCCTCGGCGAAGACGTCCAGCGCGGCGCCGGCGATGTGGCCGGAGACCAGGTGGTCGTGGAGCGCCTCGTGGTCGACCACGATGCCTCGGCAGAGGTTGAGAAACAGGCTCCGCGGCCGCATCTTGGCGAACTCCTCGGCGCCGAACAGACCCGCGTTGCCCGCGCGGCCGTCCACGTGCAAGGTGACGGTCTCGGCCTCGGCGAGCAGCTCCTCCAGGGTGTTGCAGCGGCGCGCGTTGCCCAGCGCCAGCTTGTCGGCGACGTCGTAGAAGATGACCCGCATGCCCAGCGACTCCGCGACGACGGACAGCTGGCTGCCGATGTTGCCGTAGCCCACGATGCCCAGGGTGCGACCGCGGACCTCGTGCGCACCGGTCGCCGACTTGTCCCAGATCCCCGCGTGCATCAGCCGGTTCTTGTCGGTCAGGTGGCGCGCCATCGAGATGATCTCGGCGATGACCAGCTCCACCACGCTGCGGGTGTTGGAGAAGGGCGCGTTGAACACGGCGATCCCGCGGGCCGCGGCGGCCGCCAGGTCCACCTGGTTGGTCCCGATACAGAAGGCGCCCACGGCCAGCAGGTCCGGCGCACAGTCCAGCACGGCCTGCGTCACGTTCGTCTTGGAGCGGATGCCCAGCAGATCGACGCCCTGCACAGCTTCGATCAGCTCACCCTCGTCAAGCGCCCCTTTGGCGGTCGAGACCTCGATCCCGCGTTCGGTGAGCAGCCGGACGGCTTCGGGGTGGATGTTCTCGAGCAGTAGCGCCTTCATCGGTCCTCGTCATCTGAGTCGTCCCCGATCTCGGCGGTGTCGAGAACTCAGCGTCCAGTGTAAGAACCCCTCCTGCTCGGTCCCCCCGGGTCTCAGATGTGCGGTCCTGGAAGCCCTGTCGGTTCCCCACGTAAACATGGGGAACTGTCGCTCGACCCTCGAAGTTTCGCGCTCAGAGTGACAGTTCTCTGGGTAGAAACGGGCGTCAAGCCCTACGTCGCCGCCCGCCGCCATGTATCCAACTGGTGCTCTTCGGACTCTGCTGCGGTGTAGTCCTGTCGACGACACGAAGGTGGGAGCACAGATGAGCAACCTGAACGGGGTGACCGCATGGCTGAAGTCGACCCGGAGCCGGCGTCGCAGGCGGCGCGGACTGGAAGCACGAGAGCTGCAGGTCCTGGTCGGGGCCGCCGGAGCGCTGGGTGCGGATGCCGACGGGCTCGTCGCCATGATGCCGATCCAGATGGGTCGGCTGGCTACGGTCTACCTCCGCGGACAGCAGGTGCTGGAGGGGGCCGATCTGGCGTACCTGAAGACCTCGGTCGAGGACGCGGTGCGCTCGGCCGCGGCCGCCTCGCGACGCTCGATCCGCCACAGCCACAGCCACCCATGTCTCAACACGGCCACCGCCCTGACCACCCGGGTCGACGAGATGGCGAGCTTCCTGTCCCGGCGCGAAGGTGAGATCAGCCGGCGTCGCTACGCCCAGGACCTGTCCCGTGGTGTGCTGCTCAGCCTGCTGCTGCTCGCTGGGATGGGGCTGCTCGGCCACGCCGTCATCAAGACCTGGGTCTGGATGCAGGGCGACCACAGCTTTCCGGCCAGCAAGGTGCCCGGCTACGACCTCCTGGCCCTGCGAGACACCCTGGTCACCGTCGGGGGCGGCGCGGCCGGCGCGGCGGTCAGCGTACTGCTCCGACTGAAGCGCAGCCCTGACCTCAACCTGGAGACCATCAACTCCGGTGCCGCCTGCTACCGGTTGGTGCTCGGGTGGTTCTTCGCCGCCGCCATCCTGTTCCTCGTCAAGGGCGGCATGGCGGCCAACCTGCTCACGGACCCGTCGGCGGCACTCCTGACCGAGCGCACGCCCGCGGTGGTCGTCAGCAGCGGGTTCTTCTGGGGCGGGATCGGCTTCCTGGCCGGCTTCAACGAGCGGTGGGCGACCAACATCGTCTCCCGCGACCCCAAGTCGCCCTTCGAGGTCCCGACCACGCAGACCCTATCGACAGCGACCCCGACTCAGACAGGAGCCACCGTGCAGTACGTGGTGCCGACACCGACGTTCGTCAACGGAAGTCCCACCCCGGTCAGCCATAGTTCCGCGAAGAGGGAGGCGGTGAACGGGGACCGGGCTTCGCTGGCCGGGGCGACCCCGCTGCCGCAGTAATCCCGCGGGACACCGGGGAGCCGGGCCGACACGCCGGCAAAACCGCAGGATAAGTGCCTAGTCGGCGAACCGCCGCAGGCAGTCAGGCGAGGATGACGTTCACCCCGGCGCGGCGCAGGCCGGCCAGCTGCTCGGGGTCGGCGCCGCGGTCGGTGATCACGTCGCTGACCCCTGACAGCAGGCTGATCCGGGCAAAGGTGATCTTGCCGATCTTGGAGCTGTCGGCGATCACCACGCTGCGCCGGGAACGGCGGAGGAAGGCCAGGTCGGTCTGCGCCTCCATCTCGTCGTAGGTGGTGCACCCCTCCTCCGGGGTCAGCCCGTCGACGCCGATGAACGCGATGTCCAGGTGATAGTTCGCCAACATCGCCTCCGCCGCATGCCCGACCAGCTCGTCGGAGTGCCGGACGACGCCGCCGATGACCACCAGCCGGAGGCCGGCGTGGCCCATCAGCTGGGACGCGATGTGGATCGCGTTGGTCACCACGGTGATGCCGCGGCGGTCGGCCAGCGCCCGTGCCACCTCGAGGGCCGTGGTGCCGCCGGTCATCCCGACCACGTCCCCGTCCTCGATCAGGTCGGCTGCGGCGCGCCCGATCCGTCGCTTCTCCGGCTGCCGACGGGCGGCCTTGACCCGGGCCGGCACCTCGTCGCCGACCCCGTTGGCGACCGCGCCACCGTGGGTACGGGTCAGCAGCTGACTCCGGCTGAGGTCCTGGAGATCCCGCCGGACCGTGGCCCCGGAGACCCTCAGCGACTGGGCCAGGTCGTCCACGTCGACAGCACCCCGCTCGCCCAGCCGGTCGAGGATGGCGCTCAGCCGCTCCGCTTTCTGCACGCTCGGACTCTACCAACGTTGATCACCGAATGCTCATATGAGCACAAAGATGCGCAATGTCTCTTTCGTGTGACAACTCTTGACGTACCCCACGCCGAACTTCTAGTGTCCAGACCAGCAACTGCGCAGGGCTGCGCGATTTCTGCGCACCAGCGCGGAGGATCACGGGCAGCGGGGCACCCCGTGGCCGGAACGTCAATTGGAGGCACCATGTCGAAGACCAGACGCCAACTATCCGGCCCGTGGTGGCACCGGAGTGTCGTCGCGGGTACGTCCGCGCTGGCCCTGGTCCTGACCGCGTGCGGCGGTGGTGGTGGAGGCAGCGCCAACCAGCCCACCTCCGGCTCGTCCGAGACGACGGGGGTGACGATCACCGTCGCGCTGGCCTCCGACCCGCCGCCCAAGGCCGCCCTGGCACAGTTCACCAAGGACACGGGCATCACCGTCAAGTGGGTGAACATCGACTGGGACAGCCTGCAGACCAAGATCTCGGCCGCGGCGACCGCCAAAACCTACTTCGCCGACGCGACCGATGTCGACTGGTCACGCGTGGGCCAGCTCGGCAAGCTGGGCTGGTTCTACCCGATGGACACCATGCTCGACACCGCCTCGATGACCGCCGACATGCCCCAGCTCGCGTCGTTCACCAACGCCGGTCACGTCGTCGGTATCCCCTACGACGCCTCCTTCATGGTCACCACGGTGAACACCTCGTTGTTCGAGAAGGCCGGCGTCAAGGCCAACCCGACGACGATGGCGGACTACACGTCCGCGTTGAAGACCATCAAGGACAAGGGTGTGGCGAAGAACCCGCTCAACATCCCCTTCGCCGCCGCTGAGGGGCTGTCGACCTACTGGTACGAGGCGACCAACGCGTTCGGCGGCACGGTCCTCGACGCCACCGGCAAACCGCAGTTCACCGCACCTGACTCCGGCGGCTACAAGGCGGCCCAGTGGATGGTGGATGCGATGAAGTCCGGGCTGGTGCCGCCGGGCAACATCAACGTGACCGACAGCCAGGGCATCCAGACCCTGATGTCGAAAGGCGTGGTCGCCAGCACCTTCTCCGACTACTCCGGCGGCGTCGGCACCCAGTACAACGTGCCCGCCGCGTCCTCGGTGGTGGGCAAGACCAAGTACCTCAAGACGCCCGGGGTGGACGGTCCTGCGGCCAACCTGTCCAACCCCGACGGGATCGGCATCCCCAAGGAGGCCAAGTATCCGCAGGCCGCGGCCAAGTTCATCGACTGGTTCACCTCGGAGCAGAAGCAGTCCGACTTCACCGGGCTCAACGGCGACGCCCTGGTGTTCACCGGCTACGCCATCCCGTCGCGGCTCTCGGTGGTGAAGAAGATGACCGCGAAGGGCGACCTGGCCGGTGGCGCGGAGCTGTCGGCCATGCTCGCGAACTCGAAGCCGGTCTTCGGTGAAGGAGCACCCGCCTGGTACCCGAAGTTCTCCAGCGCGGTCTACACCAACCTGCACGCCGCCGCGGCGGGGTCGATGAGCACCGAGGACGCGATCAAGGCGATCGGTGACACGGCGACGCAGCTCTCGGCTGGGTCGTGAGCAGGACGGCTCCGGCCGGGTTCGGCTCGGCGGCCGAGGGTAGGTCGGCGTCAGGGCGGACGCCCGGTCGGTCCGGTGCGGTGGACCCGGTCCGTCGTCGACGCCTCGATCTGCTGCCGTACCTGCTGATCGCGCCGGTGGTGCTCTTCGTGGTGGCGCTGGCCCTGGTACCGGCGGGGATGACGGTCGTCCAGTCCTTCTTCAAGGTGGATGCGCTGGACCCGCCCACGCGCTTCGACGGGCTGGGGAACTTCCGCCGACTGCTGGTCAACCCCGCGGTGCTCAACAGCCTGCAGAACACCGGGTTCTACGTGCTGGTCGGGGTCACCCTGTCGACCGTGCTGGGCATCGTCATCGCCGTGGTGCTGCAACGTCCGTTCCGCGGCCGCAGTCTGGTGATCGCGGTGCTGATCCTGCCCTGGGCGCTGCCCGGCGTGGTCTCCGGCATCTTGTGGACGGGCATCTTCGACCCCAACGTGGGTCTGATCAACAGCCTGGCGTCCACACTGCATCTGGGCGACGGCACCGGGGTGCTGCTTGGGACCAACCGGCTGCTGACCATCACCCTGATCGAGCTGGTCCAGGTCTGGCAGATCACCCCGCTGTCGGCGCTGCTCATCCTGGCGGCCCTCCAGCTCATCCCCCACGAGCTCTACGAGGCCGCCGAGATCGACGGTTGCGGACCCTGGGCGGCCTTCCGCCGCATCACCCTGCCGTTGGCGCGACCGGGAATCGCGGTGACCATGGTGCAGGCGGTCATCGCCACCCTCAACGTGTTCGACCAGCCGTACGTGCTGAACGGTGCGGCGAACACCGGCGCCTCGGTGACCATGCAGACCTACTTCATCAGCTTCGGTGACCTCGACTTCGGCACCGGGTACGCGTTGTCCCTGTTCATCACCGTGACCACCCTGCTGATCTCGCTGGTCGTGGTGCGCGTGGTCTACCGAAGGCTCGAGCTGTGAGCCGGCGCGGCGGTCGGCTGGGCGGGGTGAACCTGCGGGGCGTCGGGGTGGTGTTCATCCTGCTGTGGTCGCTGATCCCGGTCTACTGGGCGGTCAAGTCCAGCCTGCAGACCGAGAACGACGCACGGTCGCGACCGACCCAGTACGTCCCAACCCACCCGACGTTGGAGAACTACGCTGCCCTGCTGTCCGGCGACGGCGACGTGCCCCAGCAGATCCGTCAGTCGACGCTGAACATCGTGATCGAGTGTGGGCTGGCCACCATCGTGACCGTGCTGCTGGCCACCCTGGCCGGGTACGCCTTCGCCCGGATGCACTTCCGTGGTCGCAACGTGCTGTTCTACGCCGTGCTCGCCACGATGGCCTTCCCTGCCTACACCACACTGATCCCGCTCTACCGGATCATGAGCCTGCTCGGCCTGGTCAACACCTACGCCGGGATCGTGCTGGTCTACGTGTCGGGCTTCCTGCCGCTGGCCACCTGGGTGCTGCACAACTACTTCGCCAGCCTGCCCGACGGCATCGAGGAGGCGGGGCTGGTCGACGGTGCGCACCGGATGCAGGTGCTCTGGCACCTGCTGCTACCGCTGGCGCGTCCGGGCATCATCTCCACGGCCCTGATCACGCTGCTGTTCGCCTGGGGTCAGTTCCTGTTCCCGCTGGTTCTGTCCAGCGACCTGTCCACCCAGCCGCTGACCGTGGTGATCGCGTCGTTGCAGGGCCGGCACGTGGTGCCGTCGACGTTGTTGAACGCGGCCGGGGTGCTGGCCATCATCGTGCCCGCGGTGCTCGCCCTCGCGTTCAACCGCTACATCGTCAGCGGCCTGCTGGCCGGTAGTGCCAAGTGAGACACGGGCCCCCGAACGGGCGCGCGTGAAAACCAGCGAAAGGCAAGGCTTGTGAGCGACAACTCCTTCGTCCTCATCGGAGCGGGCAGCACGGTGTTCACCCCTGGCCTGATGACCGACCTCGCGTCGTCGCGGACGTTCGACGGGTGGACGGTCCACCTGGTCGACCTCAACGGCGAGGCCGCGGACACCATGGCCCGGGTAGGTCGCCGGATCGCGGAGCAGCGCGGCGCCGAGCTGACCTTCGTCCCGCACACGGACCGGCGGGAGGCGCTGGCCGGCGCCCGCTTCGTGACCACCACCATCGCCGTCGGTGCGGCTGACGGCTGGCGGACCGACGTCGACATCCCGGCCAAGTACGGCATCGCCCAGACCGTGGGCGACAGCGTCGGCCCGGGCGGAGTGCTCCGGGCGCTACGGCACGTGCCCGAGGTGGTCGCGATCGCCGAGGACGTGGCCGACCTCGCACCGCAGGCGCAGCTGGTCAACTACTCCAACCCTCTGACCGCCAACGTCCGCGGCATCACCTCCCAGACCTCGGTGTCGGCGGTGGGGCTATGCCACGGCACCATGCACACGCTGTCCAAGCTGGCGGCCGACCTGGGGATCCCCGGCGACGAGGTGCACGCGGTCTTCGCGGGTCTCAACCACCTCTGCTGGCTGCTCGATCTGCGGCGCGGTTCGGAAGACCTGTACCCGCAGCTGACCCGGCTGGTCGCCGAACGCGCAGGTGGGCGGGACGCCCCGTCCACCTCCGAGGAGGGTGTCCATCTCGCCGTCTCCGCCGACCTCTACCGCACGTTCGGACGCTACCCGGCCCCGGGCGACCGGCACGTGGCCGAGTTCTTCGCCTGGTATCTGAAGGGGGAGAACGGCGCGCCCGCCGACGAGTCCGACCTGCCGTGGGGGCTGCAGGGTGGCCGCGACGACACGATGTTCTACATCAACGAGAAGAGTGACCTCTGGGAGCGGCTGCACGCCCAGGCCGACGGCTCGGCGCCGCTGCCGGAGGGTGACGACGGAGAGGCCGAGCGGCTGGTCACCATCGCGGAGGCGATGGTCACGGGTCGGGACCACGTCGAGCTCGCGGTCAACCTGCCCAACCAGGGCAAGATCTCCAACCTGCCACCCGAGGCCGTCGTCGAGGTGCCGGCCGTGGTCGGAGCCGCCGGCATCACCGGCCTCGCCGTCGGTGCGCTTCCGGCGGCCATCGCGGCCGTACTGACCGCGCGCTCGCAGCAGCAGGAGATCACCGTCCAGGCCGCCCTGAGCGGCGACCGCGCGCTGGCCCTCCAGGCACTCGCGCTCGACCCACTCGTGCCCAGTCCCGCGGTCGCGGCGAGCATCCTCGACGACGCCATCGAGGCGCACGGTGCGGTGATGGACCGGTTCCGGGTCTCCCCCGGCGCGGTGTCGGTGCCGGTCTCATGACGTCCCCGAGCCTGACCCGCGAGGACTCCGCCACCTGGCACGAGATCCTTCAGCAGCCCGCAGCGTGGCGCGAGGTCGCCGTGACGGCTGTGGCACGGTCGGCTGAGGTACGGGCGTTCCTGGAACCGTTGCTCGACCGAGCTGACCTGCGGATCGTGCTGACGGGCGCGGGGACCTCCGCCTTCGCCGGGGAGGTGCTGGCGCCGGCGCTGAGCCGTACGCTCGGCCGTCGCGTCGACGCGGTGGCGACGACCGATATCGTCTCCAACCCGCGGGAGGCGTTTGCCGAAGACCTGCCCACCCTGCTGGTCTCCTTCGCCCGCTCCGGTGACAGCCCGGAGAGCGTCGCCGCCACGGCGCTCGCGGGACAGTGCCTGACGTCGGTCCACCACCTCGTCGTCACCTGCAACCCGGACGGTCAGTTGGCCCGTGACCACACCTCGCTGGCGTCGTCGCTGGTGCTCCTGATGCCCACCGGCACCAATGACCGGGGGTTTGCGATGACGTCCAGCTTCACCTCGATGCTGCTGGCCACCTGGCTGGCCCTCTCCCCGGCCGCCACTGGCGCCGATCTCGTCGAGCGCCTGTCGGCGGCCGCCGAGCAGGTGGTGTCCAACGCGGAGAGGCTGGCCGAGCTGGCCGGCCACGGGTACCAGCGGGTCGTCTACCTGGGGAGCGGATCGCTCGGCGGACTGGCTCGGGAGTCGGCCCTGAAGCTGCTGGAGCTCACCGCCGGCGGGGTGGTCTCTTACTACGACACGGCGCTGGGATTTCGGCACGGCCCGAAGGCGGTGCTGGGCGACCGGACGCTGGTCATCGTCTACCTCTCCAACGACGCCTACACGCGGCGGTACGACGAGGACATCGCCGCCGAGCTCCGGGACGCACTCGGAGCCGAGCACGTGCTGGTGGTGACGGGGCGGGGAGGCGCACCGTCGGGGGCCTGGCAGCTCGCGGGTCTGGAGGAGGTGCCCGACGCGATGCTGGCGCTGCCGTTCGTCGTCGTGGCACAGCTGCTGGCACTGAGCTTCTCGCTGGCGCTGGGTCGGACTCCCGACAACCCGTTCCCCGACGGCGAGGTCAACCGCGTCGTCGAGGGTGTGACGGTGCATCCGCTGCTGTGGTGAGCATCTTTCTGGGGGTCGACGGCGGCGGCACGAAGACGGCACTGGCTCTCGTCTCGGACGCCGGTGAGGTGGTGGCGGAGCTCGAGGCGCCGGGCTGCTACTACCTGGGGTCTGCCGCTGGAGTCGGGCTGGTGGCTGCGGTGCTGGACGCGGCGGTACCGGAGGTCTGCGCGCTCGGGGGGCTGGAGCCGGCCCAGGTCGACTACGCGTTCTTCGGGCTGCCGATCTACGGCGAGGTGAGCGGCGACATCCCGCTGCTCGACGCGGCACCGCTGACCGCGCTGGGTCACGACCGCTACGGCTGCGGCAACGACATGGTGGTGGGGTGGGCCGGTTCGCTGGGCCTGGCCGACGGGATCAACGTGGTCAGCGGCACCGGCTCGATCACCTACGGGCAGCATGGCCGGGCGGCGGTCCGGGTCGGCGGCTGGGGTGAGCTGTTCGGCGACGAAGGCTCCGGGTACTGGATCGGGGTCCGCGGGCTGCAGGCGGGCTCGAAGATGAGCGATGGGCGGCTGCCCGCTGGACCGCTGCTGGACCTGTTGCGCGAACGACTCGAGCTCGACGACGACCTCGACCTGGTCGACGTGGTGCTCAGCCGATGGGACAGCGACCGGCGCAAGGTGGCTGCGCTGTCCCCGTTGGTGGTCGAGGCAGCACGGCTCGGGGATGCTGCGGCTGGATCCATCCTGGAGGACGCGGCTACCGAGCTGGCCGTGATGGTCGAGGCGGCCCGGACGGGGTTGGGGTTCCCCGCGCCGGCGACCGTACCCGTGTCGTACTCCGGCGGGGTGTTCGCCGCGCCCGAGGTGGTGGATCTGCTCGAACGGCGGCTGGCGAGCTCGACGGTGCCGTACACGCTCACCGTGCCGCAGTTCTCCCCGGTGATCGGGGCCGCCCTGTACGCCGCCCGGCTCGCGGGTCGTCCGCTCGAAGCGGCGGCGCTCCAGCGGCTGCGGGAGCGGACCAGGTAGGACGTTCACTGGACCGCGGTCCCCTGCTCGTCGACGGATTGCCGTCGCGGCCCACCTGTGGCATTCCAAAAGCTCGCCCCTCGTCCACGACGGACTCCGCGACACGCGGCGGATGCGGTCTTCGCCGGCGACGAGGGGTCACTTCCTGTAGTCAGTCGCCCCATCGGGGCCGTCTCGGGTCATCAGGCAACCGGGGGACGGCGGCGAGCAGCGCTCGGGTGTAGGGGTCCTGCGGGTCGCCGTACACCTGGCCGGTCGGCCCGACCTCGACCAAGCGGCCGTGGCGCATCACGGCCACCTCGTCGCAGACGTGCCGCACCACAGTCAGGTCGTGGGAGACGAAGACCAGGGT
The DNA here is from genome assembly GCA_038238065.1 of Propionibacteriales bacterium. Classification (GTDB taxonomy): domain Bacteria; phylum Actinomycetota; class Actinomycetes; order Propionibacteriales; family Propionibacteriaceae; genus Microlunatus. The sequence goes on along the minus strand of JBBRYD010000013.1, from coordinate 20,729 downwards.
CAGGGCGTAGTCGCGAACCAGGTCGTTGAACAGGTTGAGGATCTGCGCCCGCACGCTGACGTCCAGGGCGGAGACCGCCTCGTCGGCGATCAGCACCTCGGGCTTGGGGGCCAGCGCGCGGGCGATGGCGATCCGCTGACGTTGGCCGCCGGAGAACTCGTGCGGGTATCGCCGGGCCGCGCTCCCGGGTAGCCCGACGGCATCGAGCACCTCGGCGAGGCGGTCCGACTGATCGGTCGGTACGTCATCGCGATGCCGCAGCAACCGCGAGCGCAGCGGCTCGGTGATGATGTCGCCCACCCGCATCCGAGGGTTCAGCGACGAGCGCGGGTCCTGGAACACCAGGGAGACGGCGCTCCGCAGGAACCCCAGCTGGGACTCCGGTCGGCCCCTCAGATCCTGGCCCTGGAACCGCAGCCGGCCCGACGTCGGGGTGTCCAGCGCCGCCATCATCCGGATCAGGGTCGACTTCCCCGAGCCGGACTCACCGACGATGCCCAGCCGCTCCCCCGGTCGGATCAGCAACGACACACCGTCCACCGCCGAGACCGCGCCGGGTCCGCGTCCGAACGTACGGGTGACCTCCTCGAGCTCGTACACCGCGGTCATGGCGCGCTCGGCGCGACCGGATAGAAGTCGGCCAGGGTCGGCAGCCGCCGGCCGGGCTCCACCTGGTCCAGCCGGGCGGTGGCGACCAGTCCGGCGGTATACGGGTGCTGCGGGTGACCGAGCACGTCGGCGACCGGACCGGAGTCCACGATCCTGCCGTCCAACATCACCAGGACGTCGGTGCAGACCTGCGCGACCACCGCCAGGTCGTGGCTGATGAACAGGCAGGCGGCCCGCTCGCGGTCCAGGGCCTCGTCGAGCACCTCGAGCACCCGGGCCTGCACCGTGACGTCCAGCGCCGTGGTCGGCTCGTCGCAGATCAGCAGGTCGGGTGAGTTGATCAGCGCCATGGCCAGTACCACCCGCTGTCGCTGCCCGCCCGACAGCTGGTGCGGGTAGCTGTTGGCGATCCGCTGTGAATCGCTCAGCTCGACGGCGGTGAGCATCTCCCACACCAGCTGCCGGGTCGAGCCGTTCACCGAACCCGGCGGCACGGCCCCAGAGCCTGTCGGTCGGCTGCTCGTGGATCGCCGATGCAGTCTGACGACCTCGGCGACCTGTCGTCCGACCCGCATGGTGGGGTCCAACGCGGTCATCGGTTCCTGGAACACCATCCCCAGCTGCTCGCCCCGGACCCGTGACAGCTGACGGTCGGTGAGACCCAGGAGCTCCCGACCGACCAGCCGCACCGAACCGGTGGCCTCAGCCGCGTCCGGCAGCAGTCCCATCACGGCCAGGGCGGTCAGCGACTTCCCCGAGCCCGACTCCCCGATCAGCCCGAGTCGCTGGGTCGCGCCGATCCGGAATGACACGTCGCGGAGCACCTGCCGACCGTGGCCGAACGTGACGTCGAGGTGGCTGACCTGCAGCAGCGGCTCGCTCACCGGTCCCCTTCCCGGAGCTTGGGGTCCAGCAGGTCGCGCAGCCCGTCACCCAGCAGGTTGAACCCGAGCACGGCGAGCCCGATCGCCAGTCCTGGCCACAGCGCGAGCACCGGGTCACCGAACAGGTACGTCTGGGCGTCCCGGAGCATCCGCCCCCACGTGGGCGTGGGCGGGGGCGTGGCCAGGCCGAGATAGCTGAGCGCGGCCTCGGCCAGGATGGCGATGCCGAAGGCGACCGACGCCTGCACGCCGATCACCGGGGCCACGTTGGGCAGGACGTGTCGCACCGCGATGGCCGCTGGACCCGTCCCCGACGATCGGGCGGCGAGCACGTAGTCCGACGCCATCACCGACAGCGTTCCCGCACGGGTGACGCGGGCGAAGGCGGGGATGGTGGCGATGCCGATAGCGACCATCGCGGTCCCGGTCGAGGCCCCGAAGGCGGCGGCCAGCAGGATGGCCAGCAGGAGGGCCGGGAACGCGTACAGCACGTCCGTCGCTCGCATCACCAGCTCGGACACCCAGCCGCCGCGGGAACCGGCCAGGATGCCGAGGGGGACGCCCACCAGAGCTGCGATGCCCACCGCGATCACCCCGACCAGCAGGCAGGTCTGGGCGCCGATCATCAGTCGGCTGGCTACGTCGATGCCGAACCCGTCGGTGCCCAGCAGATGGGCCCCGAACGGTGGCGCGAGGACGGCGGTCGGGTCCACCCGGGTGGGGTCGTACGGGGTCCAGAAGAACGAGATGAGGGCGATCACCAGCGTGGCAGCGACCAGCCCGGCGCCGGCCCACAGGGTGGGCCGCCTCATCGGCGAGCACCTTCCGCGCGGAGTCGGGGGTCCAGGGCCAGGTACGACAGGTCGACGAGCGCGTTGATGACCAGCACCGCGAAGACCAGCACCATGACGGTCCCCTGCACCACGACCAGGTCGCGCTTCCCGACCGCGTCCAGCAGCAGTTGACCCAGCCCGGGCAGCGCGAAGACCTGCTCGATCACGATCGCCCCGACGAACAGGGTCGCCAGCTGGAGTCCGACCACGGTGACGATGGACAGCGACGCGTTGCGTAGTCCGTGCCGCAGCAGCGCCCGCATCCGGGTCCAGCCCGCGGCGCGCGCGGTCCGGATGTAGTCCTCGCTGAGCACGTCGAGGATGGCCGAGCGGACGTAGCGGACCAGCACCGACGCCTGCACCACGGCCAGCGAGACGACCGGCAGCACCAGGTGGGCCGCCCACTCGCTCGGATCGTCGAGCAGCCGGACGTAGCCGTTGGCGGGCAGCCAGCGCAGCTGGACCGCGAACACCAGCACCAGCAGGATGCCGGCCCAGAACGCCGGGACGGCCAGCCCGAGCTGGGACAGGCCCGAGACCACCAGGCCCGAGAGCCGGCGGCTGCGCACGGCGGCCACCAGTCCGAGGGGGATGGCGATCAGCACGGCGAGCAGCATGGCGAAGCCGACGAGCCAGCCCGTCACCCCGAACCGGCTCGCGATCTGGCCGGAGACACTGAGCCGGCTGAGGTAGGAGGTGCCGAAGTCGCCGGTCAGGATGGAGGTGACCCAGTCCAGGTAGCGAACCAGGAACGGCCGGTCCAGGCCCAGACTGCGGCGCAGGCCCGCCAGCGCCTCCGGGGTGGCGCTCTGGCCGAGAATGACCTGGGCGATGTCGCCGGGGAGGGCCGCACAGATGACGAAGATGAGCAGCGATGCGACGGCCAGGCTGACCGCGAAGATGACGATCCGCCTGAGCACGCCCGCCGCCACGGGCCCGAGCTGGATCGGCACTGCCTCAGGCTAGTGGGCCAGCCGGAGGACGGCAGTCCCCCTCACGCTGACTGGGCAGTAATCCTGCGACACGTCCGCACGACACGCCGACCAACGTGCAGGATAAGTGCCTAGTCGCGGGAAAGGCCCGACCACCTAGGAGTTTTGTTCGACGTACTCCTCCGGGTCCTTGTCGACGATCGGGACACCGTCGACGTTGGCGGCCTCGAAGGCAGCGAACTTCACGGCGATCTCGTGTCGGAGCTGCAGGTCGACGTGGCGGCGGAAGTCGGCGAGGCCCTCGTGCTCCTCTTCTCCCATGTGCTCGTCGTTGGCCTCACGGGACGCGTTCACGCCATTCCACCAGCCCTCCGAGCCGACCGCGTGCTTGGCCGCCTCGAGTGCCCCGTCGCGGATGTCGTTGTGGTCGCCGATGGCGTCCTCGGTCTCCTCGACCTCGCTGTCGTCGTGCAGCCGCTTCCCCAGGGCGAGCAGCTCCGGGTAGAAGAAGAGCTCCTCGGCCTCGGCGTGCACCTCGAGCATGGCTGACAGTCGGGTCCACAGCTTGCCGAGGGTGTCGGTGTCGCCAGGGTCGACGTCGTCGAGCATGGCGAACATGCGCCGCTGCTCGTGGTGGTCGCTCAGGATCAGCTCGGTGATGTCCATGGGAGGCCTTCCGGGTCCGGTGATGGTCGGTTACCCAGCGTGCCACGGACCGGTCGGCCCGTGGGACCGACCGCCAGGATGAGCCGGTGCCCCGGGAGGCCGGCCCCGCCTGAGAAGATGGTCCACGCACCACAGCGCAGCGGTGATCGGAGTCCACAGCAGCTGAAGGAGCTCGTCCATGTCGGAAACGTCGGCCGTCGGTGTCGACTCGCCAGTCGCCGCCCGGGCCGGCGGTACGCCGACGCCCGCGCCCCGCTGGCTGTTGACGCTGCCGATGATGCTGGCGGGCGGAGCACTGATCGCCATCCAGTCAGAGCTCAACGGCGCCCTGGCCCACAACCTGGGTACCGGGCTACGGGCGGTTGCCCTGGCCGCGCTGATCAGCTTCGGATCGGGCCTGGTGCTGTTGACGGTCTTCGCGGCGAGCCATCGGCCGGTCGGGCGTGGTGTGGTCACCTTGCTGTCCTCGGTCGTTCGAGGACGGGTGCCCGCCTGGTTGGTCGTGGGTGGACTGGCCGGGGCCTTCTTCGTGGTCTCCCAGGGGTTGTCGGCCCCGACGTTGGGAGTCACGTTCTTCGTGCTGTGCTTCGTCGCCGGACAAGCCGTGGTGGCGCTGGCCGTCGACCACTGGGGCTGGGGACCCAACGGGCGCACCCATGTCAACGTCGGCCGAGCTGTCGGGGCGGTGCTCGCGGTGGTGGCGGTCGGCGTCTCCGGCGCCGGCCTGATCGCTGCCGTCCCGGTGACCGGCCTGATCGTGGTGCTGGCGGCACTGCCCCTGTTGGCCGGAGGGCTCAACAGCGTGCAACAGGGCGTCAACGGCCGTCTGGCCGCGCAGGTCGGTCCGTGGGTGACGACCTGGAACAACTTCTTCGTCGGCACCGTCGGTCTGGTTCTCTTCCTGCTGGTCAGCCTGGCCCTGCCGGGCCGGGTCGTCGGGCTGCCGGACAATCCGTGGCTGTACCTGGGTGGTCTGTGCGGCATCGGCTTCATCTGGTCGTCCTCGGTGACGGTCCGCATCCACGGGGTGCTGGTGGTCGGCGTGTTCTCGGTCGCGGGTCAGGTGCTCACCGCCGCGGTGATCGGCGCCATCGCCTCCGGCTCCATTCCCGGCCTGACCACCTGGCTGGCCGTCTTCATCAGCCTGGTCGGCGCGGCCGTGGTCGGGCTGACCCACCACGCCGGTACGCGGCAGTGACCTCGCCGTGAGCGACCTGCTGATCATCCGCAACCCGGATTCGGACTCCTCACTGCCCTACCTCATCAGGCTCCCGCTCGGCGACGGGATGTTCTTTCGCACCGGCGACACCTGGCCACGCACCAAGGCCGTCTTCTGCTACCCGGTCGGCGCTGACCAGTGGCCCGCCGCACCGGAGATCGTCGAGCAGGTGCCCGTCCGTTCCTGCGTACGTCGCGGTGCGTCGATCGACCTGGTGCTCGACCGCGCACGGGAGAACCGCTCCCAGATCGTGTTCACCACCGCGCGCGGCCGGGAGATGGTCTTCTGGCAGTCGCCCAAGACGCGCAAGCAGTCCCGACCCAACGTCCGTACGCCGACGGCCCGCGCGGCCGGGCTGGCCACGCTGGACATCATCGTCGACACCCGCGAGCGGTACGCGTACCGCTTCACCAAGCAGCAGGTCAGCACCCAGAAGGGTGCGCTCCCCTGCGGCGACTACGGCATCACCCGGGATGGTCGGCTGCTGGCTGTGGTCGAACGCAAGTCACTGGCGGATCTGGTGTCCAGTCTGCAGAACGGCACCTTGCGCTTCGCTCTCGGCGAGCTGTCCTCCCTGCCGCGGGCCGCCGTCGTGGTCGAGGACCGCTTCGCGCGCATCTTCGACCTGGAGTACGTCCGGCCGGCCGTGGTCGCCGACGGACTGGCGGAGCTGCAGGTCCGCTGGCCGTCGGTCCCGTTGGTGTTCTGCGACTCCCGCCCCCTCGCCGAAGAATGGACCTACCGCTACCTGGCCGCGGCGGCGACCTGGGCGGACTCGGAGGAACAGCCTGTCGACCCGGTCGAGGCCGGCCCTGACGAAACCCCGGTCGCGCCAGCCCCGCCGACCACCCCGGTTCCGAGCACGAAGGAGCTACGGTCCTGGGCCCGGACGGCGGGTCTTGACGTACCCGACCGCGGCCGCTTGCGACCCGAGGTGCTGCAGGCGTGGCAGGTGGCCAACCCGTCCGGTGCGTGATCGCCCGGTTCGGGCTGACCGCCGACGGTTCACGAGGCTGTACCGCCCGCTCGCACCTCCAGCAACACCCGCCGGACCGCCTCCACAGTGCGGTCCACGTCGACCTCGGTGGTCCGCCAGTTGGAGACGGAGATCCGCAGCACGGGCCGGCCCCGCCAGACCGACGGCGTCATCCACGCGGTCCCCTCCCGCATCAGGTGCCGCCCGACCTCGCGCGTCACCTCGTCACTCCCGAAGTACACGCAGACCTGGGTGAACACGACGTCGTTCAGCACCTCCACACCCTCGATCTCACGTAGCAGTGCCGCGAACCGTCCAGCGTGTGCACAGAAGCGCTCGACCATCTCCGCCACGCCGAGACGTCCCAGCGACCGCACCGCAGCCCAGACCGCGAAGCCCCGGGCCCGGCGGGAGAACTCGGGCACGCTGGCCAGCGGATCGGGGCGCTCGTCCTGGATCAGGTACGCCGCGTGCACGCCCATGGCGTCGTAGAGCGCGTCGCTCTGCGCCACGATCGCGAAGCCACTGTCGTACGGCACGTTCAGGGTCTTGTGCCCGTCGGTCGCCCAGGAGTCGGCCCGCTCCACCCCGGCAGTCAGGTTGCGCCGCTCGGGGGCAGCACCTGCCCACAGGCCGAACGCTCCGTCCACGTGCACCCAAGCACCCCGGGAGTGGGCCAGGTCGACCACGGCATCGAAGGGGTCGAAGGAGCCGCTGTTGACGTTGCCCGCCTGCAGGCAGACGATCAACGGACCGGGTGGCACCGTCGAGAGGGCCGCGGCCAGGGCGTCCACCCGCAGTCGGCCCTGCTCATCGGCCCCGATCACCACGGCGCGACCGGGTCCCAGGCCCAGGTAGCGCAAGGCGGCGTCGATGGTGTCGTGGCGCTCCGCCCCCATCACGACCGTGAGTGGCGGTGCGCCGGCCAGTCCGTCGCGGTCCACGTCGTACCCGATGCGTCGGTAGACCTCGTGCCGGGCGGCGGCCAGGCAGGTGAAGTTGGCCATCATCGCTCCGGTGACGAAACCGACGGCGGCCGTATCCGGCAGGCCGAGGAGGTCCAGCAGCCACCTGGCAGCGACGCGTTCCGCTCCGGACGCCGCCGGAGAGGTGGCGAGCAGGCCTGCGTTCTGGTCCCAGACCGACGTCAGCCAGTCAGCTCCCAGCGCGGCCGGCAGGACGCCGCCGATGACCCAGCCGAAGAACCGGCCGGACGGGGACGCGAGGACCCCGGGACCCGCCCCCGCGATCAGCTCCTCGAGCACGGCGAGCGGGTCTTCGCCCCGATCCGCGAGCGGTCGGCCGAGAGCGGCCGCGACCTCGTCCACGTCCCGAGCTGCCCGTACAGGTCGCTCGTCCAGGCCGCCCAGGAAGCTCTCGGCCTCGTCCAGCACGCGCGTCAGGATCTCTCGTTGCTCGGTCATGGTTCTCCTCTGCTCTGCAGGAACGCGTCTACCGCTGTGATACACCCGCGCGGCGTCGGACGGCGGCGAACTGCAGGTTCAGCTCGCTGCGTGCGTCGACATCGCCCGGGAGCTGGTCGAAGGAAGCCGAGTGGTGAACCCGCTTGACCTAGCGCGTCCCTCGGTCCACTGTCGATTCAGACACGACTCAGAGTTGAGGCACACGTCATGAGGACAGTCATCGTCGGAGCCGGACCCACCGGTCTCTACACCGGCATCGCCTTGGCGCGCCGTGGACACCAGGTCACCATCGTCGACCGCGACCGAGGCCCCACCGATGACGCGTCGTGGCAGCGCAAAGGCGTGATGCAGTTCCACCATCCGCACGGATTCCGCGGCCAGGTCGTGCAGGCGCTGCAGGACGAGATGCCCGAGGTGCTCGACGCCCTGCTCGCGGCCGGTGCGGTACCGAGCGTCTCGCCCGAGCTGCCCGACCGGATCCTCGGGCTCAAGTGTCGACGGATGACCTTCGAACGGGTCCTTCGGCAAGCGGCCTGCGCCGAACCCGGGGTGGAAGTGCGGATCGGTCACGCCGACCGCGTGCGCGAAGATGCCGGCCGAGCCGTCGGCATCGTCGTCGACGGACAACCGTTGAACGCCGATCTGGTTCTTGACGCTTCGGGGCGGGCCGGCAGGCTCGGCGAAGGTCGTCGGGCGCCAGCTGAGGGCGGCGATTGCGGCGTCTCGTACGTGTCGCGCCAGTTCGTGCTACTACCGGGTGCCGAGGAGGGCCCGACCAACGCCCCGATCGGTCTGAGCGCGACCTATTCGGGCTACTTGGCACTCGTTTTCATGCACGACAACGGGGTTTTCTCGGCCCTGATCGCGCGGTCCAGCGACGATTCCGACCTGGCGCAGTTGCGGAACCCGTCCGCTTTCGAGGCGGCGTGCGCGGCGATACCGGGGCTTGCGGCCTGGACTGCTCCGGACCGTGCTCGTCCGCTCGGCCCGGTGCTGCCCGGGGGCCGGCTGTACAACTCCTACCAGGGACAGCTGAACTCAGCAGGTCAGGTGGCTCTCCCCGGGCTGATCTTCGTGGGCGACGCCGTCTGTACGACAACGCCCACCGCGGGCCGGGGCGTCACGACGTCGCTACTCCAGGCGCAGAAGCTGCTGGAGCTGATCGACGAGCCGGCGCCCGACTTCGAGGCCTGCTCGTTGGCCTTTCACGCGTGGTGCGAGGTCAACATCCGCCCCTGGTTCGACGACCACGTCTACTGGGACGCCGAGCAGGTGCGGCGCTGGGCCGGCGCGGACATCGACCTGACCAAGCGGCTGCCGTCGGACCTGATCTTCACCGCGGCAGAGGCTGACCCGTCGTTGATGCCGTTGATCGGGCCCTACCTGGGGATGCAGGCCCTGCCCGAAAGCCTGCTGGCTGCCGAGCCGCGGGCTCATGAGCTCTACGCCAGCGGGTGGCGGCCGCCGATACCGGAAGGGCCGACGCGTGATGAGCTGGCATCCCTGGTGTTGGCGACGCTGGACCCCCGAGCCAGTCCTACACTTTTTCGACCCGTGCTGGCGAGGGAGCGCAGCACGTTGGCGGGAACGTAGCCCACCCCGGAGGCGGTCGCGAGGACGTGCTCGGCCGTTGTGGGCGCCACCGGACGGGTGCGATTGAGCACCTGGGACACTCTGGTGATCGACCCCCGGGCTCGCTGGGCGACGTCCGACATCGTTGCTGGTTGTCGGGGAGCCAGATGCTGCCACGCGAGCGACGCTACCGCGCGCAACACGTTGCTCAACGACGTGCGGATGTGCTGGCGCAATCACTCCTGCCCCATTATCGTCCGAAGGGACATCGAAGTCTCGCCGCGGCGTCCCGCTTGCGGTCTACGGAGGAACACATGCGACGACGCTCGCGAAACCTACGCAAGACACTCATCCCCTTCGCCCTGCTGGCGCTGACCACGGGCGGACTGGCGGCCTGCGGGAGTAACAGCGGATCGGGCGGGGCGAGCACGGGTGCAGGCGACCAGATCGCCGTCACCCTGATCACCAAGACGGCGACGAATCAGTTCTTCATCGCGATGAAGGAGGGCGCTGAGGCGGCCGGCAAGGCCAACAACGTCAACATCACCACCGCGGCCGGGAAAGAGGACGGCGACGAGGCCACCCAGATCCAGGCCATCGAGGCCGCCGTGGCGCGTGGGGATGACGGCATTCTGATCACGCCCGCGACCGACGGGGTCAACCCCGCCATGACGGAGGCCCGCGATGCTGGGTTGTACGTGATCGCGTTGGACACTCCCCCGAACCCACCGGACACCGTCGACATCACCTTCGCCACCGACAACTTCAAGGCGGGTGAATTGATCGGCAAGTGGGCCGCCGGCACCTTGGCCGGCAAGAAGGCCACCATCGCCATGCTCGACCTGTTCAACGACAAGATCGCCTCCGTCGACTACAACCGTGACCAGGGTTTCCTGACGGGCATGGGGATCGACACCAAGGACAAGACGAAGAACGGTGACGAGGAAAAGACCGGCACATACACCGGCGGTAAAGGCGGCGACTACGAGATCGTCTGCAACGAGCCGACGACAGGCTCTGCTGACAAGGGCAGGACGGCGATGGAAACCTGTCTGAACAGCTCCAAGGACATCAACGTCGTCTACACCATCAACGAGCCGGCCGCGGCTGGGGCGTCCGAAGCCCTCCAGGCAGCCGGCCTCAAAGGGGTGACGATCGTTTCGGTCGACGGCGGGTGCAACCCCGGCCTGACCTCGGTCAAGAGCGGCGTGATCGGCGCCACCTCACAGCAGTACCCCGTGAAGATGGCCCAGCTGGGAGTCGAGGCGATCGCCAAGTTCAAGAAGACCGGTGAGAAGCCGGCGGTGACCCCTGGTCTCGACTTCTTCGACACCGGGGTCGCCCTGGTCACCGACAAGCCCGTTTCTGGCGTGGACAGCATCGACGTCGCCAAGGGCACCGAGCTGTGCTGGGGCAAGTAGCCAATCTCAGGCTGGCTCGGCGGTTCTGCTGAGCGTCCTGAGCCAGCCGGCCCGATCCAGCATCAACGACAACGACTCCGCACTCAAGGCAAGGAAGCCCTCATGAGCGTAGACACCCAAGCGCCGTCGACTGCGGCTGAACAGTTCGCCCTGCGCCGACAGTCACCCGTGCAGCGCATCCAGCACCTGCTGCACGCCCGGCCGGCGCTGAGCCCGCTGATGGTGCTGATCGTGTCGTGCATCGTCTTCACCGTCATCAACCCGCGGTTCGCGCAGCCGGGGACGATCTCCATCCTGCTGCAGCAGACCGCCGTCGTCGCGGCCCTGGCCATCGGACAGACCCTGGTCATCCTGACCGCGGGGATCGACCTGGCCGTCGGGGCCATCTCCATCCTGTCGATGCTGTTGATGGCCAACCTCGCGGCGAACAGCGGGGTGCCCGGCTTCCTGGCGATCCTGATCGGCATCGCGTTCGGGACGGCGTGCGGGTTCCTGAACGGACTGCTGGTCACCCGGCTGCGGCTGCCACCGTTCATCGTCACCCTCGGTACGTTGAGCATCTTCACCGCCATCGGCCTGCTCTACTCCGGCGGGGCCAGCATCGGCAAGGCGAAGATGCCCGACATCCTCAACCTGATGGGCACCCGGATCGCACTCGGCCCGTTCCGCATCACTCTCGGCGTGCTGGTCGTCGTCCTGCTGGCGGCCGTGGTGGCGTTCGCTCTCAACCAGACCGCCTGGGGACGCCACGTCTACGCCATCGGCGACGACATCGAGGCCTCCCGGCTGGCCGGCATCCAGGTCAACCGGGTGCTGCTCAGCGTCTACACCGTGGCTGGGCTGATCTACGGGTTCACCGCCTGGGTGCTGATCGGCCGCGCGGGGACGGCCAGCCCGAACGCCATCGTCGGCGCCAACCTGGAGACCATCACGGCCGTGGTGATCGGCGGTACCAGCCTGTTCGGCGGACGCGGCGGCATCATCGGCACCATCCTGGGGGCTCTGATCGTCTACGCGTTCAATATCGGCCTGGCCCTGGCCAACGTGGACGACCAGCTCCGCATCCTGACCATCGGCGTTTTGATCATCGTCGCCGTCTCGATCGACCAGTGGATCCGAAAGGTCAAGGCCTGACATGAGCACCTTCGCAGAAGAGACGTACCGGGGACCTGCCGGCGCCCTCGTCGACCCCAGCCTGACCGTCCTGTCGGCACGGGATCTGGTGAAGACCTTCGGCCGGGTCATCGGGCTCGACGGCGTCAGCTTCGACCTGAAGGCCGGTGAGGTGCTGGCCATCATCGGCGACAACGGGGCCGGCAAGTCGACCTTGGTCAAGGCGGTCACCGGTGCCCTGACTCCCGATGCGGGCCAGGTCTTCGTGGACGGTCAGGAGGTTCACTTCCGGAGTCCGCAGGATGCGCGCCAGGCGGGCATCGAGACGGTGTACCAGACGCTGGCCGTCGCGCCGGCGCTGGACATCGCGGCCAACATGTTCCTCGGCCGGGAGCGGCGCCGCAAGGGACCTCTGGGCTCGGTTTTCCGGATGCTCGACAAGAGCGGCATGAAGGCTGACGCGGGGACCTCCATGGCCAACCTGGGCATCGCCACCATCCAGAACATGTCCCAGGCGGTCGAGACCCTGTCCGGTGGTCAGCGACAGGCAGTCGCGGTGGCGCGGGCGGCGACCTTCGCGACCAAGTTCGTGGTGTTGGACGAGCCGACCGCGGCGCTCGGCGTCAAGGAGACCGGCCAGGTGCTGAACCTGATCCAGCAGATCAAGGCCAGGGGGTTACCCGTCATCCTGATCAGCCACAACATGCCCAACGTGTTCGAAGTCGCCGACCGGATCCACATCGCCCGGCTCGGAGGCTGCGCAGGCGTCATCACTCCGAAGTCACACACCCCCACCGAAGCCGTGGCGATCATGACCGGCGCGACCACGTTGCAGAAGGGCTAGTCGTCGAGGTCAGGCTTTCGGCTTGACCGCCACCACGGGGCAGTCAGCACCGAGCAGGACCGCCTGCGCCGTGCTGCCGGTGATCAGCTTGCCGACCCGTGACCGGCGCCGGATGCCGATGACGATCAGGTCGGCACCGGCCCGCTGGGCCGCATCCAGAATGCTGGCCGCGGCGGAGTCCCCGGTGGTCGGCTGCAGGATGGTGTGGGCGAGGCCCGCGGCGGTGAGCTGGGCGTCCAGCGCGTCGATGTCCTCCGACGTGGCGAAGACGGGGTCTGAGTAGTCCCCCGCCTTGCCCGTGTTCACGACCGTGAGACTGCTCCCCGGATCCTTCGCCCACTCGATGGCGAAATCGACCGCAGCGACCCCCTCGGGAGTCGGGATGTACCCCGTCACGATGTTCACCTGCCCACCGTATCGAGGTCGCGGATCGGTTGTCACGACGGGACGACCCGGCCAGCCGCGACCTTGCGTCGTGGGGTCCGTCGCGTCATGCCGCACTGGACTACGCGAGCCTGACTCGTAAACCCAACTCCTTTGGGGAAGGCGTGCGGTATGTGCAGCACAGCGGGGAGCGGCCGATCGCGATCACCTGGCGGTTGGAGCATCCGCTGCCGAACGACTTCTTCCTGACGGCGACCGTGGCGGCGGGCTGACCGCACCACCGGCTGCCCACGACCGGGCAGTTCGGTATCACTTCGAGCAACCGCGCCTCTTGTCGCAGTGACGGTGCACGACGTACCGCTGACCCGTTCGGTGCTGGGCTGGCCGAACCAACCTTGGAGGTCTCATGCTTCGTCGCCAGGTGCCGACCGGTCGAGTGTTCGTCGCCGACAGCCCGATCTTCGACCCGGCCAGCAATGCCGTCTGGGGAGTCACCCCCGCGGGCGAAGTAGTCACCGTACGACTGCTCGACGGCCGGGTCGACGTGCTGGGGTCGGGCTACACCGATCCGGTCGCCGCGGTGCCGATCGCCGACGGCCTGACCGTGGCCGTCGTGGAGGCGGGCGGATCGGTGCGGGTGGCGCGTCGAGACGGCGCGGATCACCCGTCGGCGCGTCTGCTGGTGACGCTGGCAGGAAGAGCCCTGGCCGCAAGCCGGCACGCGGATCCCAACCTCCTGCTGGTGCTCACGGAGGCCTCCATCGACGGTGCTCCTGCGCCCCAGCTGGTCACCTGCAGACTGGACACCGGAGACCTCGCCGTCGTCGCTGCCGATCTGGCCGGCGCGCGGGCACTGTCCCTCTACGATGAATCGGGCCAGGCGATGGTGCTCGGGACCCAGCCAGACGGTACCTCCACCATCACCAGCGTCGACCTGCTCTCGGGTGCCACTACCACTCTCGCCGGCCTCGGTCCGTACGCGCATCTGGTGGGCACTCCCGACCCGGCTCAGCCCGGCGTCCTGGTGGTCAGCGCGGACCCGGCGACGCCCGGCCGGCTGGTGCTGGTTGATCCCGCGGGGGTGGAGATGGCAGCGGAGGACCTCGGGGTACCGGTCGAGGGCCTGACCCGCTGGGGATCGCTGGTGCTCGCCGCCGCCGGCACAGACCTGGTGGCGGTGGAGTGGGGCGTGGACGACGGCGACCTACCGCTGACCGTCCCTCTCGGCCCGCTCTACGTCAGCGGTTACACCCGGCTGACCGCCGACCCGGCGGTCATCGGCCTCACTCCTGGAGACGTGACGTACGCGGTGCGGGAGTCGCTGGACGGCGGGCAGATCTCGGTGGGGATCGAGGCGCCGCCGGCCGATGGGACGGAGCCGGTGATGCTCCTCGCCGGCACCCGGCCGGGTGAGTACCACCTGGACGCGACCCGTACCTCGGACGGCACCCTGCTTACGGTCCGGAGGTTTCGGGTGACCGCGCTGTGGCCCGACGAGGAGGTGGGTCCGCGGCTGGCGATCACCGGCAACCACCGGTACACGTTGATGAGCTGGGGGGGCAGCGGAGCCGGCGGCAGCTATGTGCAGCCGGCCCCGCCGCTGCTCCGGGTGCTGGTGGTGATGGTCTTTGTCAAAGACCGCGGCTGGGAGGGCACCGACGGGGCGGCGAAGAACGAGTGGAAAGACCGCCTGGTGGGCGGTGGGGAGTCTGTGCGCCGCTACTACGAGGAGGTGTCGGCCTTCCAGCCCGGCGTGCACGGAATGACCGTCGCGCTGGTGGGCGACACGGTGTTCGGCCCGGTGTCGGTCGACTGTGGCTGGGGTGATGTGTTCAAGGTCAAGGACGAGGGCGACGTCAACGCCGGGTGGCTGACCAAGCCGACGGGCTACGCGGCCATGGCCGACGCGATCAGCGGCTTCTTGGAGGGCCAGCCCGGTGGGGCCGGCATCCTCGCGGCGGCCGACTCGATCTGCGTCGTGGTGCGCTCGGCGTCCGACGAACCGGTTGACATGGGCCCCGACGCCCCGCCACTGGCCACCAAGTACGTGTGGGGGCACGCCAACTCCGCCGACTTCACCCATCAGGATCCGCAGCGGAAGTTGCCGGTCACGGTGATGACCGACGTCTACCCGGCGGGGGCGCCGGCGCGCAACCGTACGTTCACCCTGGCTCACGAGCTCGGCCACAACATCGGGCTGGCCGACCTGTACGACGCCCACGACGACTACCCGGCCGAGATCAACGCGCGTCGACCGGCCGGGGTGGACCTGATGTCCACCAGCCAGGACCTACCGCACTTCTCGATCGCCAACCGGATCCGGCTGGGGTGGCTCGACCGTGGCTGGTTGCGGAAGTTCGACTTCAGCGCCAGCCCGGTGGGTGGCTCATTGGTGCTGCAGGCCGCGGAGACGGTGACCGGGGCCGGGCCGACGGGAGGTCGGGTGGCCGGGATCGAGGTGCCGATCATGGACGACTGGAGCTATTTCTTCGAGTACCGCAACGAGCAGCCGGGCCAGCTCGGCGACCAGCGGCTGGACGAGACGGTGATCACCGGGCGGACCCGAATCCTGGTGGGCACCGACCTGCGGGTCCGCGGGGGTGAGGTGGCGCGGCCTCCGATCATCTTCCTGGGCAAGGACCTCGACGGCGACGGGCCGCTGCTGGTCAACGACGGCCAGGACTACCAAGACAGCGACACCACGAACCCAAACCGGATGCACGACTTCACCCTGGCGCTGACCGACTTGGCCGCACCTAATGCTGATTCGGCCAAGGTCGACGTCACCTATCTCGAAGCGCACCGCCCGCAGCTCCAGGTCCGCCCGGCTCCCGGCAACGGCAACTTCCGCAGCCCCGACATCACCATCTTCGGGCCGCTCGGATCGTCATTCCCCGTGGTGGTGAAGGGCGCGACCAACGTGATCAAGGTGACGGTGAACAACCTGGGGTCGCTGCCCGGGACGGACGTCCGGATCCACGTTCGCTGGGTGCCGTTCACGGTGGCGCCTGGGAAGTGGAACGACCTGCCCGACCCGGTGCCCTTCACCGTGCCGGCGTCGGGCTCCGCCTCCATCACCGTCAACTGGCCGCTACCGTCGTCGGTCAAGGTGGGCGACGTCGAGGCCGAGCACTTCTGCGTACGCGTTGACGTCGACCGGTACAACGATCCCGGGCACCCCGAGCACGGGGAGATCGTGGTGGTGGACAACTGGGCGCAGTCCAACTTCGACACGGCCGCGGTGGCCTTCGGCTCGCCGTCCGACCGGGTGGTGACGGCGGCCACGGCGTCGAACAGTCTGGAGCGGCCGGCGACGTACGTCTTCGGCGCTGACCAGTCCAGCGACTTCTACCGCATCTACCTCGGGCACGCCTGGCTGCGGCTGCAGACGGCGCAGACCAGGCCGCTCGAGCTGGCCTACGAGAGCCTGGCCAGCGATCCCGTCTTCGGGTCGGAGTTCGACCAGAACGTGGAGCGCATCACGTCGCGCGACCACCACGTGTCGATCTCGTCCTGGGTGCTGCCCGACAACACCGACTGCGGGGCGCCGCGCGAGGTGTTCGGGGTGGGGCTGGACCTGCGGGCCGGCCGACGAACCTGGATCGACGAGGTCAGACGGAACGGGGAGCTGGTGGTGGCCCGGGTGCAGGCGCGCAGCAACGGGGTCACCTTCCCGGTGTCGGGCGGGGAGTTCCACTGCGCCGCCTGGGCCGACGACGAACCGGAGCGGGTCACACACACGGTCGGCGACGTGGTGAACGGGGTGGGACGGGTGCTGCTGCACTTCGAGACGTTGCAGGACCTGGCCGACGGGCGGCGGGTGTGGTTCGTGCTGGGGCGCGCGGGTGACAACGCCCTGGCGGAGGCCGTAACGGTGCCGCAGCTGTTCGAGTGACTGGAGTCTCCACCACCGGTCCCCACGGTCACCCGGTGAACAGCGTGTCCCACGCCGGGCTCGTGACAAGTCTGCGTGCTGCAGCCTTGTTAAGCAGCAGGGCGTCTCGGGTGACGGGTCCACCGCCGGTGGCGAAGTTGCGCTCCATCATCCAGATGTGCCCGCCCTGGGGACGGTTGTAGCTGAACGTGAGGTCGGTACCGCTCTTGTCGCCTCCGGGGCTGCTGGTGACCCAGAGGGTTCCACCACTGGGCAAAGTGGTCTTGGTGCAATCGGGCAGGTTGAAGCACGCGTCGTCGTACGTGCCGTTGCCGATGCCGCCCAAGATGTAGCTCGTGCCCTGCACATCGTCCACGGTCAGGGCGGTGGTGTGCTCCCAGGCGAAGCCATTGGTACCTGTGTCCCGGGCGGCAGAGGCGTGGGTGACTCTGGCGGCGGCTGGGAGCAGGTCGGTGAGGGTCTGCTGGACCTTCCCCGGGGTGCCGCTCACCCGGTCCGGGGACGCTGGTGGAGCTGGGGAGCGCGTCTTCGCCGGCGAGCTGGTGGAGACCTGCGGCGGCGGGCCGACCGGGACGACGCTGGGACCAGTGCGCAAACTCGTCGGCAACCCCCCGAGAAGGGTGATCGCCACTCCGGCGGCGACAGCGCAGGTCATGAAGCCTGCGAGGCGTCGGCCTGTGCGTTGACGACGGCCACGGAGCATGGCGCCGTTGACCAGGGCGTCGATGTCGGTATGTCCGTCGTCGAGCAGGTCGGCGTCGGCGCGGATCCGTTCGACGACGGCATCTTCATCCATGAGCGGAGTCCTTCGAGGCGGGTACAGCGTGGGTCATCGATGGCTCGTCAGCCATGAAGGGCGAGTCGCGGAGCTTGTGCAGGGCGCGGTGAGCGGTGACGCGAACCCAGGCCTCGGTCCTGTCCATCAAGGTGGCGACCTCGGAGGTTGGACGGTCGTCGAGGTAGCGGGCCACGACCACGCAACGCTGCGGGGGCGCCAAGGTCTGCAACGCGGCCAACAGGTCGAGGCGGATGGCGGGTTCGGGGTCGCGCCCAGGCCGTTCCGGGAGGGTTGAGCTAACGAGCTCGCGAGAGCTCCGCTTCCGGCGGTGGGACAGAAACAGGCGAAACAACGTCTTGTGTGCATACCCGATCGGATTGCCGTCGAGGTCGATGTGGCGCCAGTGCAGAAACATCTTGACCAGGGTCTCCTGGACCAGGTCCTCGGCTCGGTGTCGGTCACCGCAGAGCATGGTGGCGCGGCGGAGCAGCGCCGGGCTGTGCTCCCGCGCCCAGCCCGCGAATGCCTCGTCGTGGTTCACACCGGTGTCCTTCCGAACAGATGTCTCCGCTCGTCCCAGGGTCTTCGGCGACGAGCCAGCGTAGTCCCCGGCGGGTCGTACCGGGCCGAGCACGCTCGACCCGGCACCATCGTCAGCCGGTCGTGGTCAGGCGAGTCGGTCAACAGCCACCTTGGCCACCGACTCCATGGTCTGGTCGGCTGGGCCCCAGCTGCCGCTCACCTGGATGAAGCCCACGTTGGTGCCCTTGCGGATCACCACGACGCCACCGTCGGGGTGGGAGCTGTTCCCCTTGTACGCGACGGCCCAGGTGGCGTAGCCGGAGCCGACACTCGAGGACTGGATCGGGCCGTAGTGGAAGTCGAACTTCGGCTTGCGGCAGGCCCGGATTGCCGAGTTGACCAGGGTTGTCGCATAGCTCTCAGCCTGGGCCCCGGTCTTGGCCTGGGCGATCGACTCCGTCAACAACTGGTCGCGGTGGCCCCGCTTGGTCCACGCCGCGCTGATCGGCTTGGGCGATCCCTGGAGGACACTCGTCCAGGCATTCCCCTCCCCCAGGCATGAGGAGAAATCGGTGTTGCGGTGGAGGACGACTTTCTCGGTGTCCAGTGTCATCTGAATCGCGTCGAGATCCTCGCTCTGTACCAGCTGGCTGGACCCGATCGGCACAAAGGTGTCGCCCGGGTCGGCCTGCGCCGTCGGTGCCATACCCAGCCAGAACGAAGCGGCGGCCACAGTCCCTGCGGTCAGCAGAGTGCAGGCCGAAGTGATCGCTCGGCGGAACGTGACCGACCGGGTCGTGGCGGTGTTGGTCTTTCTGGTCATCAGGGACTCCTCTGTCAGGGGTACTCATCGCATCGAGAAGCACCGCGGTTGCTGTCACCCGTACATAGCGCCTGACGCCTGGGTTTGTTACAGCCAGAGCCGGGTCGAAAAGGCCGACCAGAAAAGGGACGCAGTGAAGCGTCGGGTTGGTCAGGTGCTGGCAGGTGCTGGTTACTGCCGCTGGAGGACGGCGGTGGCGCGATCAGGAGGCAGGGCACTGCCGCTGGCTCGGCTTCTGCCGCCGGCTGAGTGTCGACGTGGTGCCCGCGCGGCCAGGTGGGCGGCGATGCGGCTGTTTATGAGCGGTTTCTGGTCTCGGTCCAGCCACCGCGGTGGCCGCCATTCGGGAATCCCGTCGGTGTTGAGACGGCACGTCCAGCCCCGGCTGGCGAAGTTGTGATGGTGGTAGCGGCACAGCAGAGTCAGATTGTCCAGATCCGTCTTCCCGCCGTCCACCCACTCGACGATGTGATGGCGCTCGCACCATTCAGGGGCACGGTCGCAGCCGGGAAACGAACATCCGCGGTCCCGAACGATCAGGGCGTGAGTCTGAGCGTTGGACGCAATCCGGCGACTGCGGCCCAGCTCCAGCACTTCTCCCGTCCGGCGTACGAAAGCGGGCACGACCTCTGCCTGGTTGGCCATCCGTATCACCTCGCCGGTGGGGATCAGCGTGCCGTCGGAGGTGGTGCCGTAGCCCAACCGGTCCAGAAGATCCTCGAGCGTGATCGTAACGATCACCGTCGCGGGGGTGCCGCCGGAGCCTTGGACGTCGCCAGCCCCCAACACCCGGTCGCACACCTCCTCCAGGGCGTCGTGCATGCGCTGACTGAAGGTCCGCTCATCGGCGTCAGGTTTCAGCTCACCTTCCGCGCCACCGACATAGTCCAACCGCGGTTTGGCGAGGGGCTGCAGCAAGGAGGCCAGCTTCGCGCCTGCGCTGCCGGTCAGCCGAAACTCTCCCGCGTACATCCCGTCGCGGCACGGCCGCAGGCTCAACTGCCGTCGGTCGGCGTTCAGCTTCTCGTCCGGCAACGTGCCGTCGGGGTTGATCGCGTCCACCGTCTGATCGGCGAGGGCTTTGAGGTCCTTGGTGCCGAACGTCGCGGCGAAGTTCGTCAGCAGCCGCTCCCCAGTGGCGATGTCGACCGGATCGAAACCCACCCGGTCCACCTTGGACAGCGCCCGTTCGATGATCTGCACCTGCTCCGGAGACACGACACCCTCACGCTGCGCCGCTGCCAACTCCGGTCGCGTCGGCGGGAGCACCTCACCCAACATGCTCGTCCGCTCCGCGCACGCCTCCGCGGCATTCACCCGGCTGGACGCCTCGCCCGGCGACAGCCGCAACAGATGCACCAGCACCCGCCGCATCGAGGGCTGGGTCAACGCATCCGGCAACCCGCGACGGTCCCCGTCCACGACGATTCGGTGGTCCACCAGAGACTGCCGGTTTCGAAACCGCTCGAACGACTGCATGAAGCCGACCAACTGTGAGTTGTCGTAGTAGTCGAGCCCGCCATCCTCCACCACCTTCACCAGGTGATCGAGTGCGGTCGACAACTGATCCAGGGCATGATCGACAGGCGTCACCTCGGCCTGTCTTTCGGTGTCCCCCAGATTCATACACCCAGTGTATTCGAATGTGTGATCGACCGCAATACCCATTCCCGGCTATGTGGCGAGAGGCTGGGAGGTCTTGCGCCGCCCGGACTGGCTGAACCCCGGCCCGCCCAGGACCGCCCGCATCCGCACCACCTACTCCCGTTTGCACCGCTTCGTCGCGGTGTGAAGTGACGGGACATCGGTGACATGTTGGTGCCACGACATCGGT
>JBBRYD010000012.1:0-48841 GCA_038238065.1 Propionibacteriales bacterium | reverse complement strand
GCCCAGAAGAGCAGGAAGCGCGGGTCGGGGACCGACTGCCCCAGTGACGGCGTCGCTATCCCTTGCACGGTCAGGGTCAGCCCCCAGTAGTAGGTCAGCACCGCCGGGACCCTCGACCGGGTCCAGAGCGCCCAGGCCGCGGTCAGCCAGGCGAGGTCGCACAGCTGCAGCGGCAGCGACGACCCGAGGTCGAACTCGGCGGGCGTCAGCTGCAGCACCTGGCCCGGAACGGCCACGCAGACGAGGACCGCGGCGAACGCCCGCCGGACGCCGACCGGGTCCGCCTCGCGATGACGTCTTCCCACCAGCACGACGCCGACCGCCCCCACCACGAAGAGCGTCACCAGGGCCAGGTGCTGGCCGCCGAACGGCTCGAACCGTGTGCTCGCAAGGGTCAGGACTCCACCACCACGACCGCCGAGGCGATCCCTGCGTCGTGGGACAGCGACACGTGCACCGACGCCACCCCGATCTCGTCGGCCCGGGCCAGCACCGAGCCGCGGATCTCGAAGCGCGGGTCGCCGGTCTGGGCGTTCATGATCTCCGCGTCCAGCCAGCCCAGCCCGGTCGGCGCCCCGAGCGCCTTGGCCAGCGCCTCCTTCGCGGCGAACCGCGCCGCCAGCGAGGCCAACGACCGCTCGCGCTCCGCGGTGGTGAACAAGCGCACGCGCAGGCCGGGCGTGCGCTCCAGGGACTCCCCGAACCGCGCGACGTCGACCACGTCGATGCCGACCCCGAGGATCACCGTCGGCTCACTCGACGGTGACGGACTTGGCCAGGTTGCGAGGCTGGTCGACGTCATGGCCCTTCTGGGTGGCCAGCTCGCAGGCGAAGATCTGCAGCGGGACCACGGCCACCAACGGCTGGAAGAGGGTCGACACCTTGGGCAGCCGGATCATCACGTCGGCATAGCCGGTGACCTCGTCGTCATCCTCCTCGGCCAGCGCGACGATCTTGGCCCCGCGGGCTCGGATCTCCTGGATGTTGGACAGCACCTTGTCGTGCAGCTGGTCACGCCCCCGGGGCGGTACCACGACGAACACCGGCAGCTCGTCCTCGATCAGGGCGATCGGTCCGTGCTTGAGCTCGCCGGCGGCAAAACCCTCAGCGTGGATGTAGGCCAGCTCCTTGAGCTTCAACGCGCCCTCGAGGGCCACCGGGTAGCCGACGTGGCGGCCCATGAAGAACACCGACGGGGCATTCGCAAACGCCTTCGCGAGCTCCAGCACGGGTGGGATGTCGTCCAGCACCTGCTGGATCGAAGCCGGGATCGACTCCAGCTCCGCCATCAGGGTGGCGATCTCGTCGCCGTACTTGGCCCCCCGGACCTGGGCCAGGTAGAGACCCAGCAGATAGCAGGCGACGAGCTGGGTCAGGAACCCCTTGGTCGAGGCGACACCGACCTCCGGCCCGGCATGGGTGTAGATGACCGCGTCGGACTCCCGTGGGATGGTCGAGCCGTTGGTGTTGCAGATGGCCAGCGTCTGGGCCCGCTGCTCGCGGGCGTGCCGGATCGCCATCAGCGTGTCGGCCGTCTCGCCCGACTGACTGATACTGACCACCAGCGTGGTCGGCCCGACGATGGGGTCGCGGTAGCGGAACTCGCTGGCGAGCTCGACCTCGCACGGAATCCGGGTCCAGTGCTCGATGGCGTACTTGGCGACCAGACCGGCGTAGAAGGAGGTCCCGCAGGCGATCACCACGATCTTGTCCACCAGCCGCAGCTCGGCCTCGCTGATGCGCATCTCGTCCAGGGTCAGGGCGCCGGTCACGTCATAGCGGCCGAGCAGCGTGTCGGCCATCGCGCGCGGCTGCTCGTAGATCTCCTTGCGCATGAACCAGTCGTAGCCGCCCTTCTCGGCGGCGGCGAGGTCCCAGTCGACGTGGTAAGGCTTGACCACCGCCTCCTGGCCGGCGAAGTCGGTGATGGTCACGCGGTCGGCGGTGATCTCGACGACCTGGTCCTGACCGAGCTCGAGCGCCTCGCGGGTGTGCTCGATGAAGGCGGCCACGTCGGACCCGAGGAAGTTCTCGCCGCGTCCGACACCCACCACCAACGGCGAGTTGCGCCGAGCGGCCACCACCGAGTCGGGGTCGAGCGCATCCACCGCGACCAGGGTGAACGCCCCCTGGAGCCGCTGGCAGACCGAGCGCATCGCCCCGACCAGGCTGTGACCGGCGGCGACCTGCTGGCCGAGCAGGTGGGCCACGATCTCGGTGTCGGTCTGCGACGTCACCCGTACGCCCTCCGCCGCCAGCTCCTCGCGCAGCGGCACGTAGTTCTCGATGATCCCGTTGTGGACCAGGGCCACCCGGTCGTTGAAGGACAGCTGCGGATGCGCGTTGACGTCGTTCGGGGCGCCGTGGGTGGCCCACCGGGTGTGGCCGATACCGAGGCCGGTGACTGGCAGCGGCTCGTCGGCCAGCAACTTGTCGAGGTTGGCGATCTTGCCCGCCTTCTTCGACAGGTGGATCTCGGCTTCGGAGACCACTGCGATCCCGGCGGAGTCGTACCCGCGGTACTCGAGCCGGCGGAGGCCGTCCACCACGACGGCCGCGGCGGACTGCGGGCCGACGTACCCAACGATTCCGCACATGCCGTGAAGGTTACAGGTCGGAACTGGGAGCCGCGGGAGGTCAACACGCGCGGCTCCGACCGCGGGTGGATTGCTGCGACAGGGGAGAATGCCACCCATGCCGCAAGATGCGCAGGTGTACGGCCCGTACGTCGAGCGGAACCGCTCTGACTGGGCCGAGCTCGCCCACTCCACGCCGCTGACCCTGGACAGCGCCACCCTGGACCGGCTCCGCGGGCAGAACGACCCCACCCGGCTGATCGACGTACGCGAGGTCTACCTGCCGCTGACCAGGCTCCTCAGCGAGTACGTCCTGCACACCGGCGAGCTGCACCGGTCCACCAACGAGTTCCTCGGCCTGACGGTGGGGCGGACACCGTTCGTGATCGGGGTGGCCGGGTCGGTCGCAGTCGGCAAGTCCACGGTCTCCCGCCTGCTGCGCGAGCTGCTGGCCGGCTGGCCCCAGCACCCACGCGTCGAGCTGGTGACCACCGACGGGTTCCTGTTCCCCAACGCCGAGCTGGAACGTCGCGGCATCATGGACCGCAAGGGCTTTCCGGAGTCCTACGACCGGCGCGCCCTGCTGCGCTTCGTGATGGACGTGAAGTCCGGCCGGGCGGAGGTGACTGCGCCCGTCTACAGCCATCTGGTCTACGACATCGTGGGGGACCGGAACGTCCTGGTGCAGCGACCGGACATCCTGATCGTGGAGGGCCTGAACGTGCTCCAGCCGGCCCGGGTCCGTCCCGACGGCACCACCGGGCTCGCGGTCAGCGACTTCTTCGACTTCTCCGTCTACGTCGACGCCGACCCCGACGACATCCGTGCCTGGTACATCTCACGGTTCCTGACCCTGCGTGACACGGCCTTCCGGGACCCGCGATCCTTCTTCACCCGCTACGCCGAGCTGACCGAGGAGCAGGCGGTCGCCCAGGCTGAGCACCTCTGGGACACCATCAACGGGCCCAACCTGCACACCAACATCCGACCCACCCGCGGCCGCGCCACCGCGATCCTGCGCAAGGACACCGACCATCAGGTCAAGTGGGTGCGCATCCGCAAGGTCTGAGCGGTGACCGACGACACGCCTGTCCGGGGTAGCGTCGCGGCATGACCAACCAGTACTCCACCGTCTCTCAGCCGGTCAGGATCTCCGCCGGGACCGCAGTCAAGATCGGCTTCTTCGGCTCGCTCGGCGCGCTGCTGTTCTCCCTCATCCTGTCGGTGGTCGGGGCGGTGATCGTGCTCATCCTGCTGGCGCTGGGCGTGGGTTCGGGCCTGATGGGCCGGCTCTTCGGCAACTGAGCTGGAAGCTCAGTGCTGAGCCGGCGAGGTGACCGAGCCCAACGTGGCGGTGACCACCTCGGCCAGTCGTTCCGCCACCCGCCGGGCGTCGGCGGCGGTCTGGGCCTCGACCATCACCCGGACCACGTTCTCCGTACCGGAGGGGCGCAGCAGCACCCGACCACCGGTACCCAGCTCGGCGTCGGCCTCGGCCACTGCCTCGTTCAGGGTGGGGTCGGAGTCGGCGCGCGCCTTGTCGACGTCGCGCACGTTGATCAGCACCTGCGGCAGCCGCGTCATCACCGAGGCCAGCTCCGCCAGCGTCTTCCCGGTGCTGGCCATGCGGTTCATCAGGTGCAGCCCGGTGAGCACGCCGTCGCCCGTGGTCGCGTGGTCGGCCATCACCACGTGGCCCGACTGCTCGCCCCCCAGGGAGAAGTTGTTGGCGTTCATCGACTCGAGCACATAGCGATCGCCGACACGGGTCTGCTCGACCCGGATGCCCTCGGCCGTCATGGAGTGGATGAAGCCGAGGTTGCTCATCACGGTGCCGACGACGGTGTTGCCGCGCAGCTGCCCCGCGTCGCGCATGGCCACCGCGAGCACGGCCAGGATCTGGTCGCCGTCCACGATGGTGCCGGTCGCATCGACGGCGAGGCAGCGGTCCGCGTCACCGTCGAGAGCCAGGCCCAGATCAGCCCCGAGGCTGACCACGGCGGCCTGCAGGTCGCCCGGATGGGTCGAGCCGCAGTTCTCGTTGATGTTGATGCCGTCCGGCGTGGCGTGGATGGCGACCACCTCGGCGCCCTGCACCTGGAACGCCGCCGGACCCGTGAGGTAACCGCCGCCGTTGGCGCAGTCGATGACCACCTTCAGCCCCTCGAGACTGGTCGGGTCTTCGAGGCTCGAGACCAGGTGGGCGACGTAGGTCTCGACCAGGGAGGGGTCGTCGATCACCCGGCCGACGCCCGCGCCGGTCGGGCGCGACCAGGCTTCCCCAACCCTGGCCTCGATGGCGTCCTCGAGCGCGTCGTCGAGCTTGCTCCCGCCCCGGGCGAAGAACTTGATCCCGTTGTCGGGCATCGGGTTGTGACTGGCCGAGAGAATCACACCCAGGTCGGCACCGGTGAAAGCCGTCAGGAAGGCGACACCCGGCGTGGGCAGCACGCCGAGGCGGATGACGTTGACCCCCGCGCTGGCGAGCCCAGCCACCACCGCGGCCTCCAGGAACTCACCCGAGGCGCGAGGATCGCGTCCGACCACGGCCACCGGGCTGTGCTCGTCGAACAGTCCGGTCTCGGCGAGGACGTGCGCCGCAGCGACCGACAGTTCGAGGGCCAGCTCCGCGGTCAGAGCCTCGTTGGCCCTGCCGCGCACACCGTCGGTCCCGAAAAGACGCGCCATGCCCCGTCTCCCGGGCGAGATCAGCGCTTGCTGTACTGAGGAGCCTTACGGGCCTTCTTCAGCCCGGCCTTCTTGCGCTCCTTGATTCGTGCGTCACGAGTCAGCATGCCGGCCTTCTTGAGCGCCGGACGGCTCGCCTCTTCGTCCACCGCGTTCAGGCAGCGGGCGATCCCGAGCCGCAGCGCACCAGCCTGGCCGGTGACCCCGCCGCCGTGGATCCGGCAGATCACGTCGTACGAGCCGGCCACACCTGCGGTGGAGAAGGGCTCGGACACGATCTGCTGGTGCACCTTGTTGGGGAAGTACCCGTCCAGGTCGCGACCGTTGATGGTCCATTTCCCACTGCCGGGCACGACCCGCACCCGAGCGATGGCCTCCTTGCGGCGACCGGTTGCGGCCATGGCGGCCACCAGCGCCGGACGCCCGGACGGTCCGAGGTTGACCTGCGCCGAGGCCTCGGAACGGTAGGCGATCTCGCGGTCGTTCTCGGTGAACGGGGCGACCGCGTCGTCGACGACGGTCTCTTCTACGGTGTCAGACACGAATCAAACGTCCTATTTCTGTTCCGGGGGCTCGGGGGGTTGTTCCCCCGAAGTTCGAGCGAGCGCTCTGCTGGCGAAATCTACTGAGCGATCTGGGTGATCTCGTACTGCGCGGGCTTCTGCGCAGTGTGAGGGTGCTCCGGGCCGGCGTAGACCTTGAGCTTCTTGATGAGCTTTCGGCTCAGCCGGTTCTTGGGCAGCATGCCCCAGACCGCGAGCTCGACGGCGCGACGCGGGTCGCGGTCGAGCAGCTCGCCGTAGCTGACCGACTTCAGGCCGCCGGGGCGGCCGGAGTGGGTGTAGGCGAACTTGTCGGTGCGCTTGTTACCCGTCAGAGCGATCTTCGACGCGTTGATGACGACCACGAAGTCGCCGCCGTCCACGTGAGGTGCGAACGTCGCCTTGTGCTTGCCGCGCAACAGCGTGGCGGCCGTGACGGCAAGCCGTCCGAGCACGATGTCGTCGGCATCGATCACATGCCATTCCCTGGTGATCTCGCCAGGCTTGGGGCTGTACGTAGACACGGTCGTTGACCATCTTCCATGAGTTACTGACATTGATGCTGAAAATTCGGTGCTGAGGTGCTGGCCCTCCTGCTGGACCGCCCCAGACCCGGACAGGACTACATCGCGACTCCGGCCGGCTCAGGACACGCGAGAGCGCAACAGCGGTTCAGATTACCCGGGGGACGCCGGTTGGGTCAAAACGCCGTCGATCCGGGCGCAAGCACCATGACGGCACGTTTGTCCCAGCGTGTCTTGAATCATAATCCCCCGACTTACACGCTCGACTATTCCCCTACTAGGTTGAGGCCATGACCGAAACGCTCAGCATTCGCGACAACCGCACCGGCCGCGACTTTGAGATCCCGATAACCGACGGCACCATCCGGGCCGCCGATCTCAAGCAGATCGGCATCGAGGGTGAGCCGGGCTTGGCCACATATGACCCTGGCTTCGTCAACACCGCGTCCTGTCGCAGCTCCGTGACGTTCATCGATGGCGACGTCGGCATCCTGGAATACCGCGGCTACCCGATCGAGCAGCTGGCGGAGTCCTCCACCTACCTCGAGGTGGCCTACCTGCTGCTGAACGGTGAGCTGCCGACCTCCGATCAGCTCGCGACCTGGACCCACGAGGTCACGAACCACACCTTCCTGCACGAGAACCTCAAGCAGTTCATGACGGGTTTCCGTTACGACGCGCACCCGATGGGCATGCTGATGGCCTCGGTCAGCGCGCTGTCCACCTTCTACCCGGACGCCAACGACGTGAAGGACCCGGACAACCGCAAGCTGCAGATCAGCCGGATGGTGGCCAAGATGCCGACGCTCGGCGCGTTCGCGTACCGCCACGGTCAGGGAAAGCCCTACGTCTATCCCGACAACAACCTCTCCTACGCGGAGAACTTCCTGGCCATGCTGTTCAAGATGAGCGAGCCGAAATACGTGGCCGACCCTCGGCTGGTCAAGGCGCTCGAGGTCCTCTTCATCCTGCACGCCGACCACGAGCAGAACTGTTCCACCAACGCCGTCCGCTCGGTCGGCTCGTCGCAGGTCGACCCGTACTCGGCGGTCGCGGCCGGCATCGGCGCTCTCTACGGACCGCTGCACGGTGGCGCCAACGAAGCGGTGCTCAGGATGCTGCGCACCATCGGGTCGACCGATCGCGTCGGTGAGTTCATCGACGGGGTCAAGGCCGGCAAGGAGAAGCTGATGGGCTTCGGCCACCGGGTCTACAAGAACTACGACCCGCGCGCGAAGATCATCAAGAAGGCCTGCGACGACGTCTTCGAGGTCACCGGGGTGAACCCGCTGCTGAAGATCGCCATGGAGCTGGAGAAGATCGCACTCGAGGACGAGTACTTCGTGTCCCGCAAGCTGTACCCCAACGTCGACTTCTACTCGGGCCTGATCTACGAGGCACTGCAGTTCCCGCCGGAGATGTTCACCGTGCTGTTCGCGATCCCCCGCACGTCGGGCTGGCTCGCCCAGTGGCAGGAGCTCCTGGACGACAAGGACCAGAAGATCGCCCGGCCGAAGCAGATCTACACCGGCATCCGCAGCCGCGACTTCATCCCGATCGGCGAGCGCTAGCCGTCAGCCGTGTTCCGGGTCGCATTTCTGGAACCGCGGATCCCGTCCAACACCGGCAACGCCATCCGCACGTCGGCGATCACCGGGACCGAGCTGCACCTGATCGGGCCGCTCGGTTTCGAGCTCACCGACGCCCGGGTCAAGCGGGCCGGGTTGGACTACCACGACATGGCCCAGGTGCGGGTGCACGACGACCTGCCCGCCTTCTGGTCAGCGTTGCCCGGCGCCCGGGTGCTGGCGTTCACGGCGGCCACCGACCGGTCGTTCGCCGACGTCGCCTACCGTCTCGGTGACGTGCTGCTGTTCGGCTGCGAGCCCACCGGACTCCCCGCTGACGTGCTCGCCGACCCGAGGATCACCATGCGGGTCAGGATCCCGATGGTCTCCGGCGCTCGCTCGATGAACCTCGCGAACGCGGCCGCCATCGGCCTGTACGAGGCCTGGCGCCAGCACGGCTACCCGGGTGCCGGAGCACGTCTGCCGTAGGCATCGAGGCCGACCCCGGCCCCCACCCGACCGCAGCCGCATCACCTGCACCCAGCCGCACCCTCTGCAGCCGGTGTGAAGTGACGGGACAGCCCCCTGCAGACGGTGCGGCTGGTACGAGGGGGTGCGGCTGCGGGCACTGGGGGACGCGGGACTACCGGGACCGCACCACCCGGGTCTCGTCCCACACCGGCTGGTCCGACTCGTAGACGCCGCCGTCGGACCCGAAGACCAGGAACCGGTCGAACCCGCGGGCGAACCAGCGGTCGTGGGTGACCGCGACCACGGTCCCCTCGAACGACTCGAGCCCCTGCTCCAACGCCTCCGCCGACTCGATGTCCAGGTTGTCGGTGGGCTCGTCGAGCAGCAGCATGGTCGCGCCGGACAGCTCCAGCAGGAGGATCTGGAAGCGCGCCTGCTGACCACCCGACAGCGACTCGAACTTCTGCTCCGCCGCGTGGGCCAGCTCATAGCGGTCCAGCTTGCGCGAGGCCTCCTCCCGGCCCATCCCGCCGCGGTGGTCGTCGCCGCGGTGCAGGATCTCCAGCAGCGTCTTGCTCATCAGCTCCGGGTGGTGATGGGTCTGGGCGAACCAGCCCGGCCGCACCCGAGCCCCCAGCTTGACGTGGCCGGTGTGCCGGACCGAGGCGATGTCCAGGTCCCCCACCGGCCGGTGCTCGATGTCGGGATCGGACCCGCCCCTGGCCAGCAGCCGGAGGAAGTGGGACTTGCCCGACCCGTTGGAACCCAGCACGGCCACCCGGTCGCCGAACCAGATCTCGGCGTCGAACGGCTTCATCAGCCCGGTCAGCTCGAGACCGGTGGCCACGATGGCCCGTTTGCCGGTCCGGCCGCCCTTGAGCCGCATCGACACCTTCTGCTCCAGGGGGATGGCCTGCGGCGGCCCTGCCTCCTCGAACTTGGCCAGCCGGGTCTTGGCCGCCTGATAGCGCCCCGCCAGCCCGTCGTTGAACTCGGACTTGATCTTGTACATCAGCACCAGCGCCTTGATCTTCGCGTGCTCCTCGTCCCAGCGCCGGCGCAGCTCCTCGAACCGGGCGAACCGCTCGGCCCGAGCCGCGGCGAATGTCCGGAAGCCCGAGCCGTGGATCCAGACGGTGTTGCCCGCCGCTCCCAGCTCCAGAGCCGCGATGGTCTTGGCCGCCTCGGCCAGCAGCTCACGGTCGTGGCTGACCAGCAGCACCGTCTTCTGGGTGGTCGCCAGAGAGGCCTCCAACCAGCGCTTGCCGGGCACGTCCAGATAGTTGTCGGGCTCGTCCAGCAGCAGCACCTCGTCGGGCCCACGCAGCAGTGCCTCCAGGGCCAGCCGCTTCTGCTCGCCGCCCGACAGGGTGCTGACCTCGCGCCACTTGACCTTGTCGTAGGGAATGCCCAGGGCCTCGGTGCAGCAGGCGTCGAACAGCACCTCGGCCTCGTAGCCGCCGGCGTCGCCGTAGTCGGCCAACGCCTGGGCGTAGCGCATCTGGGTCTTCTCGGATTCGTCGTCCATCAGCGCCAGCTCCAACCGGTCGACCTCGGCCTGCGCTTGTCGTAACCGCGGCGGCGCCAGCGAGAAGAGCAGATCGCTGACCGTCGACTCGTCGCGGATGCTGCCGATGAACTGGCGCATCACCCCCAGCCCGCCACTGCGCGACACCGAGCCCGTGGTGGGCTGCAGATCGCCGGCGATGATCCGCATCAGGGTGGTCTTGCCGGAGCCGTTGGCGCCGACGAGAGCAACGACCGCGCCCTCCCCGACCCGCAACGACACGTCGTCCAGCAGCACGCGACCATCCGGGAGGTGATAGGACACGCCCGCCAGATCCACGTGTCCCATGGGGAGAAGCCTAAGGGCGACGCCGAGCCGCCGAAAGCAGGTTTACGCCGGGACGTTCGCTGCGGACGCCTTCTCCCGGGCCAACGGAAGGGTGATCTCGGCCCGCAGGCCCGGGTGGTCAGCCGTCGGGTCGACCGCGTCGAGCCGTACCGAGCCCCCCGCCCGGGCGACCAGCTCGCGCACGATGGCCAGCCCGAGGCCCGACCCACCGGCGTCGCGGTCGCGCGCCTCGTCCAGCCGGGTGAACCGGTCGAAGACCCGCTCGCGGTCCGCGGGGTCGATGCCGGGCCCGTCGTCGACCACACCGATCACCGCCTCCGAGCCGGCCGTGGCCACCTCCAGGCCGACCTGCGTCGCGGCGTGCCGGACCGCGTTGTCGACGAGGTTGGCCAGCGCGCGCCGTACCTCGTCCCGGTCGGCGAGCACGAGCGCCTCCGCGGGACCTGGGGAGACCACCACCACCACCACCGGCACCCGGGCGGCCGAGGAGGACGAGGCCACGTCGAAGACCAGGTCGGCCACGTCGAACATGATCGGGTTGGCCGGCCCCCGCCGGTCGGCGTCGGCCCGGGCCAGCAGCAGCAGGTCCTCGATCAGCGCCGAGAGCCGGACCACATCGGCCATCAGGTCGGCGGGCAGCTCACCACCCTCCCCCAGGTGGTCGGCCACCTCCAGCTGAGTGCGGATGCTGGTCAGCGGGCTGCGCAGCTCGTGCGCCGCATCCGCCACGAACGACTGCTGCCGGCTACGGGCGGCGGACAGCCGGTCCAGCATTGAGTTGAGGGTGACAGCCAGAGCCCGGATCTCGTCGGCGGCCCGCGGCACCGCCAGTCGCTCCTGCCGGTCCCTGCCGCTGATCCGTTCGGCGCCCAGCCGCAGCGCCTCCACCGGTCGCAGCGTCCAGCCGATCACCCACCAGGCGATCACGGCCAAGGCCAGCACGAGCAGCGGGATGGTCACCAGCAACGAGTGTCGCAGCGCCGCGCGGCTGGTCAACACATCTCCGACCTGCAGCGCCACAATGACGCTCGAACGCGCCGACGCCGGCCCGGCCGCGACGGCTCGGACCCGTAGCGGCCCGACCAGACCGGCCCGTGAGCCGTTCACCAAGACGGCCTCGCCGGCCAGGGCCCCGCTCAGCTCGGCCGGGCGGAGCACAGGGATCAGCCGGTCGGCGTTGACCGATCCGGCCACGACTCGGCCCTCGACGTCGACCACCTGGATCAGCTGCGCGCCCGAGACCGGCAGGGTCGAAGGGAGTCGGTCGGCGTCGACCAGGGTGGCTACCTCGTGCGCACTGGCCAGCGCCTCGGTGTCGAGGGTTCGGTCGACCGCGTAGACGAGGACCCGATAGAGCACCAGGCCGCCGACGGCCAGGGCGACGGCCACGCCGGCGACGCCCACGAGCATCAGCCGGGCCCGCAGGCTCAGGCCCCAGAATCGCCTCATCGGCCCACCGGGTGGCTGATCCGCCGAGCCTGGCCCTTCATGCGGTCAGCATGTACCCGACACCGCGTACGGTGACCAGCCGGTCGGCGCCGATCTTGCGCCGGAGGTAACCGACGTAGACCTCCACCGCGTTGGGAGCTGTGTCGGCCGCGGAGTCCCAGACGTGGTCCAGGAGCTCCACCTTGCTCACCACCCGGTCGGACTGGCGCATCAGGTACTCCAACAGCAGGAACTCCCGCGGGGTGAGCACCACCGGGACTCCGCCGAGCCGGACCTCGCGGGTCGCCGGGTCGAGCGTCAAGTCACCGGTCGCCAGCACCGCCGGCCGGGCCCGCACACCCCTGCGCAGCAGCGCTCGGATCCGGGCCAGCAGCACGATGAAGGAGAACGGTTTGGTCAGGTAGTCGTCGGCCCCGCTGTCGAGCCCGTCGGCCTGGTCGTGCTCGCCGTCTTTGGCCGACAGCATCAACACCGGCACCCAGTTGTCCTCGGCGCGCAGCCGGCGGACGACCTCGAAGCCGGAGAAACCGGGCAGCATCACGTCAAGGACCACGGCGTCGAAGTCGCCCAGCCGGGCCAGCTCCAGGCCCTCTGGACCCGACGTGGCCACGTCCACCGCGAACCCCTCGGCCACCAGGCCGCGGCGCAGCGCACTCAGCATCCGCACCTCGTCGTCGACCAGCAGTACCCGCACCCGGACAGCCTGTCACGGCCGGCCTACCCGTCTCAGCATTTCCACAGCACCGAGCGACCACACTGTTGACATGAGCATCTTTGACAGTAGGCCTGCCCTGCGCTGGCTGGCGCCCGCAGCGGCCCTTCTCGTGGTTGGTGGCACCGGCGGCATCATGGCCGCAACGGCCAGCGCCGACACCCTTCCGCCGCGCAGCGCCGAGCAACTGCTCGTGGATCTCCAGCAGACCAACGTCGACGCCATGTCCGGCACGGTGGTGCAGACCTCCAACCTCGGGATCGACCTGCCCGGGATGGGCAGCTCCGGCGACGCCAGCCTCACCTCGCTGATATCGGGGACGCACACCCTCGACGTCTGGTACTCCGGCTCCGACAAGGCCCGGCTGCGTGTGCAGGGGTCGTTGGACGAGACCGACGTGATCAGGAACGGCGCGAACGTCTGGACCTGGTCCTACAAGGGCAAGACCGCGACCCGTCGCACCATGTCGGCCCAGGAGATGGCCAAGCCCGACGTCGGCAAGGCCCCGGCCGACCTGCCCAAGACCCCCCAGGAAGCCGCTCAGAAGGTCCTGTCGGCGCTCGAGCCGACCACCAAGGTGAGCACGGCCACCGCCCCCGACGTGGCCGGCCGCCCCGTCTACGAGCTGGTGCTCGAGCCCCAGGACGCCGGTTCGCTCGTGCACGAGGTCCGTATCGCCATCGACGGTGACAAGCACATCCCGCTCCGGGTCGACGTCCTGACCGGGTCGAAGGAGCCGGCCTTCGAGGTCGCGTACACCGCCGTGAACTTCAACCGTCCTGACGACACAGAGTTCGACTTCAAGGCGCCTCCGGGCACCAAGGTCACCGAGGCCAAGCCGCAGCAGGAGACGAAGCCGGCCGGCCCTGCGCCGACGCAGAAGGAGCTCGACGCTCGTAAGCAGAGCGCGCAGGAAGACACGAAGGTGGTCGGGAAGGGCTGGAGCACCGTGGTCGTCACCAAGCTGCCCGCCGACGCGACCACCGGTGGCCAGTCCGATCAGTTGGCTCAGGCGCTGCGCTCATTGCCGCAGGTCCGCAAGTCGTGGGGCTCCGGTCGGGTGCTCAGCGGCAACGGGTTCTCCGCCGTGCTCACCGACGATGGCCGTCTGGCCGTTGGTTCGGTGACACCCGCGGTACTCTTTGACGCGCTCGCCAAGTGAGCAACTCTGTTCACACTGTCGAGCCCCGCAATGACGTCGTGCCCCGCCCCTCTCCCCCCCTGGGCGCTGGGCACGACGTCACCGAAGCCGAGAACGCACCGATCCGCACCTCAGGCCTGACCAAGAACTTCCGTCATCAGGTGGCGGTCGGCGGGATCGACCTGGTGGTGCCACGCGGAGCGGTGTACGGCTTCCTCGGCCCCAACGGTTCGGGCAAGACCACCACCATCAGGATGCTCTTGGGTCTGATCCGTCCGACGGCCGGCAGCATCAATCTGCTGGGGCGTCCGATGCCGAGCGACGCGGCCTCCGTGCTGCCCCGGGTCGGAGCCTTGGTCGAAGGCCCGGCCTTCCACCTGTACCTGTCGGGCCGCGCCAACCTCGCGCGGCTGGACGCGTGCGATGCCGCCAGTGACCCGCGGACGTCCCGGCGGCGTATCGACTCCGCGCTGGACCGGGTCGGGCTGCTCGCGGCGGCGACCAAGAACTATCGGGCGTACTCGCTGGGCATGCGGCAGCGACTGGCGATCGCCAATGCACTGCTGATGCCGCGGGACCTGCTCATCCTGGACGAACCCACCAACGGACTGGACCCCCAGGGCACCCGGGAGGTGCGCCACCTCGTCGGCGAGCTCGCCGCCGACGGTGCCACCGTGCTGGTGTCCAGCCACCTGCTGGCCGAGGTGGAGCAGATGTGCACCCACGTCGGCGTGATGACCGTCGGCAAGCTGGTCGCCCAGGGTCCGGTCGCCGAGGTGCGCTCCGGCGCCCTACAGACCGCCCGGGTCGAGACCGACCAGCCGGCTGACGCCGCTCGGGTCCTCTCCGAGCTCGGTCTGACCGACGTGCGGGTCCAGGAGTCACGGGTCCTCGCGGCGCTCGGTGAGGTCGCGGTGGACACGATCGTGCCAGCGCTGGTGCGGGACGGCGTACCGGTGCTCGGCTTCGCCGTGGAGTCACCCAGCCTCGAGGACCTGTTCGTCTCGCTGACCGGGGAGGGCTTCGATGTCAGCGGTTGATACCGGCTTGGCCGCCCCGAGGGTGGACAACCTGGCCACCCCCCGACCGCCGCTGACCAAGCACCACGGCGGACTCTCGCTGCGCTTCCTGCGGTCGGAGCTGCAGATCATCTTCGGACGGCGCCGCAACCAGGCCGGGGTCGCCGTGCTCGCGATCGTGCCCATCATCTTGGCCATCGCGGTCAAGGTCTCCAACCCCGGAGGCGGCGACGGACCCGACTTCGTCAGCGCCATCCTCGGCAACGGGCTGTTCGTAGCCCTGGCCGGGCTCACTCTCGAGCTGCCGCTGTTCCTGCCGCTGGCCGTGGCCGTCATCTCGGGCGACTCCATCGCTGGTGAGGCCAACATCGGTACGCTGCGCTATCTGTTGACCATCCCCGCCGGCCGCACCCGGCTGTTGGCCGTGAAGTATGCGGCCATCGTCATCTCGACCCTGGTAGCCACGCTCACCGTCGCTCTGGTGGGCGCCGTCGTCGGGTTGATCCTGTTCGGCGGCGGACCCCTGACCCTGCTGTCGGGCACCCAGATCGGTATGGCGGCCGCCGTCGGCCGAGTGCTGCTCATCACGCTCTACCTGACCGCGGGATTTGCGGCGCTGGGCGCTATCGGGCTCTTCATCTCCACCCTCACCGAGCAGCCGATCGCTGCCACAACGGCCATCGTGCTGATCAACGTGATGATGTTCATCCTCGACTCGATCTCACAGCTCGACTGGCTGCACCCGTGGTTGCTGACCCACTGGTGGACCGCGTTCGGCGACCTGCTGCGAGACCCGATGGCCACAGCCAACGTGCAACGGGGACTGCTCACCGCGGCTGTCTACGCAGCGGTCTTCTGGCTCGCCGCCTGGGCGCGCTTCTCGAACAAGGACATCTCCAGCTGACGAGCACGAGCACGTGGTGACACGCCGACCGAAGGGCAGGATTACTGCCTAGTCGCGAGGGGGGTCACGCGGCCAGCAGCACCGAGAGTGCGGCAGTGTCCGGGTTGCTCTGCGGGTCGACGTCGCCGCTGCTGACCAGCCGGGTCACGGTGCCGTCCCGGCCGGCTTCGACCCAGGCCGCCCGATGGCTCAGACCCAGCTCGGGCAGTCCGGGAAGGAACACGCAGCCCGAGGCCACGTCGTAGTCAGGCACCGACGGCAGCGTGCTCGACGGCGGGTGCAGCACGACCAAGCCGGCCGGGTACGGGTGGGCGAAGAGCCCGGGGGCCAGTGCACGTTCGCCGATCAACGACCCCTCGGCCACCACCAGGCCGATCGCCCCGTGCCCGGGGGCGTCCGGCACCTCGTCTCGGACGCTGAACACCGTGGTGATCGGCAGCAGTCCGGGGACGGCGGCCACCCGGACCGCCAGCACCAGGAACTGCGCCCACTCCACCGTGTTGTCGGGCCAGCGACCGCTCACCATGAAGCCGTACAGCGACCCGTGCGACTGCAGCGGTGAGACTTCGACCGACGGTTGCCGAGATGAGCTCATGACGACCTCCTGCTGATGCTGCTGGTGTGACTCATGGTGACTCCCGTGACGGACTTAGCAGTCATGGGGTGCCGAGTGCTAATTCCGGACGTAGCGGCTGAGCCGTCGGCGTCCAGGTAGATTCGTCGCCGTGGCTGAGGACTCGAACAGGCGACGCGAGATCGCCAAGGAGGGCCGGCTCTATCTGCTGGCCCTGGTCTGCGCGACCGCGGGTGCTCTCACCGTCTACCTCAGCGGTCGGCTCGTGACCGGGATCTTCGCCTTCCTGATCAGCCTTCTGGTCTTCGGCCCGATCCTGTACCAGTACGAGAAGCGGCACCAGAAGTGAATACCGCTCGCCACGGGGGCCGGCAGTCGCTGCGCTCCTCGAACGTGACCGACGTGGCGCCGCCGAGGGACCCGGCCCGCGCCAGCCGGGAGATCGTCTCCTTCGTCCGTCGCAGCGCCCGGCTGAGTCCGTCCCAGCGCGAGGCGTGGGACGCCCACCACTCCCGCTGGGTGCTGGACGTCCCCCGCGGTGACACCGACACCTCGATCGACCCGGACTTCACCGTCGACCGGACCGAGCTGTTCGGCCGGACGGCGCCGCGGATCGTGGAGATCGGCTCCGGCATGGGCAGCTCCCTGGTGCCCATGGCCAAGGCGCGGCCGGATACCAACGTGCTGGCGTTCGAGGTCTACCAACCGGCCGTGGCCCGGACCCTGCTGAAGCTGGCCCGAGACGGCGTCGACAACGTCCGCCTGGTGCAGGCCAACGCCGTCGAGGGCCTGACCACGCTGCTCGGCGAGCACACGATCGACGCGCTGTGGCTCTTCTTCCCCGACCCCTGGCACAAGTCCAAGCACCACAAGCGCCGGCTGCTCACCCCCGACTTCGTCGCACTGCTCGCCAGCCGGCTGAAACCGGGCGCAGAACTCCGGGTGGCGACCGACTGGGCCGACTACGCCCGGCAGATGCGCGCCGTGCTGGACGCCTCCGAGGCGTTCGTCAACCTGCACCCCGACGGCTGGGCGCCACGCTGGGCCGCTCGCCCGGTGACCCGCTTCGAGGAGCGGGGCCTGGACGCCGGCCGAGACATCCTCGACCTCCGATACCGGCGCGCATGACCGCCCCCACGGGGCCGCAGCAGTCGGGCATCGGCGCCCTGCGACGCTGGCGCTTGGACATCTCCTACGACGGCACCGACTTCTCGGGTTGGGCGGAGCAGGCGGGCATGCGGACGGTCCAGGGCGACCTCGAATACTGGATCGCGCAGGGCCTGCGCCTGGCGGAACCGGTCGCTCTGGTCGTGGCCGGGCGCACCGACGCCGGCGTCCACGCTCGAGGTCAGGTGGCGCACCTGGATCTCGACGCCGACGCGCTTCCCGACCCCGACTACCTGCGCTACAAGCTCTCCCGGGTGTTGGACGACGACATCCTCGTCCGCTCGATCGCGCCGGCTCCGCCGGGCTTCGACGCTCGGTTCTCGGCCATCTGGCGGCGTTACAGCTATCGGCTCAACGACACGTTCACACCCACCGATCCGCTGCTGCGACGCCACGTCGCCCGGTCCCGGTTCGCCGTCGACCTGGACGCGATGAACGCCGCCGGCGAGACCCTGCTCGGTCTGCGGGACTTCTCCGCCTTCTGCCGGCGACGGGAAGGGGCCACCACCATCCGTACGCTGCTGGAGCTGACCGGACGGCGGATCGAGGCCGGTCCCCTGGCCGGCTCGCTCGAGTTCAGGGTGCGCGCCGATGCGTTCTGCCACTCGATGGTCCGGGCCCTCGTCGGGGCGTTGGTGGCCGTCGGCTCGGGTCGGCACAGCCTGGACTGGCTGACCGAGATGACCGCGGCCGGGATGCGCCATTCCAACGTGGAGGTGATGCCGGCCCAGGGCCTGACCCTGGAGGAGGTGCGCTACCCCCCCGACGACGAGCTGGCGCTGCGCGCCGAACGGGCGCGCTCCCTGCGCGGGGCGGCCCATGTCTGAGCACTACTTCAGCGACACACCCGCCGGCCCGGAACACCGGCGGATGGTCACCGCGCGGATCTGGGGCGAGGAGATCGAGCTGATCTCGGCCAACGGCGTCTTCTCCGGCGACCGGCTCGACCTCGGCACCTCCGTACTGATGCGGGAGTCCCCCGTACCGGAGGGTCCGCTGCGCCTGCTGGACCTGGGCTGCGGCTACGGGCCCATCGCCATGGCCCTGGCCCTGCGCTGTCCCGAGGCCACCATCGACGCGGTCGACGTCAACGACCGCGCGCTGACGCTGTGCCGTGACAACGCGGTGGCCCTCGCGGTGGCGGAGCGGGTGCGGGTGCTGCGGGCCGACGAGGCCGACCCGGCCGCCCGCTACGACGAGATCTGGTCCAACCCACCGATCCGGATCGGCAAGGACGCCCTGCACGAGCTGCTGCTCAGCTGGCTGCCGCGGCTGGCGCCCGGCGGTGTGGCCCGACTGGTGGTCGGCCGCAACCTGGGCGCCGACTCACTGCAGCGCTGGCTGACCGACCACGGCCACCCCTGCGAGCGCGTGGCCAGCGCCAAGGGCTTCCGCGTCCTCACCGCCCACTAGGCACTTCTCCTGCGGTTCTTGCGGCGTGTCGGCCACCGAACGCCGGCGAACCGGACCCGGTGATCCCTCTCGGCTCAGCACCGGACGGCGAAGAATGCCCACGATTCGACAGGGTCCTTGCGGCACGCGCAACCGTGTGCTTGAGTGTGGTCAAACGTTTGCCTTGATGGGAGTGCAATGATGCATCGACAACGAGCGGGACAACGCCAGGGCTGCCCGTCGAGCCCGCGAGACCGCTGTTCAGGACCGACGTCACCGAAAGATCCGGGCGTGCAGTGACCACCGATGTCCTGGTTGACGCCCCAACCACCGCACCCGCACAGCAGTCGCGCCGGATGCGTCGAGCGCGCAAGAGCTTCAGACTCCACTGGCAGTTGTATCTGCTGATCATCCCGCCGCTGATCTACTTCGCGGTCTTCAAGTACATCCCGATGTCCAACGCGGTGATCGCGTTCAAGAACTACAGCGTGGTCAAGGGCATCTGGGGCAGCCCCTGGGTCGGCATGACCAACTTCCAAGCGTTCTTCCGCAACCCGGTGTTCTGGAACCTGGTGAAGAACACGCTGTTCCTGTCGGTCTACGTGGTCATCGCGAGCTTCCCCATCCCGATCATCCTGGCGTTGGCCCTGAACGAGATCCGTCAGGGGGTCTTCAAGCGGACCGTCCAGATGGTCACGTACGCGCCCTACTTCATCTCGACGGTGGTCGTGGTCTCGATGACCATCCTGATGCTGGCTCCGCGACTGGGCATCCTCAACCGCGGCCTCGGCCTCTTCGGCATCGGCGCGTCCGACTTCATGGGTAACCCCGACTTCTTCCGCCACATCTACGTCTGGTCCGACATCTGGCAGACGGCGGGCTACTCGGCGGTCATCTATCTGGCCGCCCTGTCCAGCATCGACACCTCGCTCTACGAGGCGGCCCGCGTCGACGGGGCGTCCCGGTTCCGCAAGATCTGGCACGTCGACATCCCCGGTGTGCTGCCCACTGCGGTCATCATCCTCATCCTGGCCGTCGGCAACATCATGGCCATCGGCTTCGAGAAGGCCTACCTGCTGCAGAACCCGCTGAACACCTCGACCTCGGAGATCATCGCCACCTACGTCTACAAGACGGGCCTGCTCAACGCGGACTTCAGCCTGGCCACGGCCGTCGGGCTGTTCAACTCGGTGATCAACCTGTTCCTGCTGCTGATCGTCAACTTCGTCGCCAAGAAGATCACCGGTGGAGGTCTCTGGTCATGAGCAGCCAAACCAAGTCACCCGTCGGGGCCGGCGACGCCTGGGACCCCGACAGCACTACCCTGTCCGACCTCGTCGCCCCCGGCCTGACACGTACGAGTCGTCGTCGACGGGACCGACCCCGCCGGATCAAGGACTCCACCGGCGACCGCATGTTCGTCTTCTGCATCTATCTGCTGCTGACCGTCTTCCTGCTGGTCGTGCTGCTGCCGCTGGCCTACATCGTGGCCAGCTCGTTCAGCAGCCCCGCCGCCGTCAGCTCCGGCCGGGTGCTGTTCTGGCCGGTCGACTTCACCCTCCGCGGCTACCAGGTCGCCCTCGGGGACCCCACCATCATCCGGGGCTACCTCAACTCGCTGTTCTACACCGTGGCCGGCACCGTCATCAGCCTGACGCTGACCATTGCGATCGCGTATCCGCTGTCCCGCAAGGACCTGTTCGGCCGCAACGCGCTGATGACCATCATCTTGTTCACGATGCTCTTCAGCGGCGGCCTGATCCCGACCTATCTGGTGGTCCAACACGCGGGGCTGCTGGACACGCGCTGGGCGTTGCTGCTCCCCCAGGCCATCGGCGTCTGGCAGGTGATCATCGCCCGGACGTACTTCCGTTCCGCCATCCCCGAGGAGCTCGGTGAGCAGGCCCAGCTCGACGGGTGCAGCGACCTGAGGTTCCTGTGGTCGGTGGTGATTCCGCTGGCCAAACCGATGATCGCGGTGGTGGGGCTGATGTACGCCATCATCCAGTGGAACTCCTACTTCGACGCGCTGCTCTATCTCAAGAGCACCGACCTCTACCCCCTCCAGCTCGTGCTGCGCAACATCCTGATCCTCAACACGACGTCCGGTGGGTCGATGGACGCAGGGCTGATGCTCGAGCGGCAGCAGCTGGCGGACCTGTTGAAGTACTCACTGATCGTGGTCTCGAGCGTGCCGGTGCTGCTGGTCTATCCGTTCGTAGCGCGCTACTTCACCAAGGGCATCATGATCGGCGCGGTCAAGGGCTAGCCCCGACCTGGACCTCCCACACCACACCCTCAGCTGACGACGCCATCACACGCTGGCGTCGTGAACCTCCCAGAGAAGAAAGAAAGAGTTGACCATGAAGCCCACCCTCGCAAAGAAGCGACACGTGACCGCCGTTGCCACCCTCAGCGCCCTCGCGCTGGCTCTGGCGGCCTGTACCGGCGGCGGCGGCGACGCCGGCAAACAGGCTCCCGCGCCCGAGATCACCGGCAACCCACCGGTGACCCTGAGCGTGTTCTCGCCCCAGTTCCCCGACGCCAACCTGGCCACCAACGCCTTCAGCAAGGAGATGACCGCCAAGTTCAACATCACCTTCAAGTGGCAGACCACCACTTTGGACAACGGACCTTCCAAGGAGAAGCGGCAGATCTCGCTGGCCAGCGGTGACTACCCCGCGCTCTACATGCTGATCCCGTGGGTGGACCAGTTCACCCAGGCGGACCTGCTGAAGCTTTCCACCCAGGGTGTCGTGCTGCCGCTGAACGACCTGATCGACAAGTACGGGCCCAACATCAAGAAGGCGCTGGAGGCCAACCCGGAGTTCAAGAAGATGTCGACCGCGCCGGACGGGAAGATCTACGGCCTGCCGCAGTGGGTCGACTGCTTCCACTGCTCCTACCAGGACAAGCTGTGGCTCAACTCGGACTGGCTCAAGAAGCTCGGTCTGCAACAGCCCAAGACCACCGACGACATGCGCAAGGTGCTCGAGGCGTTCAAGACCAAGGACCCCAACGGCAACGGCAAGGCCGACGAGATCCCGCTCAGCGCCGACACCCGCGACGCGCTGATCCCCTACTTCATGAACGCGTTCATCTACGACCCTCAGGGCACCAGCGGCAACAACCAGAGCACCCTGGTCCTCAACAACGGCAAGGTCGACCTGCAGGCCAACAAGGACGGCTGGAAGCAGGGCCTGACCTACCTCAAGGGCCTCTACGCCGACGGCCTGATCGACAAGGGCGCCTTCACCCAGAACTCCGACGCGCTGCTGGCCCAGGGCAACAACGCCGACGCTCCCATCCTGGGCTCCGCCACCGTGCTGCACCCGGGCATTGCCGTCACCATCGGCTCCAAGGACGGCCGGGACAAGAGCTACGACGCGATCCCGCCGCTGACCGGGCCCGCCGGGTCCAACTTCACCGGGTACAACTTCCCGTCGGCGCCGGGAGCGACCTTCGTGCTGACCAACAAGGCGACCCCGGAGATGCAGGTCCAGGCCATCAAGATGCTGGACTACATCTTCACCCAGCAGGGTGAGATGGACGCTCTGTTCGGGCCCAAGGGGCAGGGCTACGTCAACCCCGGATCGGGTGATGTCGCGCTGGACAAGTCACTGAAGCCGCTCTACAAGCAGGTGCCCGTGCCCGCGGGCGCGAAGCCTCGCAACGGCAACTGGAGCGCTCTGGCGCAGTACAACAACACCGCCGAGTTCCGCGCGTCGGAGGCGGTCAGCACCGACGTGTTGACTCAGGCGGGCTACGAGCGCCGCCTGTTCGACGCGACCAAGCTGTACCAGGGACACGAGGACAAGGCATCGGTCTACCCCTACTGGCGCGTCTGGGTCGACCCATCGCTGTCCAGCGAGCTGGCGACGTTGCAGACCAACATCGAGACCTACGTCCAGCAGAACTCCCTGCAGTTCATCACCGGTTCGAAGAACATCGATTCCGACTGGGACGCCTACGTCAAGGGCCTGAGCGGGCTGGGCCTCGACCGTTACCTGCAGATCCAGCAGGAGGCCTACGACAAGTCCGGCGCCAAGTAGGCAGCGGTCCCTGCGCTCGTCCCGGTTCCCAACGTCGACCTGAGCCTGTCGAAGGCCCGCCCTTCGACAGGCTCAGGCGATCTTCTCGCTCACCGACTGCATCACTTCCGGCCAGCGGCGTTCCAGCCGCCCGCCGCCCCACCGGATCCCGAGCCGCAGCACCAGCAGACCGCTCAGGGCGCCGACCACGATGCCGAGGTAGGCGAGCCAGCTGACCCAGATGGAACCGACGGCCAGGGCGATCGTCGGCAGTCCCAGCACCACGGTTCCGGCGGTGGTGACGCCGAAGGAGAGGATGGCCGGAAGCCCTCCACTGTTGCCGCGCTGGAACGGGTTGCCGCCCGGCGGCGGGGCCGGCCACTGCCACAATGCTCCGACGTAGGCCCCGACCCCCAGACCGATCAGCGTGAGGCCGACGGTCAGGGCCACCACCGGGGCCAACAGCTGCCACTGCTGGGTCAGGGCGAACGCCCCGATCAGCAGCACCAGCATCAGCGGCCCGAAGATGGTCATGGTCGACATCACCCGGCCGGCCCGGTCCGCCGCCCCGGTCACCCCGGTCGAGATGTGCAGCCAGATGCCCGTGCCGTCGTAGGACAGGTCCTGGGCCAGGGTCATCCCGATCAGCAGCGCCAGGATCACCGGCGCGAAGGCGGCGACCCCGAGGCTGCCA
The DNA here is from genome assembly GCA_038238065.1 of Propionibacteriales bacterium. Classification (GTDB taxonomy): domain Bacteria; phylum Actinomycetota; class Actinomycetes; order Propionibacteriales; family Propionibacteriaceae; genus Microlunatus. The sequence goes on along the minus strand of JBBRYD010000012.1, from coordinate 25,534 downwards.
CCGGGGTTCACCAGCTGCGTCACCATGATCACCACCGGGGCGATCAGCAGGCCCGCCGCCCCGGCCACGTAGCGCGGGTCGCGTCGCCAGTAACGCAACGTCCGCTCCGCAACCCCACCCGCCGGGGTCGCCGGATAGAGCCGCTCCACGAAGGTCCCTTCCTTGGTCTTGGCCGCGGGGCCGCCTGCCTGCACCGGCTCGACCAGCCGCATGGCCAGGAAGTGGCCCCAGGCCCAGGTCAGACCGGCCGCCAGACCGACGGCCAGCAGCAGGTGCACTCCTGCCGCCGGCCAATGACCACGCGCCACGTCCGCGGGGATGGACCACGCCCAGCCGAACGGCGTCCAGCCAACGACCCCGGCCACGTCGGCCAGCAAGCGGCGGGACTCCGCACCCATCGACCCGGCGACGCTACCGAGCAGGTTGCCGGCGACGCCGAGGAGCCCGGCGCCGAGGGCCAGCAGCACGAAGGCCACGTCGCGGAACCGGCGCGAGGAGAGGAACGAGGCGAACGCCACGGTCGCGGCCCGGGCCAGCAGGAAGCAGGTGGTCACCCCGATCGGGAACGCGACCAGCGCCGCCACGGTGAGCGGCACGCTCCGTGCCCAGGTGGCGACCAGCCCGGCCGACACCAGCACGGTGGCAATTCCCGGACTGCCGATCAGCCCCGCCACGAAGAGACCCGGCAACAGCTCCCGGGCCCGGACCGGCAGCAGTGCGAACTTGCTCGGATCGACGGTCTCGTCCATGCCGAAGACCAGCAGTGACAGCATCAGCCAGCCGACCGTCAGCAGCGAGAACGCCAGCACCGTGACGTCGGCGGTGAAAGCAGCGGAGGTCCAGCGTAGAGCCACCAGACCGATCAGCACGCCGACCACGATGCCCAGCGCGTAGACCATCCCGATGACCAGCCCGACCGTGCGCCAGGTGCTGCGCCGCAGGCTGTTCCTGAGCAGCGTCAGCTTGAGCTGGACGAGGAGCGCAACCACGCGAGGGACTCCTCTCCGGCGGCGGTGAACCCGACCAGGTCGAGGAAGCGCTGCTGCAGCGTCGACCCCGCCTTCACTTCCACCAGCGTGCCCGCTTCGAGCACCCGCCCCTGGGCGACCACCGCCAGCTCGTCACAGACGCTCTCCACCAGCTCCATCACGTGGCTGGACATCACCACGGTGGCTCCGCCGCGGACGTAGTTCCGCAGGATGGAGCGGATCCCTTCCCCGGAGACGGGGTCCACCGCCTCGAACGGCTCGTCCAGGACCAGCAGCCGTGGGGCATGGATCAACGCGCAGGCCAGGCCGATCTTCTTGGTCATGCCGGCGGAGTACTCCACCACCAGGGTGTCCCGGTCCTCGGTGAGCCCGAGCGCCTCCAGCAGCTCGTCCGACCGGGTGGCGATGTCGGCCGGCGGCACCCGGCGGAGCAGGCCGACGTAACGAAGCAGCTCGTGACCACTGAGCCGGTCGAAGAGCCGCAGGCCATCGGGCAAGACGCCCATCAGCGCCTTGGCCCCGGCCGGGTCGGTCCACACATCGTGTCCCAGCACCGTCGCGGTGCCGGCGTCCGGTCGGAGGAGCCCGGTGGCCATCGACAGCGTGGTGGTCTTGCCGGCGCCGTTGGGTCCGACCAGGCCGAACAGGCTGCCGGCGCGGACCTCGAGGTTGAGATCGGTGACCGCCCGCTTGGCGCCGAAGCTCTTGGACAACCCCGACAGGGACAACGCTGAAGACATACGCCCCAGTGAAACACCGACCGGTTCCAGACGGATCTCCGCCCGCCCCACCGATGAGGGACCGACGTGCGTGTCCAGTGGCCGATGGTGGGCATCGGCCCAGCCTTGACGGTCGGTCGCGCCCCTGTCGGTTCCCCAGGTAAACCTGAGGAACTGTCGCTTTACCCAGGAAACTTCGGGTCGGTCGTGACAGTTCTCCGTGGTGAACGATATCCGGCGGCACCGCAGCCCTATTGGCATTTCTCGTCAACATTGACGAAAGCGTGGATGTCGCGTTACATGGACATCACGTGAGAGCGCTCTCATTTGTTCTTCGCAAGTGATCCGGCGCTTTCAGAGGAGAATGACGTGACCCCTGTTTCCACTCATCGGAACAAATCCGTCGGGGGTGGACTCAACCGAACAGAACCCAACCAGCTATGGCGCGCGACCGCATTGGTCAGCGCCTCCGCCCTCGTCCTCGGCGCGTTCTTCGCGCTGGGCTCGCCGAAAATTGCCGAGGGCGCGACCGTGGGCGTCGGCAGCTATACGACCACCCTCCCGGCCGGAGGCGCACTGCCGTCGGGCTGCGGGGACATCTCCACCAACCCCCGGGCCAGTGTCACCGCCAACGCCCCCAAGGGACCGGTCCCCACCAACGACTGGTGGTCATCGATCCTGTTCAAGAAGACCAACTGCGCCTTCGGTGAACCGTTGTTCGCGCACCCAGCCGCCTACCGTGCGACCTCGGCCGGGCTGGGCATGTCCTACACCACCACGCCTACCATCACGGGTACGGCGAACGGCGTCGGGGAGTACAAGTTCCCCTATGTCCAGGACATCGTGGTCGGCCTCGCCGGTCTCAACGCCGGCGCCGTGATGGTGGACGGCTGGTCCGACTGGACCGTGACCCCGAGCTGGACCGACGGCGCCAAGACGTTGAAGGCGACCATCGGCCACGGGCTGCCGATCTCCTACTATCAGGCCACCGGCGCCAACGCCCAGATCACCACCTCCGGCCCCGCCACGGTCTGGTCCAAGACCGGCTCCAGCATCGGCTTCACCGTGGCGGGTCACGACTACGTGGCGTACGCGCCGAGCGGAGCGGGCTGGTCGGTCAGCGGCGGGAAGATCGTGTCGGCGTTGGGCGGCAAGACCTACTTCAGCGTGGCGGTGCTGCCGACCACCTCGAGCAGCACGAACGCGCAGCGGGTGTCCCTGGCCACCTCCTACGGCCGGTACGCCTACGCAGCGGTGACGGGCACGACGCTCGCGTACACCTACGACCCGAAGACGGGCACCGTCGCCTCGACGTACAAGTACCTCACCACCAGGCGTGAGGGCACCGAGTCGGCCACCGTCATCGCCCTCTACCCCCACCAGTGGAAGGCGCTCTCCGGGGCGACCCCGATCCCGCAGACCTACGTCTCCCCACGCGGCACCATGAAGACGCTGGTCGGGGCCACGCAGTTCACCACGGCGATGAAGTTCCGCGGAGTGCTGCCGGAGGTGCCGGCCGTGGCCACCAGTACTGGCGCCGACCAGGCCACGCTGACCAGCCTGCTCAACCAGGCCGCCGCGGACCCCGAGGGCGGCGCGTACGACGACACCTATTGGACTGGAAAAGGACTGGGCCGGGCGGCGCGTATTGCCGAAATCGCCGACCAGGTCGGCAATATCGCGGTCCGGGACAAAGCCTTGGCGGCGATGAAGAAGACGATGAACGACTGGTTCACCGCCTCGTCCGGAGAAACCAAGCACCTCTTCTACTACAACAAGGACTGGGGCACCCTGATCGGCTATGGCGCCAGCTATGGCTCCGACCAGGAACTGAACGACCACCATTTCCACTACGGGTATTTTGTCGCTGCGGCCGCCACCCTGGCCAAATTCGATCCGGCCTGGGCCAGTTCCAGCCAGTACGGCGGAATGGTCAACATGTTGATCAAGGACGCCAACAACTACGACCGTACCGATACGATGTTTCCCTATTTCCGTGACTTCGACATCTTCGCGGGTCACGACTGGGCGTCGGGTCACGGATCATTCGCCTCGGGCAACAACCAGGAGTCGTCCTCGGAGGGCATGAACTTCGCCGGTGCGCTGATCCAGTGGGGCCAGGCCACCGGCAACACCGCAGTCCGGGACGCCGGGGTGTTCATCTACACCACCCAGGCCTCGGCCATCGACAACTACTGGTTCGACACCGACAACGCCAACTTCCCGGCGGCCTTCGGGCACTCGACGGTGGGCATGGTCTGGGGCGACGGCGCGGCGTACGCGACCTGGTTCGCCGCCGACCCGGAGAAGATCCAGGGCATCAACCAGCTCCCCATCACCGGCAACCACCTGTACCTCGGCTACAAGCCGGCCTACAACAAGACCAACTACGCCGAGGTGGTCCGCAACAAGGGCGGACAGCCGGCCTACTGGCAGGACATCCTCTGGGAGTTCCTGGCGCTCGGTGATCCCGACACGGCCCTGGCCAAGTACCGGGCCAACCCGGGTTTCCTGTCCGAGGAGGGTGAGACCAAGGCCCACACCTTCCACTGGATCCGCAACCTGGCGGCGCTGGGGCAGGTCGACGCCAGCCTGACCGCCGACTATCCGATGGCGATCGCCTTCAGCAAGAACGGCGCGAAGACGTACGTGGTGGCCAATATCTCCACCAGCGCTCTCACCGTCACGTTCTCGGACGGGATGAGGGTCGCGGCCCCCGCCGGCAAGACCGTGGCCAAGGGTGCGCAGACGTGGAGCGGGGGCAGCGCGAGGGCGGGGTCGGGACCGACGACGGGGCCGACGACGCCTGCACCCACGGCGACACCGACGCCCACGTCTACGCCCACGCCCACGCCAACCCCGACCGTGAGCCCCACACCGACGCCCACCGTGAAGCCCACGCCGACGCCGACCGTGAAGCCGACGCCCACACCGACCGCCACGCCCAAGCCCACACCGACGACACCACCGCCGACCAGCTCGACCGGGGGCACGCGCTATCTGCAGTCCAACGGGCAGCTGGGCGGGTCCGGTCCGAGCGGATCGGTCAGTCTGCCTCTGGCCGCGGGTGAGTGGCTGACCGCTCCGCACAACGCCAAGACGTTCACCGCCACCGGCCTCGACCTCGCCTACCGCGGAGGCTCCGCCGCCTTCGACCTGTACGTCGACGCCGGCTCAGCCGTAGCAAACGCCGTCGAGGTGAAGGTGTCCTACGACCTGACCGGCAACGGCAGCTGGGATCGCCAGGAGACCTATCACTACTTCGCCACTGATCCGATCCCCGGCTACGAGCACTACACCCAGGCCAGCCAGCTGCTGAGCTCGAGTGGCACGTTGGGCGACCTGGTCGGCGGCTCGGTCAAGGTCGAGGTCTGGAACGCTCTGGGCGGCTCGGTCTCGACCCTCGGCACCGGCAGCCAGTCGGTGATGAAGCTGCCCTTCTCCTGACCAGTCCCGCTCGACGGACCCGGATCGTCGGCATGCCCTGAGGCCGTCGGTCAGTCGGCCCAGGGGATGCGGACTGCCGCCGGACCGTCGGCCGACCGGGTCACGTCGAGCGCCACCCCGCCGTCCGCGATGTCGACCGAGCCGCTGCCGCTGACCAGCTCTGCGGCGCCGGCCTGGGCCGCAGCGGTATCGAAGGTGAGCGTCGTCCGACCCACCTGGTCGACCAAAGCCACCAAAGCGTCCGGCGTATGCAGCCAGCGCACCCACGGCTTGTCGCTGGGTCTGGCTACCGCAGGGTCGACCCGTCGCGCGGACCGGATGGGCCCGGCCATGGTGTCCATCCAGCGTCCGAGCGAGCGGAGCGACTCCTGCTGGATCTGGGGGATCTCGCCGGCCGCCGTCGGGCCCACGTTCAGCAGCAGCCGGCCGCCGCGCGACACGATGTCGCCCAGCAGGCGGGCCAGCTGATGGCCCGACAGCACCACGCTCTCGTCCTCGACCTGGTTGTAGCCGAAGGAGAAGCCCAGCCCCCGGCACTGCTCCCAGTCGGTCTCGGTCTCCACCGACGTCCCGGCGTCGTACTCGCTGGTCCGGTAGTCCCAGTGCGTCTGGCCCCACCGATCGTTGACGACGCCGTCGGGGTTGCCGGCGTAGAAGTCGGTGAACAGCTGGTGCAGCGACCAGGCCCCCTCCCGCTTGCCGGAGTCGGGCCAGTTGATGTCGTTCCACAAGACGTCCGGCGAATAGCGCGCGATCAGGTCCTTCACGTGCAGCAGGGCGTAGCAGTTGTACGCGTTGTCGCTCGGCCGCAGGCCAGACACCTCGGCGCCGTTGGTGATGGGCGCGAAGTCGCTGATGCTCCAGTCCAGACCGCCGGAGTAGTAGACACCGAAACGCAGCCCGGCGGCTCGGGTGGCCTCGGCCAGCTCGCCGACCAGGTCACGGTGCGGGCCGCGATGCACGGTGTTGCGGGTGCCGGTCCCCGGCGCGTCCCAGAGGGCGATGCCGTCGTGGTGCTTCGTGGTCGGAACGACGTATTGAGCGCCGGCCGCCCGGAAGAGCTCCGCCCAGCCGGCCGGGTCGAACTTCTCTGCGGTCCAGGCGTCCAGGAAATCGTCGTACGGGGCGCTCTGGTAGGTCTGCCGGTGGTGCTCGGCCGCCGGGCTGCCGGGAATCCGGATGGTGTTGGCATACCACTCGGCATAAGCGTTGTGGGCGAACCACTCGTCCTCCGGCACCGCTCCCAGCGCACCGCTCGGCTCCGCCCACGCGGGCACCGAGTAGGCGCCCCAGTGAATGAAGATGCCGAGCTTGGCCTCCGGCAGCCACGCTGGCAGGGGGCGCTGGAACTCCGCCCAGATCCCGGTATGTGCGGTCTGATCGTCGTCGGGGTGGACTGGGTCGGCCATGGCTTGAACCTCCGGATGGGTTGGGGCGGATTACAGGAAGACAGGTCAGCAGCGCCGACGGGGCGGGTCTCGGTGGTGCTCTACGGGTCGAGGGAGGCTGCGTAGGCAGCCTGGAGGCGCACCTCTCCGGCCGCCTTGATGCTCCAGCCGGCCGGAAGCCCGCGGACCCAGGACTCCACGCTGGCCACGTGCAGGGTGGCCGCCGCCCGGGCGAGCTCGGCGTCGCCCGCCGCCAGGGCTTCGGTGATCGCGCGGTGCTCGGCCAGGGTCTCCTCGATCACCCCCGGGACGGACAACCCACGCCAGGTGCGCATCCGCACGGTCGGGGCGGTCAGGCCGTCCAGCAGCGCAGCCAGCAGATCGTTGCCGGACGCCTGGGCGATGGCGTGGTGGAACTCCCAGTCGAGCTCGACCAGCTCACGGGCGTTCTCCTGACCGAGCTCGGGCCGGATGAACGTCCACAGGTGGTCCACCTCCGGCGGGGTGATCCGGGTCGCCGCCATCGCTGTCGCCGACGGCTCGAGGATCCGGCGTACGCCGACCAGGTCGGCCATCGTCTCCTCTCGCTGGAGGTCCATGGCCAGGCCCAGGGCCCGGAGCAGCAGCTCCGGTCCGAGGCTCGTGATGTAGCTCGCGTCGCCCTGCCGGGCGTCGATCACCCCGAGCAGGGTGAGGGCGCGGACAGCCTCGCGCAGTGACGTGCGGGACAACCCGAGGTTGGCGGCCAGATCTGCCTCGGGCGGCAGCTTGTCTCCGGGGGCCAGCTCGCCGGCGAGGATCATGTGTCGGATACGGGTGATCGCGTCGTCGGTCACACTCCGCCGGGCGCTGCCCGAGCGTCCGCTGAGGTGGGGCCGACCGGTGTTCTTCGACAGTCGCCGGGCGTGCGCGGGGTCGATGGCCACCGGGCTCACCGGCCGCCGAGCCCCGACAGCGCGATGCCACGCACCAGGTACTTCTGGAGGACCAGGACGAGCAGCACGGTCGGCACCATCGAGATCGTGGCGGCCGCCATCAGCAGTTCCCAGCGCTGTCCCTGCTGGCCCAGGAACAGCTGCAGGCCCAGCGGGACGGTCATCTGGTTGGTGTCGTTGACGATGATCAGCGGCCACAGGAAGCTGTTCCAGTACCCGATGAAGGTGAAGACCGCCAGCACGGCGAAGGCCGGGGCCGCAATGGGGACCAGGATGCTGGTCAGGATGCGGAAGTGACCCGCACCGTCGATCTTCGCCGCGTCCTCCAGCTCGAGCGGGATGGTGAGGAAGAACTGGCGCAGCAGGAAGGTGCCGAAAGCCGTGAACGCCCAGGGCAGGATGAGCGCCTTGTAGGAGTTGACCCAGCCGAGCTGCTGCATGATCAGGAACATCGGGATGACGATCACCTCCTGCGGCACGATCAGGGTGCTGAGGTAGAGCACGAAGAGCTGCTCGCGAAGCCGGAACCTGAGCCTGGCGAACGCGTAGGCCGACATGGCTGAGGCCGCGAGGGTGATCACGGTGCCCACTCCGGCCACGAAGATGGTGTTCACGATGAAGCGGCCGAACGGCAGATAGTTCCAGGCCTCGACGAAGTTTCCGAACATCAGGTGCTGGCCGAACAGCCTGGGCGGCACGGTGAACACCTCCGCGCTGCCCTTCAACGCGGACAGCACCATCCAGATGATCGGCACCAGGAACAGCAGCGCGACGACGGTCAGGAGCGTCTGGGAGATCCCCAGCGTGATCCGGGACCGGCGCTGACGGGGTCGGCCGGCGATCGCCGACGTGGCGAGTCGAGCGGCAGCCCGCGGCGTGGCCGACGAGGGGGCAACGTCACTGGTCATAGTTGACCCACCTCTTCTGGCCGACGAACTGGAATACCGTGATGCCCAGGATGATCACGAACAGCACCCACGCAATGGCGGAGGCGAGTCCGAGCTTGAAGAACTGGAAGCCCTGCTCGTAGAGGTAGAGCACCATCGTCGTGGTGGTGTTGCCCGGCCCGCCGCCAGTGAGGACGAACGCCTGGGTGAACACCTGGAACGAGGAGATCAGGGTCAGCACCACCGCGAAGAATATCGAAGGGGTGAGCAGCGGCAGGATGATCCGGAAGAACCGGGAGAACGGGCCGGCTCCGTCGATGGCGGCCTGCTCGGTGAGGGTGGCCGGGACGGCGTCCAGGCCGGCGGAGAAGACCAGCATGTTGTAGCCGAACCCCTGCCAGATGCTCAGCAGCACCACGGCCGCCATGGCCCAGGTCGTCGACCCGAGGAAGTTGGGGGCCTGCTTGTGCAGCCACGTCTGCGAGAGGGAGTCGACCAGGCCGTTGGGCGCGAGGATCAGCGAGAAGATGGCTGCGTTGGCCACCACGGGGGTGACGGCCGGGATGAAGAAGACCGTCCGGTAGAAGCCGCGAGCCTTGATCCGGGGGCCGATCCACACGGCCAAGCCCAGGGAGACGACGATATTGAGCGGGACGTAGGCCACCACGAAGAGCAGGGTGTTGGCCACCGCGGTGTGGAACTCGGTCTTGGCGAGCAGCGTGCGGTAGTTCTTCAGGCCGGTGAAGGTGTGCGTCCCGATCACCGGCCAGTTGAAGAAGCTCAGCAGTAGCGAGGCCACGATGGGAAAGGCCGTGAAGGCGAGCAGACCGATCAGGCTGGGAGACAGGAAGCCGACCGCGGCCCGGCCGTCGCCGCGGCGTCCCCGCCGGACCTCGATGGCCGTGACGGTCGCTGCGGTGGAGATACTGCCGACTGGCAACGCCATATGTGCTCCTCTTCGGTGGAGGTCGCGGTGACTGGAGGCCCCTGGCTGCGGACCTGTGCCCTGAGCCGGTCGAGGGGTGATTTCGACGAGCTCAGGACTCAGGTCGGCCGGTTGGTGCTGTCAGCTGTCGCCGGCCGACTGCGCCTGGCTCAGCAGGTCGTCCACCGAGCCCTGACCGTTGTAGGTCGCCACGGCCTGCTTCGAGAACGCGGTGACCACCTGCTGCCAGGTCTCGTTGGTCTTGAACGGCACCGAGTTCTCCAGGGAGTAGTCCATCACCGACTTGACGTCCTGGGTCTTGTTGCCCGTGTACCAGGCTTCCTGGGTGGAGATCAGGGCGGGGTAGGCCCGGCCTTGGTCACCGAGGTAGGTCTCGGCGTCCTTGCCGGTGATCACGCTGACCGCCTTGAACGCCTCCTCGGGGTTCTTGCAGCTCTGCGTCACTCCGAAGCCCGACCCGTCGGACCAGGTCTTCGACCCCGCGGCCCCGGCCGGCATCGGCGCGATGCCCACCTTGAACTTGGCCTGCGCGCGGGCGTTGATGAGGTCCCACGGCCCGTCGAGGGACATGTAGGCGTTCCCGGCCAGGAACTGGTTGGCGCTCGCGGAGGTGGAGTTGGCGCTGGCGATCTGCGGCGACACCTTGTCCTTGCTGACCAGGTCGGTGTAGAACTGCGCGCTGGCCTTCCACTCCGGAGTGTTGACGGCCAGCTTGCCCGAGTCGTCGAGGGCCGCCTTGCCCGAGGAGCTCAGCACCCACGGCTCGAGCTGACCGATGTCGCTCTGGGCCCAGAACCCGTACTTCGGGGCCTTGGTCAGCGCCTTCGCGTCGGCCACGAACTCGTCAGTGGTCCAGCCCTGCTTCGGCTCCTTCAAACCCGCGGCCTTGAACGCGTCCTTGTTGTAGAACATCACGAACGGACCCACGTCGTAGGGCAGCGCCACCTGCTTGCCCTCGAACTTCAGGCCCTCGGTGATGCTGGGTACGTAGTCGGCGGCGTTGACGCCGCCTTTGGCCATGTAGTCGTCCAGCGGGATGAGCAGGTTGCCGAACTGGGGGGCACGTTGACCCTGCAGGCCGATGATGCAGGCGTTACCGCCGCTCGCGGCCTGGGTGGTGAGCTTGGTCCAGAAGTCGTTGAAGGGCGTCGTCTCGAACTTGATCTTGATGTTCGGGTACTTCGCGGTGACCATCTCGCCCACGTGCAGCCATGCGTTCTTCTCCACGTCCGATCCTGACCACATGAACCAGGTGAGCGTGACCGGTTGGTCGGCAGAACCGGATGAGCCGGAGCCGGAGCCGGTCGAGGATGAACCGGAGCCACCGCTGCAGGCAGCCAGCAGCACAGTCGCAGCGGCAGCCGCTACCACCTTGGTGAGCCGAGAGATTCGCACAGCACTCCTTCGCGAAGACGTCGTCGTCCGACCGATCGGGAGACCGGCAGGTAGAGGTCGACTGTGAAGTGCAACACATCAGACCTCGTATCTCTGATCGTCGACCAGGACCAATAATGCTGTCAAGCGATTCCCGCAAAGTCGCGGTAACCCTTGTGCAACGGAGCAGTCCGAGCAGACAATCAGGAGAGATCCGAGGACTAGGGAGATGCGTGACGATGCTGTCAGCGACGATGTTCGCGATGCAGGACCTGCCCACCGACTCTCCGGAGGAGAACATCCATGCCTGAAGACGTCGCCAGCACCTCCCAGGTCCGGGCCGAGATCCTGCGGCGCGTGGAGGAGGGAATCGCCGCCGGCCCGTTCAGCGCCGACTGGGATTCCCTGCGTGCGCAGTACACGGTGCCCACCTGGTACAGCGACGCCAAGTTCGGGATCTTCGTCCACTGGGGGGTCTACGCAGTGCCAGGCTTCTCGAGCGAGTGGTATCCGCGCGAGATGTACCGCCGTGGCACTGCGGTCTTCGACCACCACCGCCAGACCTACGGCGCGCATGACCAGTACGGGTACAAGGACTTCGTGCCGGCCCTGACCGGTACCGCCTTCGACCCCGACGACTGGGCCAGCCTGTTCCGCCGGGCCGGAGCCCAGTACGTGGTGCCGGTGGCCGAGCATCACGACGGTTTCGCGATGTACGCCAGCGCACTGACCCGCTGGAACGCCGCCGGGATGGGCCCCGGCCGAGACGTCGTCCGAGAGCTGTCCGACGCCGTCCGGGCCCAGTCGATGATCCCCGGTGCCTCGAGCCACCGGGCCGAGCACTGGTGGTTCTTCAACGGCGGGATGACCTTCGACTCCGACGTGCGTGACCCCGAGTTCGCCGACCTCTACGGCCCGGCTCAGCGCCAGGAGATCACGCCCACCGAGGCGTTTCTGGAGGATTGGCTGGCCCGCACGGTGGAGGCGGTGGAGCACAACGATCTGCAGCTCGTCTGGTTCGACTGGTGGATCGAGCAGGACGTGTTCCGGCCCTGGCTGGCCAAGTTCGCCGCGTGGTTCTACAACCGCGGCGTGGCGCGCAACCGACCGGTGGCCATCAACTACAAGTTCGACGCCTTCGACCCCGGGTCGGCGGTCTACGACGTGGAGCGGGGCCAGAACGCCGACATCCGGCCGATGCTGTGGCAGAACGACACCTCGGTCGCTGTCCAGTCCTGGGGCTGGATCGAAGGGCAGAAGTACAAGGCGATCACCGACATCCTCGGCGATCTCCTCGACGTGGTCAGCAAGAACGGCACGCTGCTGCTCAACGTGGGGCCGAAGCCCGACGGTTCGTTCGAGGCTGAGGAGCGGGACCTGCTGTACCGGATCGGGGACTGGCTGGCCGTCAACGGTGAGGCGATCTACGGCACCCAACCGTTCACGGTCAGCGGCGAAGGCCCGACCGAGGTCAAGGACACGTTCCTGCACGACGGGGACCGGGTGCCGTTCACCGCGCAGGACATCCGGTTCACCACCCGGGGCGACGTGCTCTACGCCACCCCGCTCGGCTGGCCGGTCGACGGGAACGTACTCATCACCACGCTCGCGGCGGGCTCCCCCCATCTCGCCGGCGGGGTGGGCTCGGTCGAGCTGCTCGGCACACCCGGCGAGCTGGAGACCGACAGCTCTGAGGCGGGCCTGCGGGTGCGCCTGCCCGAGGCGGCAGACCCGGGCGTGCTGCCCGTGCTGCGGATCACCCCGGCGGTCCGTGCCCCTGACGCCCGCAAGCGCCAGCTGCGCAACTGATGCAAGCGCCCTTGCGTCCTAGGGGTTCCCCGCGTGGGGCCATCACCGAACGGGTAGTTCTGCCCACCCGCCCGCACTCTGCAGGAGCCGAGACCGCGACGCTAGGATGAAAATCGAGTTTGCGCCACAGCATCACTCACTACCTGAGAGGCATTCATGGCGGAATACGTTCTTCCAGATCTTCCGTACGACTACAGCGCCCTGGCGCCCCACATCTCGGGTGCCATCATGGAGCTGCACCACGACAAGCACCACGCCACCTACATCAAGGCGCTCAACACCGCCCTCGAGCAGCTGGCCGAAGCTCGTGACAACAACTCCTTCGGCAGCGTCGGCGGGCTTGAGAAGACCCTTGCCTTCAACCTCGGCGGCCACATCAACCACTCGGTCTTCTGGGCCAACCTGTCCCCCGACGGCGGCGACAAGCCCGGCGGCGTCCTCGGCGACGCGATCGACGAGTTCTTCGGTGGTTTCGACAAGTTCAAGGCTCACTTCGAGGCCAACGCGCTGGCCATCCAGGGCTCCGGCTGGTCCATGCTGACCTACGACCCGCTGGGCGCCCGGCTCAACATCGTCCAGCTCTACGACCAGCAGGCCAACGTCCCGGTGGGTCAGATCCCCATCGTGGTGCTCGACATGTGGGAGCACGCCTTCTACCTGGACTACAAGAACGTCAAGCCCGACTACGTCAAGGCCTGGTGGAACGTGGTCAACTGGACCGACGCGACCCAGCGCTACAACGTCGCGGTCGCCCAGTCGGTCGGCCTGATCTGAGCCTGCCTTGTGCCGACAACGGCGCTCACCTGCGGGTGGGCGCCGTTTTCTGCGTCCGGGCTCCCGGGCCGGGCTCTCGGGCCGGGCCCCCGGGCCAGCCGCACCCTTTTCTCGCAGCCGCATCACCTGCACTCAGCCGCATCCTCTGCAGACGGTGCGGCTGGTACGAGGTGGTGCGGCTGGTCGCCCCGAGTCAGCGACGTCCACGGTCGAAGGCCCGATGGAGTCGGGCGACCAGCAGCCGGGGTCGGGCCAGGTCCTCCCAGGTCCAGCGCACCACCTGCCAGCCGAGGTCGCGGAGCGCGTCCTCGCGTAGCTTTTCGGCGTAGACCACGTCCGAGGCGCTCTGACCCGGCTTCAGCAGCCGTCCGTACTTGATCTTCCCGTCGAACTCTCCCAGCGTGCGCAGCTCCTCCCAACCGAAATCGGAACGAGCCACGAAGACGCCGGCGTCGAACACCTCGTACTGCAGCTGAGGGCTCGGAACTCCGTACTGACCGAACAGCCACCGACTGGTCGACTCCCCGACGCTCTCACTGCGCCCGTCGGCGAAGGCGGCCATCCGGCGTGCTGAACCGACGCCCACGCGCCGGGCTGCGGAGTCGAGGGAGCCGTCCAGGTCGTCGGGCCGCAGACCGCGCGCCAAGGCCATGTCGGCTACCGGGACCGACCGGTACAGCGACAAGGAGCGCCCGAGGTCGACAACCGTACGCGCCAGTGACGTGACCGCGAGGCCGTCGATCTCCGTCACCTCCTCATCCGCCAGGGGTGTCACATGAAGATGGCCCGACGCCCGCAACCGTCCGCCGTGGCCCCGACCGCGGGTCAGGTGCACGGTGGGGAGCAGGTCGTTCCAGGTGGGCAAGTCGTGCAGAACGGCGGCGGAGCTGTGACTGGCCACGGCGTCCGGCGACGACTGTCTGAGGGTCGCCTCCAGCAGGAGCCGGTGCCTGTCGCGGTCCTCCCACTCCCCCGGAGCCTCCGCCACGTAAGCGCCGCGGCGGATGCGGTGCAGCTCCCCAGCGCGTGCCAACCGGGCCAGCTCCTGATGGGTCAGTCCGTCGGCGACGAGGTCCTTGGTCATTTTGAGGGCGGTCATCGCAGCAGCACACCACCGGCCGAGCACTCCATGCGAGAGCGGCCAGCAGATCTGTGGACAACCGTCTTTCGTGCCCCACAGCTGCACCCCTTCCTACCAGCCGCACGCTCTGCAGACGGTGCATCTGGTACGAAGGGGTGCGGCTGCGTGGGGGGGCGGGGCTGGGGGGCGGGGGCGGCGGTCCGGCGCGGAGGGGGGGCGGGGCGTCGGCCCAGGTCAGTCGGGCAGTTCCTCGCGCTGGGCCCGGACGAAGACGCCGTCCTGGACGCGTTCCACCCACCAGGCCTGGCCGACCCCGTGGACCCGGCGGGTGGTCCCGTCCACGATGCAGACCGTGCTCTCGTCCAGAGCCACGGCGCGCTCGACCCCGCCACTGGCCACCGCCATCATGGCTCGGCTGAGGTTGCCCCACTGCACGGCGTGCACGTCGACGCCGAAGTCGACGAGGCCCAGTCCTTCGGCCAACGTCAGCTCATCGAGCTCCTCGCCGTTGTCCTCGTGGGTGATGGTCAGGTCACCGATCTTCCAGCCGCCGATGATGGCCCGCTCCGAAGCCACGGCGGCTCCGGCCGAGAACCCGAGATACGGCACGCCGGTCCGGACCAGACTCTGGATCTCATCCTTCAGCGGGAAGAGAGCCTTCAGGTACGCCGGGGTCAGTCCGCCGCTGACCAGCAGCCCGTCCAGCCCGGTGAGCTGGCCGGCCGACATCGCGTCGCCCTCGTTGACCAGGAACGGCACGGGTTCGCACGGGCTCAGCCCGGTCAGCATCTGGCCGAAACGGCCGTAGAGCTCGGCACCTTCCTCCGCATCGTCCTCGTGCAGCTGGATGACGCCGATCTTCGGCTTGAACCGGCCGTCATCGCGGGCCCGCCTGACGGCCTCGGCCATGAAGCTGCCGTAGACCTGCGTCGGCTGCACCGTCGCCAGGCCACCACCCACCAAGTGAATGCTCATGATCTGGGACTGTAGCGACCGGTCAGCGACCGCCGTCGCGCCGCCCTACGTGAGCAGCAGCTTGAGCGTTTCCAGAGTGTCAGCCTGATCCACTGTCTTGTCCGAGCGGTATCGGAGCACCCGGGCGAACCGCAGCGCGACGCCGCCGGGGTAGCGGGTCGAGCTCTGCAGCCCGTCGATGGCGATCTCGACCACCATCGACGGCTCGAGGTAGACGGTCCCCGCCGTGCGTCGGATCGCGCGCGCCAGGAACTGCTCGGTCTGCCAGGCCAGGATCTCGTCGGTCAGGCCTTTGAAGGTCTTGCCGAGCATGACCAGGTCGCCGGAGTCGCCGTCGCGCGCGGCGAGGTGCAGGTTGGACAGCCATCCTTGGCGCCGCCCGTGGCCCCATTCGGCGGCGATGACCACCAGGTCGAAGGTGTGCCGAGGCTTCAGCTTGACCCACGACGAGTCGCGTCGGCCGGCGGCGTAGCCGGAATCCAGGTTCTTGACCACCACGCCCTCGAAGCCTGTGTGCACCGCGTCGGCGAACACCCCTGCGACCTCCTCCACGTCGTCGCAGACCCGCCGCGGCACCGTCAGGATCGGTGGCAGCACGTCGCTCATCACCTGCAGCCGTTCCCTCAGCGGTACGTCGAGCAGGTCCCGACCGTCGACGTGCAACAGGTCGAAGAAGAACACGACCAGCGGCGTCTGCTCGGCCATGGCCACCACGTCGACCGAGCTGGCCGTCCTCGAGGCGATCACCTGGAACATCTCCGGACGACCGTCGGGTCGCACCGCCAACGCCTCCCCGTCGAGCACCAACCGGTCGTACGGCAGCGCGGCGACCGCGGCGACGACCTCGGGCAGCCGGGCGGTGATCTCGTCCAGACTTCGGGTGTAGATGTGGATCTCGTCGCCGAGCCGATGCACCTGCACCCTGATCCCGTCCAGCTTGTAGTCCACCAGGGCCGGCAACCCCGTCTTGGCCAGCGCCGTGGCCGGGTCGGGCGCGCTCGCGGCCAGCATCGGCTGCACCGGTGTGGTGATCTGCAGTCCGACCGCGTCCAGCGCCGCCACCCCGCCGACCACCAGCAGCTCGGCGGCCGCAGTGGTCGACGACAGCAGCATGGCCGCTCGGCGGACCGACGGCAGCGGGGCCTCGAACGCGACGGCCAGCCCCTCCTGCACCTGAGCCTCCAGCGCACCCTGCCGCAGCTCCCCGAAGATCAGACCGCGCAACAGGTCCTGCTCGGCCGCCGTCGCACGCCCGAACAGCTCGTTGATCTGGGTCATCCGGGCCGCCGCTGATCCCGAACCAGCCAGCTCGGCCACCGCTGCGAACCGTCGGTCGACTTCCTCGACGGTCAGCGACGGGTCGGCGACAGGCTCGGGAACCGACTGCAGGGACTTCCATCCAACGCCTGTCCGGCGCTGACGCAGACTGCCCGAGAGGTAGGACACCACGATCGCCACGTCGTCGACCCGGACCTCGCGGAGCACGCCGGCGATGAGCTCCCGCTTGGTGATCCGGGAGCGGGTGGCGGCCAACGCGGTCGACGTGTCGGCCAGGCGAGACAACAGCATGACGCCGATTGTGCCCCCAGCCACCGACAGTCGCTCCGAACCCGAGCAGGAAACATTGTTTCCGGGGAAGGTCGCAGACCACAGCACGGGGTGATAGGTTCACCCAACCGCCCCCGTCCGCTGCCGTGACGTCCATCCGTAGGAGCGCTCCCACAGGAGTCGCCGTCAGGTAAAGACTGAACGACAGTTGGATCGTGGGCATTGACACCGAACCGGTTCAGTGATGAGTTGGCTACTGGATTGGCAGGCTCACAGCAAGGGGACGCGATGACGCTGACCGAGACACACACCGTGTGGACCGTCCGCGTTGCCCTGCCTGCTCACCAGTCCACGTCCCCATCTGCTCGGTCGAGATCTTGAGTCCGCATCCCGAGCTGCGCCATCAGTGTCGGCCGGTGGACCTCGCGACCCCCCCGACAACGCTTCCACCCATCAGTCGAAACAACGAAGTCCGTCTGGAAGGAACTAGATGACCAACATGGAGAACGAGCTCGAGCCAACAGCACCCGACGTCTTCGGTGGCTCACGGGGCGTGATCGCCACCAGCCGCCGCAGCTTCCTGTCCCTAGCCGGCCTCGCCGTCGGCGGCGCCGCCATCGGGGTCGGGGCTTCGGGTTGTGGTACCGCCAAGACCGGGAACAGTGCAGGCAGCACCGAGAGTGGCGGCCGTCCGGGCGCCTCCGGCGAGACGCTCTTCGTGGCCGGCTTCCAGTGGGGTCCGCCGACCAACTTCAACCCGATCGGCGCCTCGCCCCAGTGGCCCGCAGCCCAGGGCCAGAGCCAGCTCATCTACGAGAGCCTGCTGCGCTTCAACCTGATCGACGGCTCGCTGGCCCCCGGCATCGCCAAGGAGCTGCAGGAGACCGACAAGAGCACCTTCACGCTGCCGCTGCAGGACGGCACCAAGTGGCAGGACGGGTCCGAGCTGACCGGCGACGACGTGGTGTTCACGTTCGAGCTGGCCAAGACCCTGAGCGTCAACTACTCCAACGTCTGGCAGTACATCGACTCGGTCACCGCGTCGAACCCCCGCACCGTGGTGTTCAAGCTGAAGGCCAAGCCCTACAACCCGGGCATCGTCAAGCAGACCATCTGCAACGTGTTCATCATCCCCAAGGCGATCTGGAGCGCGATCGACAAGACCAAGCTGCTGACCGAGACCAACCTGAAGCCGATCGGCAGCGGTCCGTTCAAGATGGACAAGGCCGACCAGACCCAGGTCGCGCTGGTCCGCGACGACAACTACTGGGGCAAGGCCGTCTACGGTGTGCCGGCCATGAAGGCCATCAACCACCCGATCTTCAAGAGCAACCAGGACGGCGACCTCAAGCTGGAGAGTGGCGAGATCGACGCCAGCCAGCAGTTCACCGCCCAGATCTGGAAGATGTGGGAGGACAAGAAGAAGCCGGTCGCCACCTGGCTGTCCAAGAAGCCCTACTACCTGCCGGGCAACCTGCCGCTGTTGATCATGAACCTCAACAAGAAGGGCCTCGACAACGTCAAGGTTCGTCTGGCCCTGGCCTACGGCATCGACTACCCCAACATCGCCAGCACGGCGATGTCGGACTACTCCCAGCCCGCCAAGGCGAGCATGATCCTGCCCACCGGCTACGAGTCCAAGTTCTTCGACCAGGCGGGCGTCGAGTCCGCCGGGTGGACGTACGACAAGGCCAAGGCCATCTCCATCCTCGAGGACGAGCTCAGCGCCAAGAAGGGCTCCGACGGCATCTACGTACTGCCCGACGGCACCAAGCTGGGCGGCTGGACGCTGATCACCCCGACGGGCTGGACCGACTGGAACACCGCCTGCCAGATCGTCGCCAAGAGCGCCAAGGCGATCGGCATCGACATCAAGACGGAGTTCCCGCAGGCCCCGACCATGATCAGCAAGATGCAGAACGGTGACTTCGACCTCTGCATGTACGGCTACTCCGGCGTGTCCGCGGCCAGCCCGTGGTCGCGGTTCCGTGACGCCCTGGACGACCGAGACGTCGCCGATTACGGTAAAAGCGCCTTCTACAACTACAACCGGTTCAAGAACCCGGAGGTCCCGGGGCTGCTGGATGCCGCCGCTGGTGCAACGACGGACGAGGCGCGTAAGGCCGCGTACACGGCCCTGGACAAGATCTACCGCGCCAACGTGCCGGTGGTTCCCCTGATGTATCGTCCGCTGGAGTTCTACGAGTTCAACACCAACAACTGGACGAACTTCCCCACCGAGGCGAACCCGTATGCTCCGCCGATGTGGGGCGGCGCGGGAATCCAGTGGCTCTTCAAGCTGAAGAAGGTCGGTACGTAGCAGTCGCACCTCTCTTACCCATTGGAGTGAAGGGAACGACAGGAACTCATCATGGCTCTCGCTCGCTACTTCGGACGCAAGGCGCTGTGGTCACTGGGCGCTCTGGTCATCGCGCTGCTGCTGAACTTCTATCTCCCGCGACTCATCCCGGGTAACCCCGTGGATGCGATCGTGGGGCAGCTCGCCCGAGGTGGCGGGGCCGGGGGCGACCAGCTGAAGCAGATCCACGAGAACTACATGCAGCAGTTCGGCCTTGACAAGCCGCTCTGGCAGCAGTTCTTCGTCTATCTGGGCAACCTGATCCACGGCAACCTGGGCACGTCGTTCGGGCAGTACCCGGCGTCGGTCAACGGTCTGATCGCCCAGTCCCTGCCGTGGAGCGTGGCCATCCAGCTGCCGGCCATCCTGATCGGGTGGCTCGTCGGTAACGCCATCGGCGCGATCGCGGCGTACAAGGCGGGCTGGTTCGACCGGGGTGCGTTCCTGTCCTCTCTCTTCCTCTCCTCCATGCCCTACTACTGCCTGGCGATCCTGCTGCTCTACGGAGTCGGGGTCGTCTGGGGGGTCCTGCCGATCGGCGGGGCCTACTCCTTCGGCCTCAGCCCCGAGTTCAGTGCCGCGTTCTTCGGCGACGCGATCACGTACTTCTGGTTGCCGTTCTGGTCACTGGTGCTGATCTTCGTCGGTGGCCAGGCGGTGGGCATGCGCTCGATGGCGATCTATGAGCTCGGCTCCGACTACGTCAACTACGGACGCGGTCTCGGGCTGAGCGACACCAAGATCGTCCGCTACATCTTCAAGAACGCCATGCTCCCCCAGATCACCGGCTTGGCGCTGTCGATCGGCGGTATGATCGGCGGTGCTCTGGTCACGGAGCTGGTCTTCTCCTACCCGGGCATCGGCACCCTGCTGTTCAACGCGATCGGCCAGAACGACTACCCCGTCATCCAGGCTGTGACCCTGATCATCACGCTGGCGGTCCTGGCGGCCAACTTCCTGGTCGACATCGCCTACGGTGTGATCGATCCTCGTATCCGTGCTTCAGTGAGTGGAGACCGCTAATGAAAGCTGTGAACCTCACCCCCCGCTTCTGGGTGGCCTTCGGACTGGTCCTGTTCGTGCTGGTCGTCGGGGTGCTCGGGCCGTTCATCGTGCGGGTGAACCCCGACGCGGTGGTGGGTGGCCTCTACGACAAGCCGCACGGCTTCGGGAAGTTCATGCTCGGCACCGACAACGAGGGGCAGAGCGTCATCGCCAACCTCGTCTACGGCACCCGCACCTCGCTGATCGTCGGCCTGCTGGCCGGCCTGATCGCCAGCAGCATCGGCCTGGTGATCGGCATCGTGGCCGGCTACCGCGGAGGTCTGGTCGACGACATCCTCTCCGGCTTCACCAACGTCGCCCTGGCGATCCCCGGCCTGGTCGTGGTGATCCTGCTCTCCATCGCCATCGGCAACCGCTCCATCAGCACGCTCGCCCTGGTCATCGGGGTGGTCAGCTGGCCGTGGATGGCTCGCGCGGTCCGAGCTCAGGCGTCCAGCGTGCGCACCCGGGAGCACCTCGACGTGGCCAAGCTGTCCGGCGCCAACTTCATCTCCATCCTGGTCTGGGACGTGCTGCCCTACCTGCTCTCCTACGTCGTGATGGCCTTCGTGCTGCAGGTCTCCGGCGCGATCCTCACCGAGTCGGCGCTGAGCATGCTGGGGCTGGGTCCCTCGAGTGCGACCAGCCTCGGCATCATGCTCTTCTGGGCGCTGGCGTGGGGCTCGATCCGCACGGGCGCCTGGTGGGCGTTCCTGCCACCGACCATGATGCTGACCCTGATCGCCTTCTCGCTGCTGCTGCTGCAGTCCAGCCTGGACGAGGTCTTCAACCCGCGGCTGCGTCGCGGCAAGGCGGCCAAGCGCAAGAAGGGTCCCGGCCCGCAGCGCATCACCGCGGGGTCGACCGAAGAACCACTGGCCGTCACCGGACCGCAGAGCGGTGGCGGCGGCCTGGTGGAGACCCCGGTGTCAGTCTCGGCCGGAGATCGCCGATGACCCGGCTCCTGACCGCCGACCACCTGACCGCGTCATACCGCACCCCGGACGGCCGCGAGGTCACCGCCGTGGACGACGTCACCGTGCACATCGACGAGGGCGAGGTCCTCGGGGTGGCCGGGGAGTCGGGCAGCGGCAAGACCACGCTCGGCTCGATCCTGTCGCTGACGGCCCGACCGCCGCTCTTCGTCGACTCGGGCAACCTGCAGATCGACGGCAAGGTCCAGGAGCTGGGCGGTAAGGCGAAGATCCCCCGCACCTGGCGCGGCTCGGTCGTCTCGATGCTGCCGCAGGGCGCGATGAACTCCATCAGCCCCACCATGCGGGTCCGCGATCTTGTCGTGGACGTGATGCGCGCGCACGACCGCAGCGTCAAACGCGACGAGGCCCTCGACCGAGCACGGGACCGGCTGTCCAGCCTCGACCTACCCGTCCGGGTCCTCGACTCCTACCCGCACCAGCTCTCCGGCGGCATGAAGCAGCGCACGATCACGGTCATCTCGACGCTGCTCAACCCGCGGCTGCTGATCGCCGACGAACCGACCTCGGCGCTCGACGTCACGTCGCAGAAGGCGCTGATCGAGATGCTGCTGCAGATGCTCGACCAGAAGATCATGTCCGGCGTCGTGTTCATCACCCACGACCTGCCGGTGCTGCGCACGGTGTCCAACCGGATCGCGGTCATGTATGCCGGCAAGATCGTGGAGATCGGCGAGGCGGACGAGCTGACCGACCGGCCGCGTCATCCGTACTCCGCCGCTCTGCTCGGATCGGTGCTGGTGCCGGAGCCTGCGTACCGCAAGCTGCGGGTGTACGGGATTCCCGGCTCACCACCCAACATGGCCAACCCTCCGACCGGCTGCCGGTTTCACCCGCGCTGCGGGCTGGCCTACCTGGAGTGCAAGACCGAAGAACCGCCCCACGTGGGCGACGAGCTCCACTTCTCCAAGTGCTTCTGGGCGAAGAAGCACCCGGGGGAAGCAGTCCCACTCAGGGCGGTGACGGCTGACGACATGTCCGCCGCCGATCCTGTCTCGACTGACGACGGTGTGGCCGGCGATGCGGGTGCCGACGACTCCGACGACCACAAGGGTGCCGACGATGTCGGCGGGCCGGCCACGCGCACGGAGGTCTCGGCATGAGCACGATCATGGAGGCCAAGGGCCTCACCAAGACCTTCGGTCACGGCAAGAACCTCGTCGAGGCGGTCAAGGACGTGTCGTTCTCCCTGGAGGAGAACGAGGTCGTCACCGTCGTGGGTGAGAGCGGTTCGGGCAAGTCGACCCTGGCCCGGATGGTCCTGGGTCTGCTGCCGATCACCTCCGGCACGTTGTCCTTCCAGGGCAAGGACGTGACCAACCTGAAGGGCGCTGGTCGGGCCGACTACTGGCGCGACGTGCAGGCGGTCTTCCAGGACCCGTTCTCCTCGTTCAACCAGTTCTTCACCGTGCGTCGGCTGCTCGACCGGTCGATGAAGCTGTTGGGGCACCAGGCCGGCCAAGACCGGTTGGAGGAGTCCCTCAACCACGTCGGGCTGAGCGCACCCGACGTGCTCGACCGCTACCCCCACCAGCTGTCGGGCGGGCAGCGGCAGCGGATCATGATCGCCCGGGCCCTGATGATGCAGCCCAAGCTGCTGGTCGCCGACGAGGCCACCTCGATGCTCGACGCCTCACTGCGGGTCAACATCTTGAACGTGCTGCACGACCTGCGAGACACGCTCGGCATGACGGTGCTGTTCATCACCCACGACATCGGTCAGGCGTGCTACGTCGCCGACCGGGTGCTGGTGATGGAGAACGGCCTGATGGTGGAGCAGGGCCTCACCGACGACGTCATCTTCCATCCGCAGCACGAGTACACCCAGCGACTGCTGAGTGACGTGCCGCGTCTGCACGAGGGCGTCTAGCCGACGCTCGGGTTTGAGCCCTCGGCAACTGTGCCTAGCCTGAAGCATGAGCTTTTCGAGAAGGTCACGTTCCGTGGCGCGGGTGGCGAGTGCCGTGGCGGCCCTGCTGCTGGTCGGAGCTGGCTGTAGTGCGACGTCGTCGCCTGACCCCTCACCCAGCCCCACCAAGGCGGTCAAGGTCGGCGGCAGCGTGGTCAGCACCGCGGGCTCGACCAACGAGATGGAAGCCGTGGTCCCCGAGCCGGTCGCGGCCGGCTGGACCGGCCTGGGTGCCAAGGACACCGGTGTCGAATTGGTCCAGGTCGACGGGACCGGCCGGGTCTATCGTCAACCCGGGGACCTGACCGGCGACGCCCCGGCCCAGATCACGGCGCTGACCAACCAGATCAGCGGTCTGGACGCCGAGGCAGACGGTCGTTCGGCCCTGACCGGGCTCGACTCCCTCACGTCACCCGCCGGCGCGCCGGTGTGGGTCTTCTCGCCGTTGCTCGACACGGTGGAGCCGCTGGACTTCAGGGAGCTGGCGTTCGACGAGTCACCGGCCAGCGTGATCAAAGCGGTGAAGAAGGCCGGTAAGCTGCCGAAGCTGACCGGGCGCCAGGTGACGTTCGTGGTGACTCCGGTCGCCGGACAGCAGAAGAAGCTGTCGGCCCTCCAAGTCGGATACCAGCGAGCCGTCTGGGAGGGCCTGGCCAAGGCCGGCGGCGCCAAGCTGGTCACCTTCTTCGTCGGGGCCGGCACGACGCCCGGCGCCGGCAGCATCACGGCCATCGCCGTCCCCGACCCCAACGACAAGATCAACGCGGAGAAGAAAGACGCCAAGACCACCACCTGCACGCTGCCCTCCCCCGCGCTGTTCGTGTCCGACCAGGCGACGCTGATCGACAAGTCGGCCACCCTCAAGGCGCTCAAGGAATGCCTCGGAGTCCTGGACACCTCCACCACGATCACCGTCGAAGGCCACACCTCGGGCTACGCCGGGTCGGACAACACGTTCACCAAGAGCCTCTCGGTCCGGCGAGCCACCGAGGTGGCAGCCCTGCTGCGCGAGCTGAAGGTGCCCGCCACCAACATCACCAAGGTGACCGGTTACGGCAGCACGAAACCGCTGGTCGAGCCGTCCTCCAACCCCAAGAACCGAGCCGTGGTCGTGACTTTCACCTCTTCGAGCTGAGGTGATCGTCGCGCCAACCCATTTTTGTACCGCCAGTGCTCATCATGGACGTGGGGCTGAGCGTCAAGCGCCTCGACGGCAGGTCACTGGAGGCACAAAAATGGGTTCCGGTCAGCCTCACACCCACCCTGGGGGCCCGTCGGTTGATCGCGGCCCACTCATCGTCCACGATGGGGCCATGACCACGACAGCTCGGCGTGCCTCGGCCCCCGACGCCACGGACCCAGAGCTGGAGCAGATGATGCGAGCCGCTCGGGTCTTCGCCGGCGTCACGGCCGAGTCGATCGCCCAGGCTGGAGATGTGGTCACGGCCCCTCAGCTCCGGGTACTCGTGCTGGCCTCGGCGGGCGAGCCCCTCAATACCACCGGGGTTGCTGCGGCCCTCCACGTCCACCTGTCAAACGCCAGCCGGATCTGCGAACGGTTGGTCGGGGCGGGGTTCCTCGACCGTCGCGAGTCGGCCACCGATCGTCGGACGGTCGAGCTCCGCCTGACCACGGCTGGCGAGGACCTCGTCGCCACCGTGATGTCCCATCGTCGGGAAGCGTTCGCCCACATCCTCGCTCGCCTGTCGAGCAGCGAGCGGGCCACGTTGACCGAGGGTCTGCACACGTTGTGCGACGCGGCGGAGGAATACACCGTCGCCACACTCGACCCGTCCTGAGCGCCAGTCGCTGAGCGCCCCCGTCAACGGACTCAGGAGCGGAAGTCCGCCGGGACCTCAGGGGCGGGGCTTGGTCGGCTGCTGGGTCCGCCAGGCGGCGTACTGCTGCGGTAGGCAGGCGGCACAGGGACGGAAGCCGGCCATGATGGCTGTGGGTTCGTCGGCGAAGAAGACGCGCTCAGCGCGATAGCCGCCGCGCTTCAGCGCCCGGGCCGCTGCCGGACAGTCCAGCCGGCCATAGATCCGGTCCGTCCGGTGACCCCCCAGGATGCCTGGCACCGTGCTCTCGTAGGGCCGACGGTCCGGTCCGAGCAGGGTGTAGGTGGCACGTTCGTTCGGGCGACTGGAGCGCACCGATGTCGAACGGCTGCGGCCGAGGACTTCACTTGTCACTGCACAACCTCCCGCGTTCCGGTAACCGGCTCTCAGTCAGTGAAGCGCAAACCTTGCGGTAACGCAACCATCTCCGCCACCACGGCTCGCAGCCGCACCACCTCGTACCAGCCGCACCGTCTGCAGACGGTGCGGCTGAGTGCAGGTGGTGCGGCTGGCAGCG
>JBBRYD010000011.1:0-49120 GCA_038238065.1 Propionibacteriales bacterium | reverse complement strand
CCCCGGGAGAACCGAGGGCGGCAGTGTCATGCAGGCCCTCGAAGGGCAACCGACCCAGGCCGTCACCTCGGCTCCCGCCGAGTCCCAACAACAAGCACCGTAAAGATGCCTGCAGACAGGATGGTGCCCTAGTGACCGACCAGTTCCAGTTCGAGAACCCCGGAGACGAGTCCGAGCAGCTCGATCAGCTGGAGCCCGAGCGCTCCCTGGTCGACCGGGGGATCGAGGACCCACTGGACGAGGGCTACGCACCACCTGACCACTGGTCGACCGCCGAGAAGTACGGCACCACCGCGGCCGAGCAGGCGGAGGGCGAGACGCTGGAGCAGCGGCTGGAGCAGGAGGAGCCGGAGGTCGAGGACGACTGGGACGAGGACGTCGTCGACGACGGCGAGGTGGGTGACCAGCGCGCCGGCCGTCTCGTCGACCCCAACCAGGGCATCGGCGCAGACGTCGACAGGGACCTCATCGGTAACGACGTCGGCATCGACGGGGCCGGCGCCAGCGCAGAGGAAGCCGCCGTCCATATCGTCAGCGACGATCGGCCTTGAGCCGTCCGGCCGCCCGCGATTCGACCTTTCGGGCTCATGACAAGGGGAAGAAAAGCCCGAACATCTGTGTTGGGCCTAGGTACCGCGGGTCACTAAGATGGATCGTGTTGCGCGAATAGATCAACGATCCGCGCACGTTCTCATGCTCACCACCGCCCACCCATTGCGAGGAACTCCTGAGTAGGTCAGACAGCTCGGCTAGTGCTACCGCCCCCAACCCTGCGCGCCTGTCCACGGCCACGCGAGGGCCGGACTCGGGACTGGAGGGCACCAGGAGGATAACCGTTCCCGCCTCGGTGGAGATGGTCAACATCCTCGGTCCGAGCGATGAGTTCCTGCGGATCCTGGAGCGCGAGCTCGAAGCGTCCATCCACGTCCGGGGCAACGAGATCACCCTGACCGGGCCACCGAGTGCGCTCGCCCTGGGCGCCGACGTCATCACCGAGCTCGTGACGGTGCTGCGCACCGGCCAGGGGCTCACCGGGGACGCCGTCGAACGGATCTGCACCATGCTGGCCGAGCGCGAGGAAACCAGCCCGGCCGATGTGCTGACGCACAACATCCTGTCCACCCGCGGCAAGACGATCCGGCCCAAGACGCTCAACCAGAAGCGCTACGTGGACGCGATCGACAAGCACACCGTCGTGTTCGGCATCGGCCCGGCTGGCACTGGCAAGACCTATCTGGCCATGGCCAAAGCGGTCCAGGCTCTGCAGAACAAAGAGGTCACCCGGATCATCCTGACCCGGCCGGCGGTGGAGGCCGGCGAGCATCTGGGCTTCCTGCCCGGCACGCTGAACGACAAGATCGACCCGTACCTCCGGCCGCTCTACGACGCACTGCACGACATGGTCGACCCGGACTCGATCCCGCGACTGCTGACCGCGGGGACCATCGAGGTGGCGCCGTTGGCCTATATGCGCGGCCGGACGCTGAACGACGCGTTCATCATCCTCGACGAGGCGCAGAACACCTCGATGGAGCAGATGAAGATGTTCCTGACCAGACTGGGCTTCGGTTCCAAGATCGTGGTCACGGGCGACATCACCCAGGTCGACCTTCCGGGCGGCACCCGCAGTGGCCTTCGAGTCGTGCAGGGCATCCTGGACGACGTGGAGGACATCGCCTTCTGCCACCTGACCAACCACGACGTGGTGCGGCACAAGCTGGTGGGGCGCATCGTGGCGGCCTACGACAAGTTCGAGGCCACCGACCCGCCGGTTCACGCACGTGGTCGTCGGTGACCGGGTCGGACATGGCCGGCCGACCGACGACGAGCGAGACCCGATGACTGTCGACCTCAACAACGAGTCCGGTCTGGAGGTCGACAGTCCGGGCCTCGTCCGGCTGGCGACCTTCGCGCTCGACCAGCTGCGGATCCATCCGCAGGCTGAGCTCTCGATACTTCTGGTCGACGAGGAGACGATGAGCGCCTACCACGAGAAGTACATGGGCGAGCCCGGACCCACCGACGTGCTGTCCTTCCCGATGGACGAGCTCCGCCCCCCCGACGACGGCGAGGAGCCACCGGAGGGCCTGCTGGGTGACATCGTGCTCTGCCCGACGGTGACCAACCGGCAAGCGGCTGCGCACGGTCGTACCCCCCAAGAAGAATCGGAGTACCTGCTGGTGCACGGCCTGTTGCACCTGCTCGGGTTCGACCACGCCGAACCGGAAGACAAAGCAGACATGTTCGCTCTGAAGGACAAGGTCATTGCGGCCTGGGCCACGGCTCGTCCGGACCCGGCCGAGCGTCCGGATCGGACCGCTCGACCTGATCGGTCGACATCGCGATGAACCAGACCGACTGGCTCCAGCTGGTCTGCGCGCTGGTCCTGGTCATCCTCGCGGGCTTGTCCGCCGCCGCCGAGGCCGCGCTCTACTCCTTCTCGAGGTCTCGCGCTGACCGCCTGGTCGAGGATGGTCGCCCGGGGGCGGTCAAGGTCCGCAAGATCGTGGACGACCCGCCGCGCTACCTCAACACAGCCCTCTTCCTGCGCACCGTCTTCGAGATCTGCTCCATCGTGCTGGTTGCGGTGGTGGTCTTCGGTCTGTTCCAGAACACCTGGGAGCCGCTCGTCATCACGGCCGGGGTCATGATCGTCATCTCCTACGTGTTCTGGGGCGTGGCCCCCCACACCCTGGGCCGCCAGCACTCCGACACGGTCGCCTGTGCGGTGGCTGGGTCACTGGTCGCGATCACCACCGTGCTCGGACCCTTCCCACGACTGCTGATCATGATCGGCAACGCCCTGACCCCGGGCAAGGGGTTCATCGACGGACCGTTCTCGACGGAGGCCGAGCTCCGTGAGCTGGTCGACCTCGCCGAGGCCAGCGAGCTCATCGAGTCGGGGGAGCGCCGGATGATCCATTCGGTCTTCGACCTCGGCGACACCATCGTCAAGGAGGTGATGGTGCCGCGGACCGACATGGTCTTCGTCGAGGAGCACAAGACGCTGCGGCAGGCCGTGTCGCTGGCGCTGCGTTCGGGCTTCAGCCGGATCCCGGTGATCCGGGAGGGTCTCGACGATGTGGTCGGAGTCCTCTACCTGAAGGACGTGATCAAGCGCGTCTTCGACTCACCGTCGGCCGAGACCAACGAACGGGTCGTGTCGATGATGCGACCCCCGGTCTGGTGCCCTGACTCCAAGCCGATCGACGAGCTGCTCCGCGAGATGCAGCTGAAGCGGGTGCACCTGGTGGTGGTGGTCGACGAGTTCGGCGGTACCGCAGGCATGGCCACCATCGAGGACATCCTGGAGGAGATCGTCGGGGAGATCACCGACGAGTACGACGAGGAGAACACCGATATCACCGAGCTGGGCGAGGGTCGTTACCGCGTGTCGGCCCGGCTGCCGGTCGATGAGCTGGGCGAGCTGTACGGTCTCAAGCTCGACGACGAGGACGTGGAGACGGTCGGCGGACTGATGGGCAAGGTGCTCAACAAGGTGCCGATCGCCGGTTCGGTGGTCAAGTTCGCGGGTCTCGAGATGGTGGCCGAGCGATCATCGGGCCGACGCAACCGGATCGGTACGGTTATCGTCACCGCCATCGAGCCGGACACCGAGGAGGTCGACGACGACTCACGTGCCGCCGCAGCCACCCAGCTGGCCGCCGAGTCCGCCCTGAAGGCGTCATGACCGAGGAGAACATGCCACAGCCGAGCAATCCCGAGGACATCAAGATCATCGGGCTCGCCCGGGCCGCCTGGGCGCGGACCAGCGCTGCCCAGGGTGCCTGCGTCCGCGACACGGACGGCCGGACATACGCGGCGACGAGCGTGACTCTGACCACCCTGAAGCTGTCGGCCATCGCCGTGGCCGTGGCCATGGCCGTCTCCTCGGGTGCTCAAGGCCTGGAGGCAGTCGCGGTGATCTCTGCGGATCCCCCCAGTGATGCCGACCTCGCCGTGGTCAGCGACCTCCCGGGCGCCGGCGTCATCGTCTGGTGGACCGACCTGGAGGGCGTCGTGCAACGTCTGGTCCCCGCCGATGCCTGAAGCCGCCCCGGACGGACAGCCGTTCCGCTCCGGCTTCGCCTGTTTCGTCGGCCGCCCGAACGCCGGGAAGTCCACCCTGACCAACACGCTGGTGGGCACGAAGATCGCCATCGCGTCCTCCAAGCCGCAGACCACCCGGCACGCCATCCGGGGCATCGTGCATCGGAGTGACGCCCAGCTGGTGCTGATCGACACGCCCGGTCTGCACCGCCCCCGGACCCTGCTGGGGGAGCGACTCAACGACGTGGTCCGGGCGACCTGGACCGAGGTCGACGTGATCGGGGTCTGCCTGGCGGCCAACGAACGGATCGGCGCCGGCGACACGTATCTGGTGAAGCAGATCGCCGAGCTGCCCAAGGCTCCGACCTTGGTGGCCATCGCCACCAAGTCCGATCTGGTGTCCCCGACACGGATGGCCGAGCACCTGATGAGCATCTCGGCCCTGGAGCAGTCGCTGGGGGTGGTCTGGTCGCACATCATCCCGGTCTCGGCCACTCACAACGACCAAGTCGACCTGCTCGCCGACACGCTGGTGAGTCTGCTGCCGCCCGGGCCGCCGCTCTACCCCGACGGCGACGTGACCGACGAACCCGAAGCGACCCTGGTCGCTGAGCTCATCCGCGAGGCGGTCCTCGAGGGTGTCCGCGACGAGCTGCCGCACTCCATCACCGTGGTGGTCGAGGAGATGGGCCTGCGTGAAGGTCGGTCCGAGGACAAACCGTTGCTGGACATCTATGCGTCGATGATCGTGGAGCGCGACTCGCAGAAGGGGATCGTCATCGGGCACCGCGGGGAGCGGCTTCGGGAGATCGGCGCCGCCTCCCGGGTCCAGATCGAGACCCTGCTGGGGACGCCGGTGTTCTTGGACCTGCGCGTCAAGGTGCTCAAAGAGTGGCAACGCGACGCGAAGTACCTGAACCGCCTCGGCTTCTGAACAGCCGCTGTTTCCGCGCCGCCGTCAGTCGTTCAGGACACCGGCTCCGGGCCCACCACCTGATAGCGAAGGTGCACCGTCCCGTTGCCGAACCGGCGCTCGTCCAGCAGCCGCAGCTCCAGCCGGAGGGAGCGAGGCAGGGCCAGCTGGCCGCCGCCAATCACCCAGGGCACGATCATCAGCTGGATCTCGTCCACCAGACCGGCGCTCAGCGCAACGGCGGCCAGCTCCGCTCCGCCGATGCCCAGATCGGCAGCCGTTGACGCCTTGAGCTCTCTGACGACCTCGGGATCGAAGCGGCGCTCGATCCGCGTCCGCGCGCTGGTGGCCACCTGGAGGGTCGAGGAGTAGACCACCTTGTCGGCGGCCTGCCAGATCGCGGTGTAGTCCCGTTCGACAGCCGAGGTGTCCGGGCCGGTCGGGGGCGTCTCCCAGTAGACCATCGTCTCGTACATGCGTCGGCCGTAGAGGTAGGTCGCGACGGGTCGCTCGAGGTCGTTGATGAAGGCGTGCACCTCCTCGTCGGGCGCGGCCCAGTCGAATCTGCCGCTCTCGTCGGAGACGTACCCGTCGAGGGAGGTGATGGTGGAGTAGATCAGCTTGCTCATCGGTGGTCCTCCGCCCCTGATTCAGCCATGGCCGGTTCGCCTGCCGCGTACGTCCAGAAGTCTCTCATCAGCGGGGGCGGCGTGGCGGCCGTCATCTCCCGCTGGGTCAGCAGGATGGTGACCGTGCCGGTCTGCGGGATGACGTGAGCCGCCGTGCCGGCCCCGCCGATCCAGCCGTAGCGACCGGGCACGTTCCACGGGTCTCGCTGCGCGACGTCGACGGAGCCGCCGAACCCCCAGCCCTGCCCCTCCAGGAACAGCTCGCTGGCCTCGCGCTGCGGCTGGGTCAGGTGGTCAGAGGTCAGCTGCTGGACCGACTGGACGGTCAGCAGCCGCCGGTCCTCGACGGTCCCGTGGGAGAGCAGGAACTGACCGAAGGCGTACCAGTCATCCACGGTGGAGACCAGTCCACCGGCACCGGACGGGAACGAGACCGGTCGGCTCCACCTGCCGTCCGGCAGATCGGCCAGCTCCAGCCTCCCGTCCGCAACGGGGCGGTACGCGGTGGTGAACCGGTCCCGGCTGGAGGCCGGCACCTCGAAACCGGTATCCACCATGCCGAGCGGCTCGAACAGCCGATCAGCCAGGAATGCGGGAAGCGTCGCACCGGATGCGCGGCTGATCAGGACGCCGAGCAGGTCGGAGCAGGTGTTGTAGAGCCAGGCGTCCCCGGGCTGACGCAGCAACGGGATGTGTGACAGGGCCACCAGCCACGCGTCGGGCGTCACCTCGGGCTGGGGCGTCGGTCCTTTCTGCAGGCTCATCAGCGCCTGGGTCGCCGGCAGGCTGAAGTCGGACGCGAACCCGTACCCGGCCCGGAAGGTCAGAAGGTCGTCGACGGTGATCGGTCGGGTCGCCGGGACCACGTCGTCGATCGGGCTGCTGGGGGTGCGGACCACCATCGGGGCCGCCAGCTCCGGCAGCCAACGCTCGATCGGGTCGGCCAGGGCGATCCGGCCGTCCTCGACCAACATCATGGTGGCCGCTGCGGTGATGGGCTTGGTCATGGAGGCGATCCGGAAGATCGAGTCCCGCGTCATCGCCGAGGTGCCGTCGAGGTCTCGAGACCCGACGACCTCGAGCTCCTGGCCCTCCGGATCGGCGACCATCGCCACGGCTCCGGGCGCCCAGCCCTGGTCGACCTGCCGCTGCAGCAGGTCGCGTAGGTGACCCATCTCTCCCCGCCTTCTTCGCTCTTCGGTGACTCGGTTACAGGACAGACCAGCAGTGGGGTCAGAACTCATCGGTCAAGGGCTCGTGCTTTTTCGGCCTTTCCCTTCCGTGGGCACGAGGCGGCTTAGTCCCGGACCCAACGGTCGGCGAAACTGCGCCAACCGGGCCAGTCCGAGGCCGCCATCGCGTGCCCTCCGGGGCGAAGGCTGTAGCCCAGCCGTCCGAGGGATGCCTCGCCCTCGTGCGGCATCTGATCGGTCTCCAACCCGGTGACGCCCAACAGCCGGTAGACCGGGTCGGCCGCCAGGAGCACGTCGAACTGACCGATCGGGTCGGCCCAGAGGTCGTCCGCGGCGTTGGGCAGCAGCACCGGGCGGGGAGCGCACAGCGCCACGACTGCATGTTGGTCAACGGGTAGGTCGTCGACGCGCTCCGCCACTGCGGCGTAGGCAGTGCTGAACCAGTGCGGGAAGCAGCGGGTGATCTCGGCCACCGTCTCGGCCTCGGGGCGGCCATCCGACCCGATCGCCGCGCGCTCGGGTGCGGTCCGAGACGGGGCAGCGCCGCCCACTCCGGACTGGCTGGGGATCACCCCGGCCAGTCGCTCATCCCGGGCCGCAGCCCACAGCGCGGCTTTCCCGAGCCGTGAGTGCCCGACCGCGACCACGCGTTCGGCCCGCACCTCGGCCAGGTCACCGAGGACGTCCAGGCACCGCGAGAACGCCCAGGCCCACGCCGCGATCGCTCCGGTCCGTCCGCGCTGACCCGCGAACCGCGCCAACGGGGCCGCCGCCCGATCGGCGTCGTCCGGGACCACCTCGCTCATACAGAACGTCGCCACGCCGTAGCCGGCGCGGATCGTCTGCTCGATGTCCCACGCTGTCGTCTCCTCGCCTCGCTCACCGTCGTGCGGGCGGCGGCCGTCCGCGCCCACTGGTGTCGCGCTGACGGTGATGGCCGGGTCGTCGAGCACTCGGTGGTTGCCGAAGAAGTTCGCGCCGAGGAACGTGAGGACGGGGTCGGCTCGCGCCGGCGTGATCACCAGCAGGCTGAAGACGGTGTCCGGTGCTCGCGTCGTGATCTGGAGCTCTCGCAGCGTACCGAGCCCACCGAGCACGGGATGGGGAGCAGCCAGGACCCGGACGTCGAGGGCCGCAGGGGTCCCCGGCCACGGTCCGTACATGCAGCGCTCGAGCGTGTCGACCAAGCCGGCACGGCGAGCATGCCACTGTTCGGGGGTGGCGATGATCGACCCGTCGGGGCTGCGCAGCGGGTCCGGCCAGGTCATCGGCTCACTGTAGCGGCGAGCTCGTACTCGGCGAAGACGCGGGAGAGCCGGTAGCCGATCGCCTCGTTGACGTTGATCATGAAGGCGTTGTCGGCCTGGTTCCAGGTGTCGATGCTGACGAGCTGCGGCTCGACCTCGGCCAGCCACTGCATCATCGCGATCTTGACCAGCAGCCCGAGCCGGTGACCGCGGTGCGCTCGGCTCACCGCCGTGTCGCCCTGCCAACCGTGACGGGGATCCAGCGGGTTCACCACCACCAGGGTGTGACCGCCAATCGCTCCGGACTCTCGGTGCCGGGCCCAGATCCGGTAGATGCTGTCCCCGCGCCCCGCCGCAGCCGCCTCCATGTCGCGAAGCCGTGGCAGGTCGAACACCTCGTCCTCGTAGGTCAGTTCACCCATGGGGGCGTCGTTGATCGCGGCCGTCACCTCGAGCAGCTCTTCCAACAACGCGTCGGGAGTCGGCGTCACGCCGCGCTCCAGCACGTAGTCCGAGGCGGCCGCGCGCGCCTCGGCATCGAGTCGACTGATCGCCGCCGGGTCGACCTCGGCCAGCACCTGACGACGCCGGGCTTCGTGGCTGGCGTAGCGGAAACCGAAGCGCTCCAGGAACGCGCGGGCGCCCAAGTCGTCTTCGGCCGCACCCATCCAGATCGTGCTGCGGCCGGCCTCCCGCGTCCGCCGGAGAACCTCGTGCACGAGGACCGTGCCGTGGCCGAGGCGACGATGGTCCGGGAGGATGGTGACGCCGCCCCAGACCAGATGACGGTTGTCTCGCTCGGGGAGGTCGACCTCCAGGACGCCGACCGGGGCCGCGGCATGGTCGGGGAGATAGAGGTACGTCTCGCCGGGTTCCAGATCCCAGCCGTACTGCAAGCCTCCGGCGAGCAGCTCGGGGATGACGGGCGGGCGCTCGGGGTCGTCAGCGCGGATGGCCGCGTTGAGGATATCCGCAGCCGCCGCGACGAGGGCGGCGTCGTCGGGTTTGACGCGGATCAGAGTCATGTCTTCAGAGTGCCCCAGGTCACACGGTGTGGCGATCGATTATTTGCGTTGGCCCCGTGGCCAGCCGCGACGCATCTGGGTTACAGTGTGGAAATGGCTGGCATCTGGCGCAGGAACGCCCTCGTTGGCGCACTCCTTCTTCGCTGCCGCAGCGAGGCCTCCTAAGGGCTGGCCCCTCGCTGCGGTGTTTGTGGCGTCCCGGCCCGGATCCCATTCAATTCAGCGAGGAAATCATGTCCGACTCAGCAGCAAACCGCCCTTCCACAGGCTCGTCCAACGTCGTCAGCCCAGGGAACGCGTTCGGCACCCGGCCGCAGTCGGTGCCGGTGCAACAGCCCAGCCCGATGCCGTACCAGCGCTACCGCGCCTTCCCACCGATCAGCCTGCCCGACCGCACCTGGCCGACGCAGACGACCACGGCGGCCCCACGATGGCTGACCACCGACCTGCGGGACGGCAACCAGGCCCTGATCGACCCGATGACCCCGGCCCGCAAGCACAAGATGTTCGACCTGCTGGTCAAGATGGGCTACAAGGAGATCGAGGTCGGCTTCCCGTCGGCCAGCCAGTTCGACTTCGACTTCGTCCGGCAGCTGATCGAACGCGACAAGATCCCCGACGACGTGACCATCTCGGTGCTGACCCAGGCCCGTGAAGACCTGATCGACCGGACGGCCGAGTCCCTGGTGGGGGTGCGCAACGGGACCATCCACATGTACAACGCGACCGCACCGCTGTTCCGCGAGGTCGTGCTCCACGTGGACAAGACCGAATGCATCGCCCTGGCCACCCGGGGGACCGAGATGGTGATGAAGTACGCCGAGCAGTATCTGGGCGACGTCGCCTTCGGCTACCAGTACTCGCCGGAGATCTTCACCGGCACGGAGATGGAGTTCGCCGTCGAGGTCTGCAACGCGGTGATGGACGTGTGGCAGCCCGACGAGGGCCGGGAGATCATCCTCAACCTGCCCGCGACGGTGGAGATGTCGACCCCCAACGTGTACGCCGACCAGATCGAGTGGTTCGGCCGCCACGTCCGCAACCGCGAGCACGTGGCCATCTCGCTGCACCCGCACAACGACCGGGGCACCGCCGTCGCGGCCACCGAGCTGGCCCTGATGGCCGGCGCCGACCGGGTCGAGGGCTGTCTGTTCGGACACGGTGAGCGCACCGGCAACGTGGATTTGGTCACTTTGGGGATGAACCTGTTCTCCCAGGGCATCGACCCCAAGATCGACTTCTCCGAGATCGACGAGATCCGTCGCACGGTGGAGTACTGCACCAACCTGCCGGTCCACCCGCGCCATCCCTACGCGGGCGACCTGGTCTACACCGCCTTCTCCGGCAGCCACCAGGACGCGATCAAGAAGGGTCTGGAGGCGCTGGAGGTCAAGGCGACCGCCGAGGGCGTCAGCGTCCGGGACATCACCTGGGAGGCGCCTTATCTGCCGATCGACCCCCACGACGTCGGTCGGTCCTACGAGGCGGTGATCCGGGTCAACTCCCAGTCCGGCAAGGGCGGGGTGGCCTACATCATGAAGTCCGAGCACCACATGGACCTGCCGCGCCGGCTGCAGATCGAGTTCTCCCGGGTCGTGCAGGCCCGTACCGACGCCGACGGGGGAGAGGTGTCCGCGCAGGACCTGTGGGCGGCCTTCCAAGCCGAGTACCTCACGCCGGACTTCCCGTTGCACCTGACCAGCGTGGACTCGCATTCGGGCGGGGGGCGGACCGACTCGATCACCGCCCAGGTACGCAGCCACGGACAGACCCGGGAGATCTCGGGTGAGGGCAACGGTCCGGTGTCGGCGTTCGTGGACGCGCTCTGGTCGCTGGGCTACCGGGTGCGCGTGCTCGACTATCACGAGCACGCGCTGTCCTCCGGTGGTGATGCGCTGGCCGCCGCCTACGTGGAGTGCGAGATCGGCGAGGGTGAGGACAGCGAGGTGGTCTGGGGAGTGGGCACCGACGCCAACATCGTCACCGCATCGCTCCGGGCGGTCACCTCGGCCATCAACCGGCAGCCGCGCTAGCACAAGTGGATCGCTAGCGAGCGTTGACCGCCCGGCCCATGCTGCTCACGGCCTGCTCCAGGATCGGTCGGGGCGTCGCGAAGACCATCCGGACGAAGCCGGCACCCGCGGCTCCGCACAGGGCTCCGTCGGTGAGGGCGACGCCGGCCCGCTCTCGGAAGAACTCGGCCGGGGCGACGTCGAGACCGAGGTCTCGACAGTCCAGCCAGCCGATGTAGGTGCCTTGCGGCGGGGTGTAGCGGACCCCGGGCAGGTGTTCGGCGAGCAGGTCGGCCAACAGCATCCGGTTGGTGTCGAGATAGCCGATCACGCCGTCCAGCCAGGCGCGGCCCGAGGTCAAGGCAGCCGTGGTGGCGATCACTCCGAGGTTGGCGGCACCGTGTTCGGCCATGATCCCGATCCTGTCCCAGATCTCGGCGTCGGGCTCGTTGCTGATGATGAGCTGAGCGCACTTCAGACCCGGGACGTTCCACGCCTTCGATGCCGAGGTCGACGTCACCGTGTGGCCGGCGGTCTGGGCGGACACCGAGGCGTACGGGACGTGGGTGCCGCCGGGATAGACCAGCGGGGAGTGGATCTCGTCGGAGAACACACGTCCGTCATGGCGGACGACCACCTCGCTGATCGCCAGCAGCTCGGCCGCGGTGAACACCTTGCCGACGGGGTTGTACGGGTTGCAGAGGATCAACAGGTGGCCTCCGGCCCGGTAGGCCGCGTCGAGCGCGTCGAGGTCCATCGCGTACGCGCCCTCGGTCTCCAGCAGCGGGACCTCGATGATCTCTCGGTGCATCGCCGGCGGCACCGACAAGAAGGGCATGTATGCCGGCGTGGGCAGGATGACCGGCGCGCCGGGGCGGGAGTAGTGCTCGATCGCCACCTCCAGCCCCTTGATCACGTCGGCGATCGGGTGCACCTGGTCGGGGAGGATCGGCCAGCCGTAGACGTTGCGGTGCCAGGCCGCACTGGCCTCCGACATGGCGGTCGACACGCTCCCAGGCAGGTAGCCGAACAGCCCGAGGTCGACCGCGTCGTGCACAGCCTGGGTCACTGCAGGTGCGGTGCCGAAGTCCATCTCGGCGACGAACGCACCGATGGTGTCGGGGTACATGCTCCACTTCAGGCCGCCGATGCCGCGCAGGTGGGCGAGGTCGATCAGGTCGAAGTCTGCCGCGTGGCTCATGGTTCCTCTTCTCGGTGGAGCTGGCGTGGTGCGGCCCCCGGGTCAGCACGACCCACGCTGGGTCGCTGGCCGTCGGCCGAGAGGGCGATCGTGCAGCTCGACACCGCCGAAGTGCGCCGGCTCAGGATACCGTGGCACGGTGCGCGGACTGGCCGGACAGCTGAACGCCTTGGTGGTCAGCCAGCTGCTGGCGGGGATCGGGGTGGCCAGTGGCATCGCGGTCGGCGGTCTGCTCGCGGAGCAGCTGTCCGGCACCGTGGCGCTGGCCGGCCTGGCGCAGACGTCGTCGGTGCTGGGCGCCGGGCTCTGGGCCATCCCGCTGGCCCGGTTGGCGGGTCGGCGCGGCCGACGCTGGGG
The DNA here is from genome assembly GCA_038238065.1 of Propionibacteriales bacterium. GTDB lineage: Bacteria > Actinomycetota > Actinomycetes > Propionibacteriales > Propionibacteriaceae > Microlunatus. The sequence continues at coordinate 36,493 of JBBRYD010000011.1, read as the reverse complement.
CCTGTCGGTCGGCTACGGACTGGCGGTGCTCGGCACGCTGATGATCTTCGCGGCTGCGGCGGTGGGTTCCGTGCTGGTGCTGTTCGTCGGCCTGGCGGCGTTCGGGGCGGCCACGGCTGCGGGGTTGCAGGCCAGGTTCGCCGCCACCGAGGTGGCGACCGCGGCCTACCGGGCCCGCGCGATGTCGATCGTGCTGTGGTCCACCACCATCGGCTCGATCGCCGGGCCGAACCTGTCGCAGCTCGGCAGCGACCTCGGGGTCCGGTTGGGCATCGAGCCGTTGACGGGACCGTACCTGTTCTCGCTCGTCGCCTTTGCCGGAGCGGCGTTGATCATCGCGCTGCGGCTGCATCCGCCTGTCGATGAGTCTGCTGCGGCTGCCCTGGCGCCGGAGGCGGCTCGGCTCGGTCTGGTGGCCGCGCTGCGTACCGGGTTGCGTAACCCGTCCACCCGGGTGGCTGTGGTTGCCATCACCTGCTCGCACACGGTGATGGTCACGGTGATGGTGATGACGCCGGTCCACATGCACGACCTGGGCTTCCCGCTCTCTCTGGTCGGGCTGGTGCTGAGCATCCACATCTTCGGCATGTACGGCGCCAGCCCGGTGATGGGCTGGTTGACCGACCGGATCTCGTCAAGAGGGGTGCTGTTGGTCGGTGTGGGCATCTTCACGGTGGCGTTGACGGTGGGGGCAACGGCCGACCAGCACAGCATGCTGACCAGCTCGCTGGCGCTGGGGTTGCTGGGTCTCGGCTGGTCGGCCGGGATCATCGGCGGATCGACGTTGCTGACGGAGTCGGTGGCGGCGGAGGCCAAGGTGTCCATCCAGGGAGCCACCGACTCGGTGATGAACCTGGCGGCGGCCGGCTCGGCTGCCCTGTCGGGGCTGGTCCTGGGCTGGGGCGGCTACCCGGCGCTCAACGCGGTGGCGGGGGTCGTGCTCCTCCCGATGGCGATCCTGACCGTCGCGACGGTCATGCGCGGAAGCCGTTGGCCGCGGTACGTGCGGGCTGGGTAGGGGCATAGAGCCACGCCTGGAAGAACGGCAGCAGCTGCACCGACGTCTTCGACTGCGCCAGCACCATCCATTCCTCCAGGCTGCGGGTACCGCGGGCTTCACCCCAGTCGCGCGCCAGGGAACCGAAGGCGGCGTCACCTATCACGTTGCGCAGTGCCTGCAGTGTCATCGGTCCGCGCGAGTAGACGGCGTCGAAGAGATGGTCCTTGGTGGGGTCGATCATGGTGATCCGCCAGAAGCGGGTGCGTCCGTCGGCGCGGCCGTACAGATCGTTGAACGCCTGGTTGGCCGACCGCCCGCCGGTCCGTTCGGCGTAGGCCCACTGCGCCCAGGAGGCGTAGGCCTCGTTGGTGAAGATGTCGTTCCACTGCCGGAGCGTGACGTGGTCGCCGAACCACATGTGAGCCAGCTCGTGCACCACCAACCCGGTGGAGTACGTGTCGTCGATGATGGACTTGCGGGAGTAGACCGGCCGGGTCTGCGTCTCCAGGCCGTCGAACCAGAGCTTGTGTGCGGGCACGATGCCGCCCAGCTCGGTGAAGGGGTAGGGCCCGAACATCGACTCCAGGGTGCGGACGATCTTGGCCGACTTCTGCAGCGCGGTGAACGCCTTCGATCGATCCGCCGCCGAGAGCTGGGCGGACACCGCGTAGACGTACGGTCGACCGTCAGCCACTCCCTCCTGCAGGGCGTACCGGCCGATGGAGACGAAGTTGAGGTAGGTCGCCGTCGGTTGACGGGAGACCCAGTGCCAGGTGTCGTGATCTGCCTCGTTGCCGGTGTCCTTGGACTCCAGCCTGCCGATGCTGATCGCCTCCATGCCCGCCGGGACCCGGATCGACACGTCCATCAACGCCGGATCGGACGGATGGTCGTTGGACGGGAACCACCAGACGGAGCTCTCCGGTTCGCCCGCGGCGGTCCACTCCTGGCCGGTCGTCCACCAACCGGACGTGGCCCCACGTTTGATCCGGCCCGGAGCGCCCGAGTAGTCCACCGTGACCGAGAAGTCGGCGCCGGCGGCGATCGGGACCGTGGGGGTCACCTTGACGTCCTGGAAGCCGGAGAGCGCGAAGACAGCCGGCTGTCCGTTCACGATCACGCGGGTGGTGGTCAGCGCGAGGTCGAAGTAGAACGACCTCAACCTCTGGGTGGCTCGCGCGGAGATGACCGTGGTGGAGGTCAGGAACTCCCGGCTTGCATCCCAGCTGAGGGAGATCGTGTACTTGGTCGCGTCGTAGCCGCTGCTGCCGTAGTCAGGGAAGTAGGGATCTCCGACTCCGGGTTGGCCCTCGTCGGCCGCCCCGGAGCCGGCGGAAGGGGTGAGTGCCGGTGCAGGTCCCGGGGCCGGAACCCTGAGGCGGGAGATGCCCCAGGCGACGCCGATCGGGACGGCCAGGGCCAGCAGCAGGACCAGCGGCATGACGATGGCCAGGACGTAGGCCACCCGTTGGGGGTGATGTTTGGCCGCCACGGGTGGTGGCCACCGCGGATCAGCGTTCCACATGCACCATGGACCTGAGGTTGCGGTCGAGGTGCCAGGACACGAAGGCCGCGGTGATCCCGCTGGCCTCCCGTGACACCCGCTCGTCCACGTCGCGGGTGGCTTCCCACCGGCCCTCGAGCAGCGCACTCAGCAGCAGCAGGGTTTCCGGTGCCGGTCGCGACGACCCCGCCGGCCGGCACCGTTCGCACACCACGCCGCCGGCCGCGGGGGAGAAGGCGTGATGCGGGCCGACCACGCCGCAACGGGTGCAGTCGGAGAAGGACGGGGCGTAGCCGGCGACCGACAGGGCCCGCAGCAGGTAGGAGTCGAGGATCAGGGTCGGCAGTCGGATCCCGTCGCTGGTGCCCCGGTTGAGCACTCGGAGCGCGCCGACCAGCAGCAGATACTGCTGGAGAGCCGGTTCGCCCTCCTCGACCACGAGTCGGTCAGCGGTCTCGAGCATCACCTGACCGGCGGTGTAGGCCGGGTAGTTCGCGGTCAGCGGCTCGCCGAAGGCGTCGAGCGACTCGACCTGGGTCACGATGTCCAGGCTGCGGCCGACGGCGAACTGCAGGTCGACGTGGGAGAACGGCTCCAGCCGGGCACCGAACTTCGACGAGGTACGCCGGACACCCTTGGCCACCGCGCGGATCTTGCCCCGGTGACGGCTCAGCAACGTGATGATCCGGTCGGCTTCGCCCAGCGTGTGGGTGCGAAGCACGATCGCCTCATCACGGTAGGTCGGCACCTCGCTATTGTCCCTTAGGTGCCCAAGAAGCCTCGCAGGAACGCCGAGCCGTCGCCGGCGGGTCGCCGCTCGGCTCCGGCCACGCCGGTCCCGCACAGCAGCGGGGCCACGCCGCCGTTGATTCCGCCGGCGAAGCTGCCGCAGCATGTGGCGATTGTGATGGACGGCAACGGCCGTTGGGCCAAGGCCAGGGGACTGCCGCGGACCGAGGGTCACGCTCGCGGCGAGGAGTCGCTGTTCGACGTGATCGAGGGGGCGATCGAGGTGGGCGTGAAGTATCTATCGGCCTACGCCTTCTCGACCGAGAACTGGAACCGCTCTCCCGACGAGGTGCGCTGGCTGATGGGGTTCAACCGGGACGTGATCCGCCGGCGCCGCGACCAGCTGGACGCGCTCGGGGTGCGGGTCCGGTGGGCGGGCCGTCGCCCGCGGCTGTGGCGGAGCGTGATCAAGGAGCTGGAGGACGCCGAGCAGCGGACCGTCGACAACACGGTGCTCACGCTGCAGTTCTGCGTGAACTACGGCGGTCGGGCCGAGATCGTGGACGCGACCCGGCGGATCGCGGAGCTGGCCGTGCAGGGGAAGCTGGACCCGGCCAAGCTGACCGAGGAGCGCTTCCGACGGTTCCTGGACGAGCCGGAGATCCCCGACGTTGACCTGTTCGTGCGCTCGTCGGGGGAGCAGCGCACGTCGAACTTCCTGGTCTGGCAGTCGGCGTATGCAGAGATGGTGTTCTTGAACCAGCTCTGGCCGGATTTTGACCGGCGGGATCTGTGGCGGGCCATCGAGCTGTACGCCGACCGGGATCGGCGGTACGGGGGAGCGGTGCCCAACGAGGTGGGGTGAACGCCTCGCGGATGGAGACTGCGCTGCTGCGGGCGTCCCAACGCGCACCCCTGCGGCCGTTCCGCCCGTGTCAGGATGTCACCGGTGCGCAACGGGAAGCAGCATGCTGCTGCAGACAGTGGTCGCCCGGAGGAGAGACATGGACGAGAAAGACATCCTGACCCAGATTCAGAGTCTGGTGGAGCGCGAGCACGCCCTCAGGACGGAGGCCCAGGAGGGCACGATCCGCCCAGACCAGGAGCACGGGCAGCTCAAGGAGCTCGAGGAGGCGCTCGACCAGTGCTGGGATCTGCTGCGCCAGCGTCGAGCGCACCGGGAATACGGCCAGGACCCTGACCAGAGCTCCGCCCGTCCGGTGGAGGAAGTCGAGAAGTACCTGCAGTAGCCCGGCCTCGACCGGCTTGAGCGATCAGGGCACAGTTGCTCCGTGACTGAACGTCTGGTGATCATCGGTGGCGGACCGGCGGGCTTGTCCGCGGCCAAGGGATATCGAGACCACGGGGGAGTCGGCGAGGTGGTCATGTTGTCGGCGGACACGGCCTTGCCGTACAACCGGCCGCCGCTCTCCAAGGACTTCCTGCAGGGCGAGACTCTGGACTCCGAGCTCGGGCTGGAGGACCAGAAGTTCTTCGTCGACTCCCGGATCGAGGTCCGTCTCGATGCCCTGGTCACCGGCCTCGATCCGGTCGGACACCAAGTCCAGATCGCCGGATCCGAACCGCTGCGCTACACCTGGTGCGTGCTGGCCACAGGTTCGTCCGCGCAACGCATCAACGTCGACAACGCACACCTGCCCGGCATCCTCACCCTGCGCTCGCTGGCCGACGGCCGTCGGTTGGCCGGGGCGGCCGCGGAGGCGAAACGGGCTACCGTGATCGGATCGGGCTTCATCGGCTGCGAGGTGGCCGCCTCGCTCAGCCTGCTCGGGCTCGAGGTGATCCTGGTGACGCAGGAGGAGCTGCCGCAGCAGACGCGGCTCGGTGACTACGCCGGCCGACGGATCGCCGACTGGCTGGAAGGTTACGGCGTTGAGCTGCTGCTCGACCGCCAACTGGCTGCGGTGGGTCACGACGCCACCACGGTTCACCTGGATGACCGCGAGATCGAGGCCGACTTCATCGTCATGGCCGCGGGCGCCTCGCCCAACGTCGAGCTGGCCGAGGCTGCGGGCCTGGCCATGGATCGGGGCCGGGTGCTGACCGATGACCGGATGCGGACCAGCGTGCTCGACGTGTACGCCGTCGGCGACATCGCTCTGGCCGTCAACGGAGTGGTCAACCGTCGCCTCCCGGTCGAGCACTGGGGTGAGGCCATGGCCATGGGTGAGGTGGCCGGCACCACTATCGCTGGAGACGACGCCGCGTGGGCGCAGGCGCCCGGTTTCTGGTCCTCCATCGGCGAGCACACCCTCAAGTACGTGGCTTGGGGCGACGGGTTCACCGACACCGACGTCCGCGAGCACGCCGACGGCGGCTTCACCGTGTGGTACAGCACCGACGGCGTCGTGGTGGGGACGCTGACGTCAGAGGCCGACGACGACTACGAGCGTGGCCGCGCGCTGATCGAGAGCGGCGCCGCGGTATCTGAGATCTGAGCCATCGCGGCCGCCTCGTGGCCGCCTCGCGCCCACATCATCAGGCTCAGGTCTGAGCCGGTAGCCACGCGCATACGACCTGGGTCTCGGTCTGGCCGACGGGCTCGGACGCCGGTCCGAAAGCCGCCGTCAGGCCTCCCGTCGGCAGCGCCGCAGCTCCAGACTGAGGCGATGGAACCGTATCCCCAGACCCAGCAGCTGGCCGTCATCCGCGACGAGAGACTGCCCTCCACTGACGTCGGTCGCTGTGCCCCCGCCGACCAGCTGATCGGTGACGTCGAGCGCAGTGCATTGTGTGACCAGCTCAGCACGGCCTTCGCCGCCGGACGGTTGACCGACCAGGAGCTGGACCAGCGGCTGGCCCGGGCCGTCGCCGCCCGGACCCGACGGGAGGCCCAGCTCCTGCTCCGCGATCTGCGGCCCTCTGTCCCACCGACCCCCGTTGCCGACATAGCACCGTCCAGGCCGCCCTGGTCCACGTTCGACATCGTGGTGGTCCTGGTGTTCATCGGCTGCACCGTGTCGGTCGCCGGCATGTTGCTCGTCTCGATCGCGGTGAGTCCGGCGTGGTTCTTCTGCGCTCTGGTCGGCGGCACGCTGGCCGTGATGGCGGGAGCGAGCGCGACGCAGCTGATCCATCGAAGCGTCCGGCGACGCCAGCCGACGGTCGGTCCTGCCGGTTAGCAGCTGCTGCAGGTACCGAAGATCTCCAGGTCGTGGCTGACCTCGCGGAAGCCGTTCTGTTCAGCGACTGCGCTGGCCCACTTCTCCACCGCCGGCCCCGACACCTCGACGGTACGCCCGCACACCCGGCAGACCAGATGATGGTGGTGACCGACCGAGCAGCGGCGGTAGGCGGTCTCGCCGTCCGTCTTGCGGATGGCGTCGAGCTCGTCGGCCTCGACCATGAGCTGCAGCGTGCGGTAGACCGTGGTCAGGCCGATGCTGTCTCCCTTGTGCCGCAGGTCGTCGTGGATCTGCTGAGCGGTCCGGAACTCGTCCAGGTCCGAGAGGATCCCGTCGACGGCGGCCCGCTGTCGGGTCTTGCGCGGCGGGCTGTGCGGCAAGGCCGGAGATTCGAGCCGGGTGCCGTCCACCTCGGGGCCGGTCGGGGTCGGATCGGCGAGGTAGGTGTCGTCCACGTCAGTGCTCGTCGTAGTGGTCGGCGTGTGAGGCGTGTCGGTGCCCCTCGTGGATGAAGTCGGTGTGGTCGCCGTGCCTTACCGCCGGATGGCCGCAACCGGTGTTGTGCTGGTGCGCGTGCTGCTCGGCCACCTCGTGGGAGGCCGGCGGCTCGCCGTCATCGACCAGTTCTGGCAGCACAGGCGCAGCCCGACGACTGCGCGTCACCAACCTCGATACGGGCCAGCTGAGGGCGAAGACGCCGATGGCCAGCACGACGATGAGCGCTCCGGGCGGCGTATTGGCGTAGTAGGAGGCGGCCGCGCCGCCGACCGCCACGACGACGCCGACCACCATGGCGCAGACCAACGACGCGTAGAAACCGCGGACCAGGTTGTGGGCGGCCGCGACCGGCACCACCATCAGTGCGCTGACGAGTAGCAGGCCGACCGTCCGCATGGCCAGCGTGACCGTGATCGCCGCCAGCACCACGATGAGGATGTTGAAGGCCCGCACCTTGAGCCCCTGAACGCGCGCAAACTCCTCGTCGGAGCTGACCGCGAAGAGCTGTGGGGCCAGGCCGAGGGTCGGGATCAGGACGACCACGGCCAGGACAGCGACCAGGCGCAGGTCTGAGGTGGTGACGGTGGTCAGGGAGCCGAAGAGATACTGCGCCAACGCGCCGGCCCCGGCGCCGGCGATACCGGACATCAGCACGCCCGCGGCCAGCCCGCCGTAGAACAGGATGGCCAGACCAACGTCGCCGGTGGCCTTGCCCTGCTGCCGGAGTACCTCCACCACGACGGCGCCGAGCACGCAGACCACTACCGCGACGGGGATCGGCGCCTGGCCGGTGAGCAGTGCGAGGCCGACCCCGGCGATGGCCACGTGGCCGAGACCGTCGCCGAGCAGGCTGAGCCGGCGCTGGACGATGTAGATGCCGATCGCTGGGGAGATGAGTCCGGTGAGCAGCGCAGCGATCAGGGCGCGTTGCATGAAGGGATAGCTCAGGAGCTCCACGATTGCTCCACCGTTCCGTCGAGCAGACGCCGGTCGGGTAGGGGATGCTGGTGCTCGTGCCCGCTGTGGTGGGTGGCGCCCAGACCGGCCAGCGCGCCGTCGTGCACCACGCGGCCCTCGCGCAGCACCAGTGCCCGACAGATCAGCGGGGCCAGAGCAGCGACCTCGTGCAGGACGACCAGCACTGAGGTTCCCGAGCTGATCAGTCCGTCGAGGAGGGTGGCCAGGACTTGCTGATGCTCCAGGTCGACGCCCGCGGTCGGTTCGTCCAGGACCAACAGGTCGGGTCGACCGGCGAGGGCCCGCGCGATCAACACCCGCTGTTGCTGACCGCCTGACAGGTTGGCCATCTCGTCGCCGGCCCGGTCGGCGAGGTCGACGGCGCTCAACGCGTCGAGCACCGCCTGTCGATCGGTGCGGCCAGCCGGCACGAACGGTCGGCGCCGGGCCAGCCGGCCGGTGGCGACGACCTCCTTGACCTTGGCTCCGCTCAGACTGGCCGTGGACTTCTGCGGCACGTATCCGACCCGCGACCAGTGGTGGAACCGGCGCAACGGCGCCCCGAAGATGTGGACCTGCCCCCGGGTGGTCGGGACAAGACCCATCAGCGCGCGGACCAGGGTGGTCTTCCCGGACCCGTTACCGCCCAGCAGGGCGACCGCCTCTCCGGGATCGACTCCGAACGAGATCCCGCGCAGCACCGGCAGTCCGCCGAGCTCGACGCAGAGGTCCGTCGCGGCCAGCACTCGCTGGGGGTCGGCCGGAGGTGGGGCTACCGACATCCGTTCGCCGCCTTCAGGGAAGTCAGGTTCGCCTTCATCACAGCAACGTAGTCCTGACCCTTGGACTCGGGCGTGATGCCCTCGATCGGGTCGAGCACGTCGGTCTTCAGCTCGAGGTCGCCGGCGATCGCCTGAGCCACGGCGGGGGAGACCAGCGTCTCGTAGAAGATGGTCGTGACGCCGAGCTGGGTGGCCTGCTGCTGGACCTCAGCGATCCGGCTCGGGGACGGCTCGGTGTCGGGGCTCAGACGGCCGATGGCGATCTGGGTCAGCCCGTAGCGTCGCGCGAGATACCCGAACGCCGCGTGCTGGGTGATGAACTCATGGCGCTGGCAGCTGGCCAGGCCGGTGCGGAACGCGCCGTCGAGCGTGCCCAGCCGGGTCTTCAGGTGGGTGGCGTTGGCCGCGTAGTCGGTAGCGTGCGCCGGGTCGAGGGCGGTGAGCCGGTTGGCCAGAGCCGTCGCGATCTTCTCGACGTTGACCGGGTCCAGCCAGACGTGCGGGTCCAGGAACCGGTCTCCGGTCCCCGCACCTGCAGTGGTCCCCCCACCTGCAGTGGCCGCCTCCTCGTCGGACTTCGTGGCGATGTCGGCCAACGGCACGGCGGTCGAGGTGTCGAAGGTGTTCGGGTTCCCGCTCTGCTGCACGGCCTCGTCGACGGCGATCTGGAAGGTGCGCTCGTAGATGACGAGGTCGGCGTCGCTGATGCTCGCGACCTGCTTCGGGGTCAGCTCCAGGTCGTGCGGTTCCGCGCCCGGCTGAGTGAGGTTCGAGACGTCGGCGTGGTCGCCGGCGACGCTCTCGGCGACGAACTGGAACGGGTAGAACGACGCAACGATGCTGAGCCTGCCGGATCCGGCACCGCTCGACCGGTTCGCGGGCGAGGCCCCGCAGGCGGCGAGCAGCAGAGCGGCCAGCAGGAGTGCGGCCAGCGTCACGGTGCCCACGATCGGACGCCGGTCGCTGTTCATGAAAATCATTTTCATTAAGAGCGGAAGCGAAGTCAAGCCCCACGACTCGACCACCGGCGCGTCGGCGCCTTCCTGGTCGCGATAGGACTGTCCTATGCCTCTGATCCGTTTCACCCTGGACGGCCGGCCCGCGCTCGGCGTCGTCACCGACGCCGGCGTCCGGCCGCTGGACCTCACTCTCGCCGAGCTGCTCGGGCAGCCGTTGTCGACGGCTCGGGCTCTGATCGAGTCGGCGCAGACGGCTGAGGTGGTGATGGCCGATACGGTGCTCCCGCCGGTCGATCAGCAGGAGGTCTGGGCGGCCGGGGTGACGTACAAGCGCAGCCGTGACGGTCGGATCGAGGAGTCAGGCAACGAGACCCTCTACGACCACGTCTATGCCGCAGCGCGGCCCGAGATCTTCTTCAAGTCCACAGCGCAGCGCGTCGTCACCTCCGGAGAACCTGTGGGCATCCGGGCTGACTCCGGCTGGGACGTTCCAGAGGCCGAGATCGCCCTGATGATCAACTCCGGCGGTGAGATCTTCGGCTACCTGGTCGGCAACGACATGAGTAGCCGCTCGATCGAGGGTGAGAACGCCCTCTACCTGCCGCAGGCCAAGGTCTACGAGTCCTCCTGCGCCCTGAGTTCGCAGATCGTCGGAATCTGGGAGGCGCCCGCCCTGCCCCTGGCGGTCTCGGTCCGGGTCCAGCGTGGCAGCAGCACCGTCTACGCGGGCGGGACCGACTCTGACGCCATGCACCGGACCTTCGACGACCTGGTGCGCTGGCTGATGCTCGCGCTGCCGTTTCCGCACGGCGTCGTCCTGATGACCGGTACCGGCCTGGTGCCCGACGCCGACACCACTCTCGAGGCGGGAGACGTGGTCACCATCACCATCGACGGGGTCGGCGAGCTGTCCAACCCGGTCGCGGTGGTGGGGTCGCGCGCGCCGGGCGACCCGGCGCGCTGACCGCCGACGGCCCTCCGCTCATCGGCGGTGGCCGAAACACCGATGAGCGAAGCTCCGCTCAGAACTCGCGTCGCCGCCGCAGCACCCGCGGCCGCCCGTCGGGGTCGTGGACCGCTCGATAGACCGGCTGCGCCCACAGCCGGGTGAACGCTGACAGATGTGGTTCCTGCAACGGCCGGAGTCGCCCAGGGGGACGGTCACCGACCTGGCCGTTGTCGTGCCAGTCCTGCAGGTCGCGCGCGGCATCGGCGTAGGCGTCGAACATGCCGTGCGGATCGACACAGTCGCCCATCACCTCCAGCAGCTTGGAGTCGTTCAGATCTTCCGGAGCCGTTCCGGTCTCGATCCGGGAGATGTCGCCCGGGAACTCCGCCGGGCCGATCCGGCGGTCGAGGTGCTCGGCGGCCAGGGTGAGCCGCAGCCGTCGGGCGTATGAGGAGTGGTCGCCTCCTACGGTGTCCACCACCACCGCCGAGAGCTCGGAGTCGTGGGTCCATGAGCGCCGGTTGAAGTTGTCCGACCCGATGGTGGCCCAGCAGTCGTCCATCACGCAGATCTTGGCGTGGACGTAGACCGGGATGCCGTCGTGGTTCTCGACGCCGTACACCGCGACCCGCTCGCCGCCCGCATGCTTCAGCATGGCCAGGGCCTCGATCCGACCCAGTTGCTGCGGCACCCGCGAGAGGAGCGACGACTGGTCCGGCAGGTGGGGCAGGACCGCGATCACCCGGAGGTCCTGGTTTTCGCGGAGCGAGTCGACGAAGGTCTCGGCCACGTCGGTCGACCACAGGTACTGGTCTTCGATGTAGACGAGCCGCTCGGCTCGCGCCAACGCCTTGCTGTAGCCGCGCGCCACGCTGCGCTCACCACCGCGGGCGAACGGGTAGTCCCGACCATGCCGCAGGTTGGGGTAGGTGCGCAGCAGCTGGACCAGGTGCGTACCGCCCGGCACGGGCTTCGGCGGGGGCGCCTGGTCGGGGAGCGGGTCGGGGGTCAGGTCAGTTCGCGACAGCTTGTCGTGCAACCAGAAGATCGGGTTCTGACTCAGCGGCGTGGGGTCCTGCCAGCGCTCCCGGAACACGGTCTCCACGTCGTACACCGCCGGACCCGAGATGGCCGCCTGCACGTCGTGCCAGGGCGGACGGTCTCCGTACGCGGCGGCCATCGGCTGCGCCTGCGGGTCGCCCAGGTGGCGAGCGTCGTCGCGCCGGGAGTGACACAGGTCGATTCCGCCCACGTAGGCGATGTCCCGCTCGGGCTGGCCGGCGTAGCGGATCACCACCATCTTCTGGTGGTGCGAGCCGCCGGTCCGCACCCGCATGTCCAGCAGCACCTCGGCTCCGTTGGACTGCAGCTGCCGGCCGAACTGGCGGTTCTCGCGCGCCGAGAACGAGAGGGCGTCCCAGTGCGAGCGCCAGATGAGGCCACGGACGTCAACGCCGCGAACGTCGGCCGCCGACAGCAGGTCTTCGATCTCGGAGTCCGGTGTCCCGGCGAGGAGCTCGTCGGGGTCACCCCGCCAGTCGGTGAAGTAGATGAGGTCACCGGGTCTGGTGGCCTCGATGCGCTCCCGAAGCTCGCTGAAGTACGTGACGCCGTGCACCAGCGGCCGGACGTGGTTCCCGCTCGACCAGGCCTCGTCACCGGGGTGCTGGTCATCCAGGACGGTCTGGGCGTTGTCGCGCTCGGTCTTGGTCAGCAACCAGTCAGCGGGTTCGATGGCCACCGTTACGCCGCTCTCCGCACGAGGTCAATCTACGGTGGCTGGTCGTGGGAGCGCCGACAGGGCCGAGCTGGAGCACCGGTCAGCTCTGAAACCGCAGCGTCGCGAGCACCACGATCAGGACGAGCATGAAGGCGCGCATCACCTTGGCTGACGTGGGCACGACCGGCCAGGACAGGTAGGCGATCCAGGCGATGAACAAGAACAGCAGCACGAAGGCGCCCAGGGCTATCGAGGTCGGCCCGAACGCGCCGAGGGCGATCAGCACCAACGTGAGGGCAGGCGTGAGCAGCCGGGGCAGGGCATGCAGGCGGGCGAGCAGCGGCCGGCTGGCGGTCTCGATCCGCGTCCGCAGCGAGTCGGGTCGTGAGGTGGGTGCTGTGGACATGACCGAATCCTCCCACGCGCATGACGGTGTCAGCGTGCCCAAGCGTGGTCGGCCGCCCGCCCCCGTCCCATCCCCTGCCCCGTTTGGGCGCCACGGCGTCCATATCCGGCTCACTGCGCCCCATTGAGCCCCGTTTGGGCGCCATGGCACCGAAATCCGGCCGCGGCCCCCGCATCCCAGTCTCGTCTCGGCGATCCACGGACTAGGTTCGGTCCGTGAGCTGCAGCAGCGACCGACCTGAGGTGGTCCGGATGTTCCCCGACAACCATCGGCATGCGGCGACGAGCGGGCAGAACCTCAGCCGGTACGCCTACGGGCCGGCTGACCGGCGCGCATGATCGTCGTCAACCGGTTCCGCGTCCCCGAGACCGAGACCGAGACCTTTCTGGCCCAGGGTCGCGCTGCGTTGGAGGTGCTGAGGCAACGGGACGGGTTCCTCACCGCCGACCTCGGCCGCAACCTCGACGAGGCGTCGCTCTGGACGATCACCACCCGCTGGCGCAACGTCGGCTCCTACCGTCGGGCCCTGAACGGGTACGAGGCGAAGATGGTGGTCGTCCCGCTGCTGTCGCTCGCCATCGACGAGCCGTCGGCCTACGACGAGGTGGGACTGGTGGGCGAGAACCAGGCGCGGGGCGGCGCGTTCCCCGTCGACTCGGCGGCTCCTGATCCGTCGGACGCCTGATCTCCGGCCATCTTCTCGATCTCCCAGCCATTGCGCTGCCCGGCCCGTCGTGTCACTCTCGATCCAGGAATCGAGGCGGCTTGGTGAACATCGATATCGCAACCAGGGATCGCGGGATGCGGGTGCCGGCGTTCCGCAGCACCCCTGTGCTCGGCGCAGTGCTCGAGCTGCGGAAGGACTATCTGGGCACCATCCTGCGAGCGGCTCGAGACGTGGGAGACGTGGCCAGGATCGATGCCGGCCCGCCCGGCTGGCGAATGACCATGTACAACGTGTCCTCGCCCGAGCTGGTGTCGGACATCCTGGGCCAGCCGGAACGGTTCACCAAGGGGACGCAGTCCTACCAGGAGCTGAGGATCGCCTTCGGCAACGGCATGCTCACCAGCGAGGGCGAGGTGTGGCGGCGGCAGCGGCGGTTCCTGGCTCCCATGTTCACCCGCAAGCGCATCACGGCCAGCTACAGCCAGATCATGGTGGCCGAGACGCTCGCGCTGGTGACGCGGTGGCGGGACGCGGCATCCCGCGGGGCGACTGTCGACGTACACGCCGAGATGACCGAGCTGACGTCGCGGATCATCGGCCGCATCCTGTTCGGCACCGACATGACCAGTGCCCTGCCCGAGATCAAGAAGTTCAAGTACATCAACGACACCCTGCTCCAGCGCGGGATCTCTCCACACACCGTCCCGATGTGGGTGCCGACCCGCGCCAACCGTGAGCTGGCGTTCGGGCTGACCCAGCTCCGTCGGGTGGTCGACCAGATCATCGCCGACCGCCGGACCCGGCTGACGTCCGAACCGGGCGACGACATGCTGGGTCTGCTACTGGACGCTCGCGACGACGAGAACAGCCAGGACCGGTTGACCGATGCCGAGGTCGCCGACCAGACCCTGATCTTCCTGCTGGCCGGTCACGACACGACGGCCTCCACCCTGGCCTGTCTGCTCGTCGAGCTGGCCCGCGCACCCGAGTGGCAGGACACCGTGCACGAGGAGCTGAGCTCGGTTCTCGGCAGGCGATCGGTGACCGCCTCGGACCTCGTCGAGCTGCCGTGGACGGGACGCGTCGTCCGCGAAGGGATGCGTCTGTATCCCGCCGCACACAGCATCGGACGCACCAACGTGTCGGAGGAGATCCTCGGCGGGTACCGCATCCCGGCCGGGTCGACGGTGGTGATCTCGCCGTGGACCGTGCACCGTTCGCCGAAGATCTGGCCCGACGCCGGCGCCTTCGACCCGCGGCGTTTCGACCTGCCGCCGGGGGTGTTCCCGGGCGGACATCGGTACGCATGGTTCCCCTTCGGCGCTGGTCCGCACGCGTGTGTCGGCATGCAGCTCGCCATGGTCGAGGCGCCAGTCGTGCTGGCCACCATCGTGCAGGCGTTCCGGGTGTCGACCGCACTCGAGTCGGTTCCGCTCCGGGCGGCGATCAGCCTGCATCCGGCCGCGCCACTTCCGGTCACGTTGCACGCTCGGTAGAACCTGGAAAGCACCATTCGTCGGGTCCCGGCCGACCGTTGGGAGCTTGTCGTATCCTCATCCGCGGGCCCGTCGGCCCCACCCATCAGCCCGTACGACGACGAAGCCAACCCGAGCCCGCACCGAGAGGCACACCCATGCTCGCAACCCTGATCCACGGCCCGCGTGACGTCCGCAGCACCGAGGTCGACGATCCGCAGATCCAACGGCCCACCGACGCGCTCGTTCGCGTCGTCGCCTCCTGCATCTGCGGCTCCGACCTGTGGCCCTACCGCGGCGTCCAAGAGGTCAAGGCCGCCAAGCCGATCGGACACGAGTTCGTCGGCGTCGTGGAAGAAGTGGGCTCCGAGGTCACCACGCTGCAGCCCGGCCAGTTCGTGATCGCCCCGTTCGTGGTCAGTGACGGCACCTGCGTCAACTGCCGTAACGGCGTCCAGACCTCCTGCCTGCACGGCGCTGCCTGGGGTGCCGCCGACGAGCACGGCCACCCGGTCAACGGTGGCCAGAGCGCGCGGATCCGGGTACCGCAGGCCGACGGCACGCTCGTGGCGACCGCGGAGATGCCGAGCGACGACCTGATCCCGTCCCTGCTGGCGCTGTCCGACGTGATGGGCACCGGCCACCACGCCGCCATCTCCGCCGGGGTCGGCCCCGGCAAGACCGTCGCCGTGGTCGGCGACGGCGCCGTCGGTCTCTGCGCCGTCATCGCGGCCAAGCGACTGGGCGCCGAGCAGATCGTCCTCTTCTCCCGACACGAGTCCCGCCAGAGACTGGGGCGCGAGTTCGGCGCCGACACCATCATCGAGGAGCGCGGCGACGAGGGCGTCACGTCGGTACAGAAGATGTTCGACGGCGTCGGCCCGGACTGCGTGCTGGAGTGCGTCGGGACCGCCGAGTCGATGGACCAGGCCCTGCGGTCAGTGCGCCCGGGCGGTCACGTCGGCTATGTCGGGGTGCCGAGCGGCGGCGCGGAACTACCCATCCGCACCATGTTCGGCGGCAACATCAACGTCGGTGGCGGGGTGGCGCCGGTCCGGGCCTACATCCCCGAGCTGTTGGCCGACGTGCTCTCCGGCGCCATCAACCCGGGCCTGGTGTTCGACCTGACCCTGCCGCTGGCGGACGTGGCCGACGGCTACACGGCGATGGACGAGCGCCGGGCGATCAAGGTCCTGCTCAAGCCCTGACCACCCCCGGTAACCTAGCTGGTCGGACGCCATCCCAGCCGGGGATGGCGCGTTGTGTGTGTTTGGAGAAGTTCCGTGGCCCCTGCCAGCCGTCTCGACAATGTGATCAGCCTGTGCAAACGACGTGGTTTCGTCTTTCCCTCCGGGGAGGTCTACGGCGGGACGCGTTCGGCCTGGGACTACGGCCCTCTCGGCGTGGAGCTGAAGGAGAACATCAAGAAGCAGTGGTGGCGCTACATGGTCACCAGCCGCGACGACATCGTCGGACTGGACTCCGCGGTCATCCTGCCGCGCGAGGTCTGGGTCGCGTCCGGCCATGTCGGCGTCTTCACCGACCCGCTGATCGAGTGCCTGTCGTGTCACAAGCGGTTCCGCGCCGACCACCTGCAGGAGGCGCTCGCCAGCAAGAAGGGCATCGCCGACCCCGACAGCATCGCGTTGACCGAGATCGCCTGTCCGAACTGCGGCACCCGCGGTCAGTGGACCGAGCCGCGCGAGTTCAACATGATGCTCAAGACCCACCTCGGCGTCATCGAGGACGAGTCGAATCTTTTCTACCTGCGCCCGGAGACGGCCCAGGGCATCTTCATCAACTTCAACAACGTGGTCAACGCCACCCGGCAGAAGCCTCCCTTCGGCATCGGCCAGGTCGGCAAGTCGTTCCGCAACGAGATCACGCCGGGGAACTTCATCTTCCGCACCCGCGAGTTCGAGCAGATGGAGATGGAGTACTTCGTCGAGCCCGGGACCGACGAGGACTGGCACCAGTACTGGATCGACGAGCGGACCCGGTGGTACACCGACCTCGGCATCGCCGCGGATAACCTCAGGCACTTCGAGCATCCCCAGGAGAAGCTGTCGCACTACTCCAAGCGGACCGTGGACATCGAGTACCGCTTCGGCTTCCAGGGCAGCGAGTGGGGGGAGCTCGAGGGCGTCGCGAACCGCACCGACTTCGACCTCAAGACGCACAGTGTGCATTCCGGCCAGGACCTGTCGTACTTCGACCAGGCCAAGGGCGACCGCTGGACCCCGTACGTGATCGAGCCCGCGGCGGGTCTCACCCGTTCGCTGATGGCGTTCATGGTGGAGTCCTACACCGAGGACGAGGCGCCTAACACCAAGGGCGGGGTGGACAAGCGGACCGTGCTCCAGCTGGACGCGCGGCTGGCCCCGATCAAGGCTGCGGTGCTGCCGCTGTCGCGCAACGAGGCGCTGTCACCGAAGGCCCGGGACCTCGCGGCGCAGTTGCGGAAGCTCTGGAACGTGGACTTCGACGACGCTCAGGCGATCGGGCGGCGCTACCGACGCCAGGACGAGATCGGCACGCCGTACTGCATCACGGTGGACTTCGAGACGTTGGAGGACGACGCGGTCACGATCCGCTCGCGCGACACGATGGAGCAGGAGCGAGTCGGTCTCGACAAGGTGCAGGACTACCTGGCGGTCCGGCTCGTGGGCTGCTAGACGGTTGCCCTGAGCCCTTTGCGCGCCCCTGCGCCCGGTCGTCGCCCCCTGCGCCCTGTGCAGCGGGCTCAAGGACGATGAAAGGGCGCAAGGGCGCCATCACTCGAGGGGGCGACTATCGTTGAGGGCTGCGGCGAGACGTCTGCAATGGAGAGAGGTGTTGTGGTTCTGGCGAGCACGCTCACTCCAGCGCGGCCCCTGCACCTCGGACGGCTGACCGTGAACACGCCCGTCGTGCTCGCGCCGATGGCGGGGGTCACGAACGCGGCGTACCGGCAGCTCTGTCGGGAGCAGGGCGCCGGTCTGTACGTGTGCGAGATGATCACGTCGCGGGGGATCGTGGAGCGGGATCAGAAGACGATGCGGATGTTGCAGTTCGACCCGGGCGAGGAGGTCCGGTCGGTCCAGCTGTACGGGGTGGACCCGGCGACGATGGCCGCGGCGACGGAGATCCTGTGCGGGGAGTACGGGGTCGGGCACGTGGACCTCAACTTCGGCTGCCCGGTGCCGAAGGTGACGCGGAAGGGTGGCGGCGCGGCCCTGCCGTACAAGAGGGACCGGCTGAGCGCGATCCTGCAGGCGACCGTGGCCGCGGGGGCGCGTCACGGGGTGCCGGTGACCATGAAGACGCGAATGGGCATCGACGCCGAACACCTCACGTTTCTCGACGCCGGACGGATCGCGGAGGACGCCGGCTGTGCCGCGATCGCGCTACACGGGCGGACCGCCCAGCAGGCGTACTCCGGGGTGGCCGACTGGGACGCGATCGCGGAGCTGAAGGCAGCCGTGGGGATTCCGGTGCTCGGCAACGGCGACATCTGGGAGGCGGCCGACGCGCTCCGGATGGTGGAGCACACAGGGGTCGACGGCGTCGTGATCGGGCGGGGTTGCCTGGGCCGGCCCTGGTTGTTCCGCGATCTGGCCGACGCGTTCGCTGGCCTCTCGACCCAGGTGATGCCTGTCCTCGGCGAGGTGGCGACCATCGTCCGACGGCATGCCGAGCTGCTGGTGGGCCTGTCCGACGAGCGCCGCGGCATCACCGACCTGCGCAAGCACATGGCCTGGTACTTCAAGGGGTTCCCGGTGGGGGGCGACATCCGTCGAGCGCTCGGGCTGGTCTCGTCGTTCGCCGAGCTCGACGACGCGCTGGGCCGACTGGACCCCACCCAGCCGTTCCCCGCCACCGAGCTGGGCCAGCCCCGGGGGCGTCAAGGAGCTCCCAAGTCCCGGGTCGCGCTGCCGGAGGGCTGGCTGGACGACACCTCAGGCCGTGAGCTCGACCTCGACGACGCGGAGCTGGGCGTCTCGGGTGGCTGACGGAGCCTCCTCGTGAGCGACCCGGCGATCTCACCGCGAGCGCGGGCCTGGGCCGACACCATGGCCGGCCACCGCACCGAAGGCCTGGTCCGGGCGCACGCCGCCTCGAGCGCCGCGGTAGGGCCCGCGCCGTTGGTGATGCGGGAGGTGCGAGAAGCCCGGGAGCGCGAGTTCCTGCGCCCCGGTGCCACTCTCGCCTCCGGGGCCGGTCACCGCGCGATCGGGGAACCGCCGGACCTCGAACGCACCTGTTTCGAGCGTGACCGGGACCGGATCGTGCACTCCACCGCGTTCCGCCGGCTGGCCGGCAAAACCCAGGTCGTGGTGTACCCCAGCGACCATCAGCGGACCCGGCTGACCCATGCCCTCGAGGTGGCCCAGGTGGCCACCTCCATCGCCCGCGGGGCGGGGGTCAACGTGGCGCTGGCGGACGCGATCGCTCTCGGACACGACTGCGGTCACGGTCCGGGTGGGCATGCCAGCGAGGACGCCTTCGACGCGTTCCTGCCCGGCGGTTTCGACCACGGGCCCTGGGGCGCCGACGTGGTGCTGATCGAGCACAACCTCTGCACCGAGACCCTCGACGGGATCCGTAACCACTCCTGGTCGCGCCCCGCGCCGAGCACCGTTGAGGGGGAGATCGTCAGCTGGGCCGACCGGATCGCCTACAGCGCACACGACCTCGAGGACGCCATCCACGCCGGAATCCTGAGTCTGGACGACCTGCCCGACGACGTCGCCCAGATCGCCGGGCGGACCCGCCGGGAGCAGCTCGGCACCTTCGTGCGGGCGGTGGTCGGGGCGGTCGACCAGCACGGGGAGGTGGGCATGGCGCCGGCCGAGGCGTCAGCGCTGGCCTCGCTGCGCGCGTTCAACTACGAGCGGATCTACGTCCGGCCGGCCTCGCTGGCTCAGTCGGCCGCCGTGGTGGAGGTGCTTCAGGCCCTGGTGGAGCACTATCTGCTGCGCCCCGAGCTGCTGCCGGTCTCGATCGACGCCGATCGGGGTAGTGCGGAGGTGCTGCGGGCGGCGGTGACCTACGTGGCGGGGATGACCGACCGGTTCGCCTTCCGGACCGCGGTGACCGAGCTCGGCTGGGACGACCACCGGTTGCCTCAGGGGATCGACCGAGCGCAGTAAGCGTCAGTCGCGCTCGCTATGCTGCCAGCGCGCTCCCCGAACCGCTCATCTGTTGCCGCAGCACTCGAAAGGTCGACGTTGACTCAGCGTACGAATGCCCAGATCGCCCTCCGGACGGAAGGGGTCTCCGTCCTGGTCGACGTCTCGGACGGGCGGCTCCCCGTGATCGTCCACTGGGGTGACGACCTGGGCGAGCAGACGGCCGACGACTTCGCCGCGTTGACCAGCGCCGGCATCTCACCGTCGGGGCCCAACCTGGTCGATGACGCGACCACGCTCGGCGTGCTGCCTGAGCACTGGACCGGTTGGGTCGGTCGGCCGGGCATCAGCGGCTCCCGGACGGGGCGCGACTGGTCCCCGAAGTTCACCTCGACCGAGGTGCGGCTCGACGGTGTGGCGCTGGACGCCCCGGCCGGCCCGCCCCATCTGGTCAACGTGGGGCGCGCCCGCCTCGAGGTCGACGCAGTCGATGAAGCAGCCGGTCTGCGGCTCACCCTGCTGCTGGAGCTGACCGCCGGCGGTCTGCTGCGGTCGCAGGCTGTGCTGACCAACGCGGGCGCCGACGTCTACACCCTGGACGACCTGGTGCTGTCCTATCCGGTGCCGCAGAGTGCGCGCGAGATCCTCGACTTCGCCGGCCGGTGGGGCAAGGAGCGCACGCCCCAGCGCCGGGAGCTGGTCGTCGGTAGCCACGTCCGGGAGGGACGCAAGGGCCGGACCGGAGCCGACGCAGCGACCGTGCTGCACGTCGGCGTGCCGGGATTCGGCTTCGCCGAGGGGGAAGTCTGGGCGGTGCACACCGGGTGGAGCGGCAACCACACCCACTACGCGGAACGGCTGTCCACCGGCGAGCAGGTGATCGGTGGCGGTGAGCTCCTGCTTCCCGGGGAGGTCCGCTTGGCCGAGGGTCAGACCTACCGCAGCCCCTGGTTGTACGGCTCCCACGCCCACGGACTCGACGCGGTGGCTCGGCGCTTCCACCGCTTCCTGCGGTCCCGTGACCGTTACCCCAGCGTCAACCGCCCGGTCACGCTCAACGTCTGGGAGGCGGTCTACTTCGACCACGACCTCGACCGGTTGACCGATCTGGCCGAGCGGGCTGCGGCGCTGGGAGTCGAGCGCTACGTGCTGGACGACGGCTGGTTCGGCGCCCGGCGCGACGACCGGGCGGGGCTGGGTGACTGGACGGTCTCCTCCGACGTCTGGCCCGACGGTCTGCACCCGCTGATCAGCAAGGTCAACGAGCTGGGCATGGAGTTCGGGCTCTGGTTCGAGCCGGAGATGGTCAACGTCGACTCCGACGTCGCGCGGGCACATCCGGAGTGGATCATGGCCACCGACCACCGGCTGCCGGTCGAGTCCCGCAACCAGCAGGTCATCAACCTCGGCATTCCCGAGTGCTACGCCTACGTCCGCGACGCGATCTTCGCCATCCTGGCCGAATACCACATCGGCTACATCAAGTGGGACCACAACCGGGACCTGATCGACGCCGGCACCTCACCGGCCGGCCGGGCCGGAGTGCACGAGCAGACGCTGTCCTTCTACCGGCTGGTGGACGAGATCCGTGCCGGCCACCCCGACCTGGAGATCGAGTCGTGCTCCTCAGGCGGCGCCCGCGTCGACCTCGGCGTGCTGGAGCGCACCGACCGGGTGTGGGTCTCGGACTGCATCGACCCGCTCGAGCGCCAGCAGATGAACCGTTGGACGACCCAGCTGATCCCGCCGGAGCTGATGGGGTCTCACATCGCGTCCGGCCGCTCCCACACGACCGGGCGGGTGCACGACCTGTCGTTCCGGGCCGCCTCCGCGGTCTTCGGCCATCTCGGCATCGAATGGGACCTGGCCAAGGCGACCGAGGAGGAGATCCGCGAGCTGAGCGAGTGGATCTCGTTCTACAAGGCCGAGCGCGGCCTCCTGCTGGCCGGTGACCTGGTCCGGGTGGACTTTCCCGACGAGACGCTGACGGCACACGGGGTGGTGGCGCACGACCAGTCGCGGGCGATCTACTCCTTCGCCCAGGTCGCGAGGTCCGAAGTGGTCTCGCTGGGCCGCCTTCGTTTCCCGGGCCTGGACCCCGCCCGCCGCTACCGGGTGACGCCGGTGCTGGTGGGGACGGCACCTGGAGGCCTGCGCCCTCCGCGCTGGTGGCACCTCGCGCTGCCGACCTCGTCCGTCGCCGGCGGGGGTCACCACGGCGTGCAGTTCGGCGCGGACGTCACGGCCGAGGGAGTCGTGCTGTCCGGCGCGGCGCTGGGCTCGACGGGTCTGATGTCGGCCGCGGTCAACGTCGACCAGGCGATCCTCTACCGAGCGGAGCAAGTCGGCTGAGCCACGACCAGTTGAGGACTTAGGTCCCGAAGACGATGTGATGTTCGTCAGTAGTTTGCGGGGTGCTCCCGGCCAAGACTGAAGGCGTGAGCAAACGAAGGAGCTGACGGAGATGGATACGACGGGCAAGCGCACGGTCGTGGTCGGGGTGGACGGTTCGTCCGAGGCGCTGGTGGCGGCTCGATACGCGCTGTGGCAGGCGCAGCTGCGCGGGCTCGACCTGGTGGTGGTGCACGCGTACCCGATACCGGCCATGGAGGCCATGCCGGTCGGGGACGTCTACACCGTGCTGCGCGAGGTCGCCGAGTCCGTCGTCGACGACGTGATCGCCGAGCTGGTGATCCCCGCGACCGTACGGGTGCACAAGCTGCTCGGACAGACAGCCCCGGTCCTGCTGCTGCGGCAGGCCGCGAAGTCGGCCGAGATCGTCGTCGTCGGCCAGGATCACATCGGCTTCGCCCAATGGCTGGTCGAAGGCAGTATCGCAGCTCCACTGTGTCACCGGTCGGTCTGTCCGGTGGTCGTCGTGCCCCGCCGTTGGGAGCAGGGCCCCATGAACCGGGATCCGGTGGTGGTCGCACTGGACGGCAAGTCCGCCAGCCAGGCCGTACTGCAGGTCGCCTTCAAAGCCGCCCACCTCCTCACGACCAGTGTGGTGGCGCTGCACGCCATGCCGGCGAGCTCGTGGCCGCGGTCCGTCGCCGCGGAGGAGAGGAACCTGTCCGAGCTGCTGGCCGGGGTCAAGCAGGAGAACCCGGAGGCGCGGGTGAGCGTCCAGACGGTGGCGGGTGATCCGCGGCAGGTTCTGGTCGAGGCCAGCCTCAGCGCGTCCGTACTGGTCGTCGGGGCTCCGCACCGTGACGGGCTGGCCGCCTGGATCCGGTCGGTGGCCCGCGGGGTGCTGAAGGAAGCCGAGTGCCCGGTCTATGTGGTTCCCCGCCACGGCGACGAGACCGATGAGACGCTCACCCTTCTCGAAACCCCGAACGGTCGGGACCTAAGTCCTGCCAGGTCGTGACGAACGTGTCTGTGGTGGGCGGCCCCGAGGCAGCAGGCTGAGAGGGAGCAGGACGACCACCACTACAGAAGGCGATCCATGACAGTCACCGAAGTCCGACACAGCGACGCGCGCGACGACGAGGGGACCGGTGGCCCGTGGCGCGGGTTCGCTCCCGGGGCCTGGCGAGACTCGATCGACGTTCGCGACTTCATCCAGCTGAACTACACGCCGTACGAGGGAGACGGGATGTTCCTGGCCGGTCCGACGCCTCGGACCACCGGTATCTGGCGGATCCTGACCGACATGTTCCCGCAGGAGCGCGCCAAGGGCGTCTACGACGTGGATGCGTTCACCCCCGCCTCGATCACCGCGCACGCCCCGGGCTACATCGACCGGGCCAACGAGATCATCGTCGGCCTGCAGACCGATGCCCCGTTGAAGCGCGCGATCATGCCGTTCGGGGGTTGGCGGATGGTCGCCACCTCGCTGGAGACCTACGGCTACGACGTGCCGCCCGAGCTGGAGCAGATCTTCACCCACTACCGCAAGACCCACAACGACGGCGTGTTCGACGCCTACCCCGCCTCGGTCAAGCGAGCCCGCCACAGCCACCTGATCACCGGTCTGCCCGATGCGTACGGTCGCGGACGGATCATCGGCGACTACCGGCGCGTGGCGCTCTACGGGGTCGACGCGCTGATCGCGGCCAAGAAGGTCGACCGAGCCGCGCTGGAGCTGCACTTCTCCACCGAAGAGGTCATCCGCGACCGTGAGGAGAACGCCGAGCAGATCCGGGCCCTGAAGGAGCTCATCTCGATGGCGGCCAGCTATGGCTTCGATATCTCCCGTCCCGCGGCCAGCGCCCGGGAGGCCGTCCAATGGCTGTACTTCGCCTACCTCGGGGCGACCAAGGAGCAGAACGGTGCGGCCATGTCGTTCGGTCGCAACACCGCCTTCCTCGACGTCTACCTGCAGCGTGACCTGGCCGCCGGCCTCCTCACCGAGGCGGGAGCCCAGGAGCTGATCGACGACCTGGTGATCAAGCTCCGCATCATCCGGTTCCTGCGGACGCCCGAATACGACGCCCTGTTCTCGGGCGATCCGACCTGGGTCACCGAGTCCCTCGGCGGCAGCGGCGAGGACGGACGGACTCTGGTGACCAAGACCGCCTTCCGCTTCCTGCACACGCTCTACAACCTCGGCCCGGCGCCGGAGCCCAACCTGACCGTCTTCTGGAGCAGCGACCTGCCCGTCGGGTTCAAGCGCTTCTGCGCCCAGGTGTCGATCGACACCTCGGCCATCCAGTACGAGTCCGACGAGCTGATCCGCAACGCCTGGGGTGACGATGCGGCGATCGCCTGCTGCGTCTCGCCGATGCGGGTCGGCAAGCAGATGCAGTTCTTCGGCGCCCGGGTCAACGTGGCCAAGTCGCTGCTGTACGCCATCAACGGTGGGCGCGACGAGCTCACCGGCGAGCAGATCGCCCCGGTCACCACGCCGATCGTCGACGAGGTGCTCGACTACGAGACAGTCTGGGCCGCCTACCAGGAGCTACTGGCCTGGCTCGCCGAAACCTATGTCGATGCCCTCAACTGCATCCATTACATGCACGACAAGTACGCCTACGAGCGCCTGGAGATGGCCCTGCACGACCGTGAGATCCTGCGCACCATGGCCTGCGGCATCGCCGGTCTCAGCGTGGCGGCCGACTCGTTGTCAGCGATCAAGTACGCCACCGTGCGTCCCGTCCGCGACGAGACCGGCTTGGCCGTCGACTACTCAGTCGAGGGAGACTTCCCGGTCTTCGGCAACGACGACGACCGGGTCGACGCCATCGCGGTGCAGATCGTCGAGCGCTTCATGCAGCTCATCCGGCTGCACCCGATGTATCGCGACGCCGTGCCCACCCAGTCGGTGCTGACCATCACGTCCAACGTGGTCTACGGCAAGAAGACCGGCAACACCCCGGACGGCCGGCGCGAAGGGATGCCGTTCGCCCCGGGAGCCAACCCGATGAACGGGCGGGACACCCACGGGATGCTCGCCTCGGCGCTGAGTGTGGCCAAGCTGCCGTACGACCAGGCGCAGGACGGGATCTCCCTGACCAACACGGTGGTCCCCAGCGGCCTCGGTCATACCCCGGAGGAGCAGGTGACCAACCTGGTCGGGCTGCTGGACGCCTACACCCTGGAGAGCGGCTATCACCTCAACGTCAACGTGCTCAACCGCGAGACCCTGGTCGACGCGATGGAGCACCCGGAGAACTACCCGCAGCTCACCATCCGGGTGTCGGGATATGCGGTCAACTTCGTCCGGCTGACCCGCGAACAGCAGCTGGACGTCATCAGCCGTACCTTCCACACCAATGTCTGAGGTCTCCGGTGCCTGAAGTGTCGCTGGGGTTCCCGACCATGGGGTCTCCGGTGCGGACCCCCGACGGTCTCACCCTGGACGACCTGGAGTACGGCGACGCGCAGGCCCGTGCGCAGCTGTCGCCGGCGCTCCGGCACGCCGAACTCGCCGCCCTGCACAGCGGGACGGTGGGCAGTGTGCACTCCTGGGAGCTGGTGACTGCTGTCGATGGACCGGGGACCCGGCTGACGCTGTTCCTCTCAGGGTGCGCACTGCGATGCCAGTACTGCCACAACCCGGACACCTGGGAGATGCGCGACGGCATGATCACCACGTACCAGGAGATCGTGGAACGGATCAGCCGCTACCGTCGGGTCTTCGCCGCGACGGGCGGCGGGGTGACCATCTCCGGTGGGGAGCCCCTGATGCAGCCGGCCTTCGTGGAGCGGTTGTTCGGCGCCTGTCACGAGATGGGGATCCACACCGCTCTGGACACGTCGGGCTTCGTCGGTTCCCGCGCCTCGGAGCAGTTGCTGGACGACACCAGCCTGGTGCTGCTGGACGTGAAGTCCGGCCTGCCCGGCACCTACCAGGAGGTCACCGGGCGGGCCCTGGCTCCCACCATCGCGTTCGGTGATCGGCTGGCTGCCCGCGGTACGCCGGTCTGGATCCGCTTCGTCCTGGTGCCGGGGCTGACCGATGCGGTGGACAACGTGGCGGCGGTCGCGGACATCGCGGCGCGCTGGCCCAACGTGGAGCGGGTCGAGGTGCTGCCCTTCCACCAGATGGGTCAGAACAAGTGGGAACGGCTGGGCCTCGACTACCAGCTGGGCGACGTCTCGCCGCCCGAGACCGCGCTGCAGGAGCGAGTCCGAGCGCAGTTCGAAGCGCGCGGCCTGCTCGTCTTCTGACGCCGACTGGGCACTCATCCTGCGCTCTGGGCGGCGTGTCGGCATCGGCGGTCCATCGCGACTGGTGCTCGGTGCGGTCATCGGGGCGTGAGGCGCTGACCGGTGACGTGACGTCGGTCGCCCGGGAGGCACAGCAGCACCTGGCAGAGGTCATCGACGGTCGCCTGATATCTCGTACCGGTGCGGCCGACCCGTTCGGAGGATGCCCGGGCGACACGCCGACAGACGTGCAGGATTGATGCCCACTCGGCGGAGGGGGGTTAGAGGATCAGCCGTTCCTTGAGGTCGTCGGGCAGCAGCCGGGCCGACTGGATCAACAGACGCGCCACCACGACCGTGATGGTCTGGGTGGCGAGCAGCCCGATCAGCACGATGATCTGGGCTGCTCCTGCCTGCAGCGGGGTGCCACCCCCGAGCAGCACGCCGACGAAGGCGCCGGGCAACGTGACCAGTCCGACCGTCCTGGTCTGGTCCAGCCCAGGGACCAGGGCCTCGGGCAGGTGCCGCTCGATCACCTCGGTGATCGCCTGGGGTCGCGCCAACCCGAGCGACAGCGCCGCCTCGTAGAGGTTGTACTCGTCTCGGAGCGCCGCAAACGTCCGGCGGCCGGTTAGCGAGCAGGCCGTCATGCCGCCCCCGATGATGATGCCGGCCATCGGTACCAGGGACGGACCGTTGAGCGGCACGGCGCCGGAGGCGAAGATGACGCCGAGCACCGGTAGGACTCCCGACGCGATGGCTATCGCCACCCACGGCCAGGCGCGGCGAGCCCCGACCCGGCTCGCCGACGTGAACACCGCCACCCCGAACATGAACGTGGCGAACACGGCCGACCAGGCGAGGTGGCTGAGCACCGCGGTGATGATCAGCGAGACCAGGGCCAGCTGGACCACCGCGCGTCCCGCTGCCGTGGCCAGGTTGCGCTCCACCCGCAGCTTGCCGATCCAGGATGCGGTCAGTGCCAGCAGGATGAGGATCACCAGCGCGATGGCGAGGGAGAGTCCTGGCTGAGACGGCACGGTTCAGTATGGATGGCTCATCCGAGTCCAGCGGGGCAGGCCCTGTTGACACGCTGAGACGCCGTGGACCCCGGCGTCGGCCGTGCCGGCCGACACTGGGCAGGACCGCTCGCCATCGCATCGCTGCAGGTTCCGGAGAGCTCCATGTTGTAATCAGCCGGTGGAGCAACGCGTGCGCCCGCTGGGCACTTGGTCCAAGACCTGGCGGATCCTCGTCGTGCTGCTCGGCATCGCGCTGGTGGTCAACGGATCACTGCGCGAGAGCGACGACGTCTGGCCGTTCGGACCGATGTCGCAGTATGCGTTCTCGCCGAAGGACGGCGACTCCATCGTCATCACCCGGGTCGACGGACTCCTCAGCGACGGCCGTCGGATCGACCTGCCGTTGAGCGTCGAGTCCGCCGGCATCGGCCGGGCCGAGATCGAGGCTCGCATCTCCGCGATCGAGGCCGATCCGTCACTGCTCCGCTCGGTCGCCGAAGGCTGGTCGAGCCGTCACGACGGCCAGACGCTGCTGCAGGTGTGGTTGGTGCAGGACGTCACCGTGCTGGTCGACCGGCGCAAGGGCCCGACCACCGTGGTCGAGCTCGCGACGTGGCGGGTGCCACGGTGAGTCGCGCCCAGCGGGTCGTCGACTGGTTCATGCCGGTGCTACCGGACGCCCGGATCGCCATCATGCGCATCGTCATCTACCTGTTCGTCATCCTCGACATGCACGTGTTCGTGCGCGACCCCATCCCGCTGAGCCACCAGCCCAGGCTCTACTCGCCGCTGATGGTGGCGCGCATCTTCCAGCTGCCGCCGCCGAGCGTCCCGCTGGCGTACACCCTCTACGTGGTGCTGTGGATCGGCTGTCTGCTGGGCGCGGCGAACCGCTTTCCCCGGGTGGCAGGGCTCGTAGTGGCGGCCGCGTTCACCTGGTGGACGGCGATCGGCATGAGCTACGGCAAGGTCGACCACGACCACCTGGCCCTGATGGTGGCGCTCTGGGTATTGCCCTCGGCCGGGTCGATCCGTGACCGCTGGCGCAGCACCGACCGATCGGCCCAGGCGGGGTGGGTGTTGAAGTGCATCCAGATCGCGGTGATCTTCACCTACTTCCTGTCGGCCCTGACCAAGATCCGCAGCGGAGGCTGGAGCTACACCTCCTGGCCGAACAGCGCCATCCTGACCTGGGCCATCATCCGCCGGCCGCACGGCTTGGGACAGTTCCTGCTGCCGTACCCCGGGCTGCTGCGGGTGATGCAGTGGTTCGCGTACCTGGCCGAGACCACGTCCGTGATCGTGCTGTGGCTCAAGGGGCGGTGGCTGCTGCTTGCCACCCTGTTCTGGATGGGCTTCCACGTCTTCACGGCGGCGATGCTCTACATCCACTTCGCGCCGACGCTGATCTGCTGGCTGGCCTTCGCGCCCCTAGAGCGCCTAGCGCCGTGGCTTCGACGGGTCAGGGACCGCCGCCGGCGGGAGCGCGCACGCGGGGGTTCCGCCCGGCATCCGCTGCCGGTTGCGAGCGACCAGACGGTAGACGGCACCCGCTAGCCCGCTGACCGCTGGCCACCTCATCACGGTGCCCAGCGCGGCGTACGGCCGGCCGGCGTAGCAGAGCCACGCAGCGAAGGCCTGCGCACCGCCCTCGATGACCCCGTCGGCAGTCACCCACAACAGCTCACGCTGAGCCCGCTCGGAGGTCGTCCCCAGCGTCTGCAGGTCGGTGAACTGCCAGGGAACCAGCCGAGCCGCGGGCCGACCCGGACGGTGCAGCCGCTCAGCCACCCAGGTCGCACTGGAGGTGCAGAAGGCGCAGTCACCGTCGAAGACGACCCAGGGGACCGGCCGCAACGCCGGAGACGGGAAGCTGTCCACAGCCACACTGTACTGGCGCGAAGGACCCCCGCCGGAGAAGTAAACTCACCTCCGTGGCCGGCCGGATCAACGACGAAGACGTGACCGCCGTACGAGACCGCGCCAAGATCGAAGACATCGTCAGCTCGTATCTGGCACTGCGCAACGCCGGCAGCGGCTCGCTCAAGGGTCTGTGTCCTTTTCACGACGAGAAGACCCCGAGCTTCCAGGTCACCCCGTCGCGCGGGTTCTTCTACTGCTTCGGCTGCGGCGAGGGCGGCGACGTCATCGACTTCATGCGCAAGATCGACAACCTGTCGTTCACCGAGGCTATCGAGCGACTCGCCGACCGGGTCGGGATCCAGCTGCGTTACACCGAGGACTCCGGACCACGTCCCGAGCCTGGGCTGCGGATGCGGCTGATGGAGGCGAACGCTCTGGCGGCGGAGTTCTTCGTCGAGCAGCTCATCAGCCCTGACGCCCTGGCCGGGCGGCAGTTCCTGGCCGAACGCGGCTTCGACCGCGAGGCAGCCACCCGCTTTGGGGTCGGCTTCGCCCCGCGCGGCGGCAAGGTGCTGCTGCAGCATCTCCGCGGGCGCGGCTTTCGTGACTCCGAGCTGGTGGCCGGCGGCCTGACCCGAGAAAGTGGCTACGACTTCTTCCAGTCGCGCCTGCTCTGGCCGATCCGAGACTCCGGTCGCCAGGTCGTCGGCTTCGGTGCCCGCCGGATCTTCGACGACGACCGGATCCCCGCCAAGTACATCAACACCCCCGACACCGCCCTCTACAAGAAGTCGTCGGTCCTGTACGGGCTGGACCTCGCCCGCCAGTCGATCGGCAAGAAGAGCCAGGCGGTCATCGTCGAGGGCTACACCGACGTCATGGCAGCTCACCTGTCCGGCGTGGACACCGCGGTCGCGTCCTGTGGCACAGCCTTCGGGGACGACCACGCCCGGCTGCTGCGCCGGCTGATGGGAAACCACGACGCCTTCCACGGCGAGGTGATCTTCACCTTCGACGGTGACGCGGCCGGTCAGGCGGCCGCGCTGAAGGTGTTCAGCGGCGACCAGAACTTTGTCGCCCAGACCTACGTCGCGGTCGAGCCGACCGGGCTCGACCCGTGCGACCTCCGACTGCAGCACGGCGACGCGGCCGTCCGCGAGCTGGTGGCCCGGCGGGTGCCGCTCTACCGGTTCGTGATGAACAACGTGCTCAGCCAGTACGACCTGGACCGGGCAGACGGCCGGCTGACCGCCCTCCGAGCGGCCGCTCCGCTGGTGGCGAGCATCCGGGACACCTCGTTGGTGGGCGGCTACGCCCGCGAGCTGGCCGGCATGCTCGGGATGGACGTGGAGGAGGTCCGGCGCGAGGTGATGGGTGCGGCCAGCCGCGCGTCCCGTGCGACCCGTCCCGGGGCAGCCCGCCCCGAGACAGCCCGCCCCGAACCGGCTCCGGGCGAGGCCCCGGTGAAGGAGACCCACCCGCTGCCCGACCCGCACGACCGGATGTTGGCCAGCGAGCGAGAGACCGCCAAGCTCCTGATCCAGGCGCCGCACCTGTTTGGGACCGACTGGGACGGCCTCAGCGTGACCGACTTCACCCATCCCGCCTATGCGGCTGTCTTCACCGGCGTGGAGAAGGCCTCGGCCGAGCAGTCCGCGGGGGAGTGGATCCACCGGGTCGGTCAGGCTGCCGAACACGACCAGATCCGCTCCCTGATCGTCGCTCTGGCGGTGGAACCGTTGCCCGTGCACGGCGAGGTGACACCGCGTTTCGTCATCGCCCACGCCATCGGACTCCAGCTGCTCACCGTGATGCGCTCCATCGCTCAGCTCAAGTCCAAGCTGCAGCGCACCAACCCGGTCGAGTCGCCGATCAAGTACAACCAGATGTTCTCCGAGCTCGTAGTGCTGGAAGCGCGTCGCAAGGAGATGCAGACCCGCGCCCTCGGCGTCCAGGACTGACTTCTCCACAGCAGCGACCGGCGCTGCCGGCTGTCCACAGATCTCGTCTCGGCCGGCTCGCCGGGCCCCGCCGGGCCCACAGTGTTGACATGTTGACGTCACCTGGAGCGCTGGCGCTCGAACCCCTCCTGACGGCTCGTGACGAGCAGGACCTGGCTCACCGGATCGAGGCCGGGGTGTTGGCCCGCGATGCGCGGTTGACCGGCCGCGACGTCGAGGGGGGCACCGAGCACGAGCTGCTGCTGCTGGAAGAGCTGGGCGAGCTGGCGCGTCAGCGCTTCATCCGGGCCAACCTTCGCCTGGTGGCTCAGGCAGCGCGGCTGGCGGCCCACCGGAGCCGGCTGCCGGAGAGCGACCTCTTCCAGGAGGGATGCCTCGGGCTGATCTGCGCGGTGGAGCGCTTCGACTTCCGTCGGGGCTACAAGTTCTCCACCTACGCGTCGTTCTGGATCCGGGCCTACGTAGGAGCGGCGGCAGCCAACCTCCTCGGAGCTCTCAACGTGCCGGCCACCCGGGCGCACCAGCTCCGTCACGCGCGTGGCATCGAGGTGGATCTCAGTCAGACCTTCGGGCGGGCCGTTTCGGTCGCCGAGATCGCCCATGGTCTGGGGCGATCCGAGCAGTGGACGGCGGCTCTGATGGGGCACCGGTCGCCACAGTCTTTCGACGCTCTCGACGTGGACGCCCTTGACCTGCCCGCCGAGGAAGGGACTGACGGTCAGCCGACACAAGAGCGGCCTGGAGCGGAGCTTCTCTGGCACCTCGAGGGGCTGGAGCGAGACGTCTTAGCCCTGCGCTACGGCTTCACCGACGGCACCGCCCACACGTACACCGAGATCAGCCGGCTGCTCACGATCACGGTGTCACGGGCTCGACGGGTCGAGAGTCGCGCGTTGGAGCGGTTGCGTGGGGTCTGCCCCCGAAGTGCCGAGGCGTACCTGTAGCACCCCGGACCCGCCCAGAGGGGGCCCGGTCCCGCGACGACGAGGTGTAGGTCTCGCGTCGCACGATGAGGCGTGGACGGCTCGCCTGGTCACACCTACTTCGCTGTGACCAGGCCGAACGACCACGGGTTGGCTCCCCCGACTGGACTCGAACCAGTAACCTGCCGATTAACAGTCGGCTGCTCTGCCAATTGAGCTACGGGGGATCGATCGGTGTTGCGGCTATGAACCATAGCAGCCAACTCAGCGCATGTCGTATTCAGTTCGCACCTGGGCGAGGGCCTCGTCCACGGCCGATCTCACCCCCTCGGTCTGGTAGCTCAGACCCCTACCGAGCGCACTGTTCCAGGTGATCTCGAGCTCGCCGTCGGCCAGGTTGCGACGCCCGCTGATGACGACGCCTCGGTTGTTGACGATCGGCACGAACTTCTCCAGCACGATGCTGGCCGAGACCCGCTCACGGAAGACCTCAGGAAGCCGGCCAGGCTCGGTGATCTCGACGGAACCCATCTCACCGCCGTAACGGGTCCAGGTCAGCCGCCCGGTCTCGCCGTCCCAGCCACCACGCTCGATCTCGTGCCACCCGAGGTGGTCCCAGGAGTCCTCGCCGATGGAGAGCGCGGACGGGCTCCCCACGGCGAACCCCTCCGGGGTCTTCGCCCACGCCAGGACGCGGACCTGACGACCGGGCTGTGCCCTCAACGATGACGCCCACGAGTCGTACACGGGCTGTGGAATCCCGCGGGTCTTGGTCCACCATCGTGTCTTGGCCATGCCCCAAGTATCTCTGCCGCCGCCCTGCACTGCCGCATCCCGGCGGCCACGCACACGCTTCGCAGCCGGTGTCAGCTTCGGGACAGCGGACGGGCGTTGGCCAGGTCTTCCAGAAACAGCTCGGCCCACCGGTCGATGTCGTGCTCCGTCACCTGGCGCCGCATGATCCGCATCCGGCGAGCCTTCGCGCGGGGCGAGTCGTTCATGGCTTCGAGCAGCCGGTCCTTCAGGCCGTTGATGTCGTACGGGTTGACCAGGTACGCCTGCCGGAGCTCCTTGGCCGCACCGGCGAACTCACTGAGCACCAAGGCGCCGTCGTCGCCCTGACGGCAGGCCACGTACTCCTTGGCCACGAGGTTCATGCCGTCACGGAGGGGGGTCACGATCATCACGTCGGCGGCCCGGTACAGCGCCGCCATCTCCTCGCGCGGGTACGACGTGTGCAGGTAGGTGATCGGTGGACGCCCAATCCGACCCACGTCACCGTTGATCCGACCGACCAGCATGTCGATCTCGTCGCGGAGCTTGCGGTACTGGTCGACCCGTTCGCGCGACGGCGTCGCCACTTGGATGAACGCGGTCTTCTCCGGGTCGATGAAACCCTCGCTGACCAGCTCACCGAAGGCGCGGATCCGTTCCGGCAGGCCCTTGGTGTAGTCCAGCCGGTCAACACCCAGGAACAGGCACGTGGGGTTGCCCAGATCGCTGCGGATCTCTTCGGCACGTTGCTGGGTCTGGGGCAGCGCCGCCAGCTCCTGCAGCCCCTGGGTGTCGATGGCGATCGGGAACGCCTTGGCGGTGACGGTACGGCCGTCGGGGGTCTTGATCCGGTCACGCTGGGTCTCGAAGTGCAGCCGCTGACGCACCAGCCGGACGAAGTTGTGCGAGCCACCCGGGAGCTGGAACCCGACCAGGTCAGCGCCCAGCAGTCCTTCGAGGATCTGGTTGCGCCAAGGGAGCTGTTGATAGAGCTCCGTCGGCGGGAACGGGATGTGCAGGAAGAATCCGATCCGCAGGTCGGGACGCAGCTGGCGCAGCATCTGGGGGACCAGCTGCAGCTGGTAGTCCTGCACCCAGACGACGGCGTTCTCTTCGGCCACCTGGGCCGTGAGATCGGCGAATCTCTGGTTCACCACGACGTAGGCGTCCCACCACTCCCGATGGAACTCGGGGTGCGCAACGACATCGTGGTAGAGGGGCCACAAGGTGGCGTTGGAGAAACCTTCGTAGTATTCCTCGACCTCCTGAGCCGACAGGCTCACCGGGATGAGCTGCAGGCCCGAGTCCACGAAGGGTTCGAGCTCCTCGTCGGGAGCTCCATGCCACCCCACCCAGGCGCCGTCGTGAGCCCGCATCACCGGCTCCAGGGCCGTCACCAGGCCGCCCGGTGACGTCCGCCAGTCGACAGTCCCG
Organism: Propionibacteriales bacterium; assembly: GCA_038238065.1. GTDB lineage: Bacteria > Actinomycetota > Actinomycetes > Propionibacteriales > Propionibacteriaceae > Microlunatus. Next base: position 2,019 of record JBBRYD010000011.1, on the reverse strand, counting down.
TCTTCGTGTTCGATGCGGTCGACGGGCAGCCGATTGGCCACCACGACGAACGAGGCGGTCGGTGCGGATGTCTTGTGTGCTGCGGAGCTCATGGAGTCAGCCTCCTCAAGGCGTCTCACTCGACCCTAACGGAATGGCGAGCATTCACCTCGATCCCCCAGGGAGGTCGACCGGTGGTCGAACTGTCGGTGGGATCTGACAGGCTCAGCCGTATGAGTTCCATTGGACCCGTATCCGACGCCGGGATGCAGGCCATGCGCGCCATCATGGACAACCCGGGCGAAGCATTGATCGGCGTCGACTTCGACGGCACGCTCGCGCCGATCATCGACAACCCGGACGAGGCGTTCGCTGATCCGGCTGCGGTGGCGGCGCTGAGCCGGCTGGGTCCGCTGGTTGGCGTGATCGCGGTGATCACCGGACGCCCGGCGCGTACCGCGGTCCGCCTCGGCGGGTTCCAGCGCGTGGCCGGCCTCCACGCGATGGTCGTGCTCGGGCAGTACGGCATCGAGCGCTGGGACGCCGACACCGACGAGTTCTCCATCCCCCCGGAGCCGGCCTCGATCACTGCTGTCGCCGATGAGCTGCCGGCCATCCTGGCCGAGCTGGGGCTGACCGACGTCCGGGTGGAGCACAAGGGCAGGGCCATCGGCGTCCACACCCGTGAGCTCGGAGACTCGGTGTCGGCGTTTGAGCGGCTCGCCGAACCGCTAGGTGAGCTGGCCGCGCGGCACGGGCTCCTGATCGAGCCGGGCAAGAACGTCCTGGAGATCCGCGCGCCAGGCTTCGACAAGGGTGACGCGCTGCGACAGCTCGTCGACGAGAAGAAGATCCGTTCGGTCATCTTCGCCGGCGACGACCTGGGGGACCTGCCGGCCTTCCGCGCCGTGGAGCAGCTGCGGGGTGAGGGAGTCCCCGGACTGCTCATCAGTTCGGCGTCGCACGAGGAGGACGCGCTCAGCGAGCTGGCCGACCTGGTCCTCGCCGGTCCTGGTGGAGTCGCCGAGTGGCTCACCCGACTGGCGGAGAATCTCGAAGCCAAGACGCGTTGAGGTGCCTGGTGCCGGGTCATGGCGCCGTGCCACAATGCGAGGTCTGACTGGACAAAGGAGTGACATGTCGAACGACAGCACGACGCCGGATCCCGGCGCCGACAGCCTGACCGCAGAGGAGTTCGGTAGCCTGACCGTTGAGGACGAGCCGGGAACGGTCAACCCGGCGGACCTGGCCGGCACGGCTTCGGACGACGATGAAGAGGTCGGCTACACACCCTCGTTCACCGAAGCCGACGAGCTCGAAGACTGAGCCCGGAGACGGAGCCCCTCAGCCCCGACCGGTACCGCCACACGCGTTGATGACATCGCCGCAGAAGCACGGGTAGCGTTGCCGCACATCGAGTCCCTCCAGGTGTGGCAAGAATGGGCTCAACGAGCGATTCCAGGCTCGTCGGGCTCTCGGGGCGGTAGCTCAGCCGGTTAGAGCAGGGGACTCATAATCCCTGGGTCGTGGGTTCGAGCCCCACCCGCCCCACAATAGCCTTGTGGCTAGGCCAGATGCTCCTTCCCGGGTCGTTCCGGCTGATCTGTCGGCTCAACCACCAACTCCTTAAGGCCTAGGCGTGGCCGCTGGCGTTGACTCTTGATGGAGTGATTCGAAACGTCGTGTCCGCACGTGGTTCCACGTATAAGTTTCCCCAGGAATTGTCGTCAAGCTGGGGCCGCGACAAGGGGACGGCAACATCGCTACCCTCTACCGAGTTTCAGCAGGGTGTCAGAATCTTCGAGAGCTCGGCGCCGAGCCGAGTGTCTCTGTCGTTGACGGGCGCCACGGGAGATGAGAACAACCTATTTCGGCAGTCCGAGTGTGCCGTTGGAGGTAGCGAGGTTCTATCGATCGACGCAACACCTCTTCTGGAGGTGGTCGACATGGTTCATGCTTCGACGTCTGCTGCGGGCGTCCGGTTTCTTTCATCGATCAAGGAGGGGCGCGGTCTCAAAAGATCCGCCCGCGAGGCTGGGG
>JBBRYD010000010.1:0-54409 GCA_038238065.1 Propionibacteriales bacterium | reverse complement strand
TTCGGAAGATCACGCCCGCCCAAGTTCGGTCGTGGCGTCAGGGGCTGCTTGACGGCGGTGTCGGGCCGAGCACGGTGTCGAAGGCGTACCGCCTGCTGCGAGCCGTCTTGAACACGGCGTTCGATGACGAGCTGATCAGACGGAACCCCTGCCGGATCAAGGGCGCTGGGGTGGAGCACCCGGCGGAGCGACCCGTGCTCGAGCTCGAACGGGTGATGGTGCTGGCCGACTCGATCGATCCTCGGTACCGACTCTTGGTGCTGTTGGCTGTGTTTGCTTCGCTGCGATGGGGTGAGCTGATGGGTCTACGCAAGACCGACTTCGACCACGTCGATGGTCTGGTCCGAATCGAGCGGTCAATCGTGTTGATCGGGGCCGAGCAGGTGGTGAAGACGCCGAAGACGTCTGCCGGGTGCGGACGGTGGCGTTCCCGCGGTGGCTGCTCCCACTGATAGTGGCGCACTTCCGGGACTACTCCGAGCAGACCGCAATGGCGCCGTGTTCGTCGGCCCGTACGGGAAGACGCCGGCGCGGCCGAACTTCTCGACCGTCTGGCGTCGGGCCATCACCGCCGCCGACCTGCCGGGTCTGCACTTTCACGACCTGCGGCACACAGGTAACCACTTCGCGACCATGTCCGGGGCAAGCACGCGCGAGCTGATGGGCCGGATGGGGCACGTCAGCGTCGACGCTGCCCTCGTCTACCAGCACCGCACGGCCAGCCGGGACCGAGCGATCGCCGACGCCTTGGACCGGATGGTGAGCGGCTGGGCGGCGACGGCGGCCGGCCCTTCGACAAGCTCAGGGCACGAAATCGGCGGCCCTTCGACAGGATTAGGGCACGAGAGTTCGGGGCACGTTGGGGGCACGCCTCTGGTATGACATTCTCTGTTCGATTTTCACCCTGGTCGCCATCCTGGCTCTGACCGGGGACTTGTGTTGGAGCGGGTGACGAGAATCGAACTCGCACTATCAGCTTGGGAAGCTGATGTTCTGCCATTGAACTACACCCGCGGGTAAGGCGTTGGCCGCCTACCGTGTCCGTTGCGCGACTCTCGCCGGCGAGGACTGGGTAAGGCTACCGCACCGTCCGTCGGGAGACACGTCGCGCGATGATCGAGCGCCCACGGACACGCCGCGACCGTGCACGGCGAACATTGTCCACTATGTGACACGGCTGGCCAGTCTGTAAGACGAAACCCCTATCGTTTCTACTATTCCGACTAAGTCGGTGGGGATTGTAGACAGGAGTAGGGCATGGCAGGTACATCTTGGACACGTGGCGCCGGCACGCTGCTGGGGGCGCTATCGGTCGTGCTGCTGGCGGTTCTCACCGCCTGCAGCACCACGTCGGGCGGTTCGGCGTCAGGGTCGGAGCTCTCGCTGGTCACATTCTCGGTGCCCAAGCCTGCCTACGACGACCTGCAGCAGGACTTCGCCGCGACTGCGGACGGCAAGGGCGTGACCTGGAAGTCGTCCTACGGCGCCAGTGGTGATCAGGCTCGGGCGGTCATCTCCGGTCTGCCGGCTGACTACGTCGGGTTCTCGCTGGCCTCGGACATGACCAAGCTGGTCGACAAGGAGCTGGTCGCCAAGGACTGGGACGCCGGTGCCAACAAGGGAATCGTCAGCACCTCGGTGGTGGTCATCGTCGTCCGTGCGGGCAACCCGCTGCGCATCACGGGCTGGGACGACCTGATCAAGCCTGGCGTCAAGATCGTCACCCCCAACCCGGGTTCGTCCGGCTCGGCCCGCTGGAACCTGCTCGCCGCCTGGTCGCACATCACCGCCAACGGCGGCTCCGACGCCGACGCCGTCAGCTACCTGACCAAGTACTACCAGAACATCGTCAGCCTGCCGTCCAGCGGACGCGAAGCCACCAGCGCCTTCACCAGCGGGACCGGCGACGTGCTCATCTCCTACGAGAACGAGGCGATCGCCGCCCGGCAGAGTGGCGCGAAAGTCGACTACATCGTGCCGGACACGTCGCTCAAGATCGAGAACCCGGGTGCGGTGACGACCAAGGCGTCTGCGTCAGCCAGGAAGTTTCTCGACTACGTGGTGTCCGACGCCGGCCAGAAGGTCTTCGCGAGCCACGGCTTCCGTCCGCTCGACCCCGCCGTGGATCCCGGCAACGTCGAGGGCGCCAACGACCCGGCGAAGCCGTTCCCGACGGTGAAGAAGCTGGTGACGATCGGTGACTTCGGCGGCTGGTCGAAGGCGTCGAGCAAGTTCTTCGACGAGAAGACGGGCATCGTCACCAAGATCCAGGATTCCAGCGCGGTCTCGTGAGCCTACCCACGGCGACAGCGCCCGTCTCAACCGCTCAGCCGGCGAAGACGAGCGCGTCCGCGCCTCAGGGCATACTGCCGCTCAACCGGGCTTCCGGTCTCACCCTCGGCGTGGTGATGCTGTGGATGAGCCTGCTGGTGCTGCTCCCCCTGGTCGCCGTCTTGGTGACCTCGGTCAGCCATGGGCCGGCGGCCTTCCTGGGCACGATCACCAGCCCGGCTGTCGCGGCGGCCATCCGGTTGACCGTCGCGACGGCGGCGGCAGCGACCGTGGTCAACACGGTGATGGGCACTCTGGTGGCCTGGGTCCTCGTGCGGGACCGGTTCTGGGGCCGACAGCTGTTGAGCCTGGTCATCGACGTGCCCTTCGCCCTGCCCACGATCGTGGCCGGGCTGGTGCTGATCGCGCTCTACGGCAGCCAGAGCCCGTTCGGGATCGTGCTGGCCCAGACCCGGTGGTCGATCTTCGTCGCGCTGCTCTTCGTCACCCTGCCGTTCGTGGTGAGGGCGGTCCAGCCGGTGCTCGAGGAGCTGGAACGCGACGTCGAAGAGGCGGGTGCCTCACTCGGCGCAAGCCGGTTGACCATCTTCCGTCGGCTGATCCTGCCCAACATCGTCCCGGCGATGGCCGCGGGGGCGGCGTTGTCGTTCGCGCGGGGACTGGGTGAGTACGGCTCGGTGGTGCTGATCTCGGGCAGCCTGCCCAACCGGACCGAGGTCGCCTCGGTGCGGATGCTCGGTCAGATCGAGAACGACAACCTCGCTGGTGCCTCGGCCGTGGCGACCGTGCTGCTGGTCGTCGCGCTGGCGGTGATCGTCGTGCTTGGGGTGGTCCAGCGACGGACGGCTCGACGTGGCTGAGGCGGGCCTGCGCACCCGGCCCGGAACCGGCGCCCGTTGGGGCCTTCGGCTGGTCGCCGTGGTCTACGTCGTGATCTTGGTGGTCGTGCCACTGCTGGTCATGGTGGGTCGGACCTTCGAGGAGGGCTTCGCTGCGTTCGTCGGATCGGTCACCTCCCCAGAGGCCATCACTGCGATCACCCTGTCGGTCGAGGTGGCCATCCAGGCGGTCGTCATCAACACGGTCTTCGGCATCGCCGTCTCGTTGCTGATCACCCGGTACCGCTTCCGCGGTCGTGGCGTGCTCAACGCCCTGATCGACCTACCGGTTTCCGTCTCACCGGTGATCGCCGGACTGGCCCTGATCCTGGTCTACGGCAACAACGGCTGGTTCGGCGGGTTCTTAGCCGCCGTCGGCGTCCAGGTGATCTACTCCGTGCCGGGGATCGTGCTCGCCACCTGCTTCGTCTCGCTACCGCTGGTCGTCCGTGAGCTCATCCCGGTGCTCGACGAGATCGGCCTGGAGCAGGAACAGGCCGGGAGATCTCTGGGCGCGAACGCCTGGCAGCGGCTCTGGCGGCTGACACTGCCGAGCGTTCGATGGGCCCTGGCCTACGGCGTGGTACTCAGCCTGGCCCGGGCCCTCGGTGAGTTCGGCGCCGTCCGGGTGGTTGCCGGCAACGTGTTGGGCTCGACCCAGACCATGCCGTTGCTCGCCGCGCAGCGATACGCCGATCTCGACGAGAACGGCGCATACGCCATCAGCTTCGTGATGGTCGCCATCGCCATCTTGTGCATCATCGTGGTGGCGGTGCTGCGTCCGAAAGAACATGAGTAGGAGCATCCATGGGCATTGAAGCGCTCAACATCAGCAAGCGGTTCGGTGACTTCGTCGCGCTCGACGACGTCAGCGTCAACGTCCGCAGCGGCCAGCTGACCGCGCTGCTCGGGCCCAGCGGCGGAGGCAAGTCCACCCTGTTACGGATCATCGCGGGGCTCGACCAGGCCGACACCGGTACGGTCCGGATCGAGGGTGCCGACGCCACCACGCTGCCGCCGCAGCGGCGTGATGTCGGTTTCGTCTTCCAGCACTACGCCGCCTTCAAGCACCTCAGCGTGTTTCGCAACGTGGCCTTCGGGCTCGAGGTGCGCAAGCGCCCCAAGGCGGAGATCCGGCGCCGGGTCCACGAGCTCCTGGAGCTGGTCCACCTCGACCAGTTCGCCGAACGGCTGCCTGCGCAGCTGTCCGGCGGACAGCGGCAGCGGATGGCGCTGGCCCGCGCGTTGGCCCCGGAACCGAAGGTACTGCTGCTCGACGAGCCGTTCGGCGCGTTGGACGCGAAGGTCCGCAAAGAGCTCCGCAACTGGTTGCGGCGGCTGCACGACGAGGTGCACGTGACCACCCTGTTCGTCACCCACGACCAGGAGGAGGCGCTCGAGGTCTCCGACGAGCTGGTGGTGATCAACCAGGGCCGGGTGGAGCAGGTCGGTGCCCCGATCGACCTCTACGACCGTCCGGCCAACGAGTTCGTGATGGAGTTTCTCGGCCCGGTGACCCGGCTGGACGGTCGGCTGGTCCGACCGCACGACATCGATGTGTTCACCGACGCACAGCCGGGCACCGTGTCGGCTCGGGTCGGGCGGTTGCAACGGGTGGGTTTCGAGGTCCGGGCCGACCTGGAGACCGCCGGTGCGCCGTTCTGGGTGCAGTTAACCCCGGGCCAGGTCGAGTCGCTGGACCTGGCCGTCGGGTCCACGGTCTGGGTCCGTCCGGCTCGGGGAGCGGCGACCATCGCGACCCGCCCAGAGCCTGTGCCGCAGGCGGCCGTCCTGACCCCGTGAGGATGCCGGCGAAGACCGGCTTCCTGATCGAGCAAGCTGACCTCCTCCGCCATCAGGCTGAGCACCGTCAGCCACCGATGACGTCCACGGCCCCAGACGACGGTCAGCTCTTGGGGGCGAAGAACTCCAAGGCGATGTTGTCGGGGTCGCGGAACTCGAGGATGTAGCCGGCGCCGATGTCCTTGACACCCGCGTGGTGGATGCCCTGGCCGTCCAGCAGGGCCACCGCCTCGTCGAGCTCGTTGCGCGACGCCACGACGAAGCTCACGTGGTCGAGGCCGACACGATCCTCGGAAAAGCTGTCGTCGGCCACCGGACGCAGGCCCAGCAATGAGTCGCCCAGCTGGTAGATCACCCCGCCGAACAGGAACGACAGCTGCTCCCGCGTCCGCTCATCGGCATCGGCCGGCAGCTCGAAGGCCACCGGGAGTCCGAAGACGGTGTCGTAGAAGGCGCGGGACCTGGTGATGTCGGTGACGGTCAAGCGGACGTGAGCGTAGGCACTGGGGGTGATGGGCATGTCGTCGATGATGCCAGCCGAGCGGAAATGTCGACGGCCACCCCTACGACAACCCGCCGCTCACCAGTCGGCGCGATCTGGAGGGGTCAGCGCCCGCCCTTGAGCACCCGGCCCCGCTGAGCCTGGCCCATCTCTCCGTACGGGTAGTCCGCGGCGTCCAGATCGCTGGCCTCGCTCAGTGCGGCCGTCTCGTCGTCGCTCAGGTGCAGGTCGGCCGCCTTGAGGTTTGCCTCCAGCTGCTCCAGGGTGCGGGCCCCCAGGATCGTCGAGGTCACTGCGGGCCGGTCGGTCAGCCAGGAGAGGGCCACCTCGGCCATCGAGACGTCACGGTCCTCGGCGATCTTCTGGACCGCGTCGATGATGTCCCAGGTCCGTTCGGTGCTCCGCCGGTCGTACGCCTCCATGCCCCGCTCGGGGTTTTCGCCCAGCCGGGTCGCGCCGCTGGGACGCTCATCCCGCTTGTACTTGCCGGACAGCCAGCCACCGCCGAGCGGGCTCCAGGGCAACAGCCCCATGCCGGCATCCACCACGGCAGGCACGATCTCCCACTCGATCTCGCGGACCAGCAGGCTGTACTGCGGCTGGAGGGTCACCGGCTGCGCAAGGTTCAGCTCCTTCGCCAGGTGGACCGCCTTGGTCAGCTGCCAGCCGGTGAAGTTGGACAGGCCGTAGTAACCGATCTTGCCGGCTCGGACGAACCCGTCGAGCGTGCGCAACGTCTCGTCCAGCGGGGTGTAGGGGTCGAAGGCGTGCACCTGATAGAGGTCGACGGAGTCGAGCCCGAGACGGGTCAACGAGGCATCGAGCGCACGAGTCAGGTGTCGATTGGAGAGACCGGCGCCGTTGGGAAACGTGTCGAGCGGGAAGCGGCCCTTGGTGGCCAGGACGACCGGTTCGGTGACGTCGGCGGGCCGGTTGGCGAACCAGCGACCGATGATCTCCTCCGAGACCCCGCCGGAATAGACGTCGGCCGTATCGACGAGCGTGCCGCCGGCCTCCACGAAGCGGTCCAGCTGAGCGTGGGCGACCTCTTCGGAGCTCTCCGAGCCGAAGGTCATGGTGCCGAGACAGAGGTTGGATACGGCGCAGCCACTGCGCCCGAGAGTGCGATATTCCATGACTTCGTTTCTACACCACGGCGCCTGGGCCCCCTTCGGCCGAGGGTCTAAGAGCTCGCCCCGGAGCGCGATCTGCGGGCCGGTTCTCGTGACGACCAAACCATTGGAGCCTCGGGTCCGAAAGGTGAGTAGTTCGCCATCACTCACCAGACACTTGTTAGCCCGACGGGGGAGTCACCCATGACACAGACGCCAGAGCCGCTCGAGCTCGGTGATGCGCAGCAGGGTCCTGGTGGCCGCGTCACCCGCAGGCGTCGTCGGCTGTTGGCGTTCATCGTGGTCCCGCTCTGTGCGGTTGCCCCTTGGTTCGTGCACTGGCCTTGGCAAGGCAACCACGTAGCAACCGACAACCCGTCCTCGGTGATCCAGCAGGCTCGCTCTGCTCAACCGACGCCGACCCGGGGCGCGAGCAAGAGCAATGTGCCGACCGAGGACTCGATCAAAGCCGTCACCCGAGCCGTCGCCGGGAGTGCCGGCAGCTATGACCTCCCGGTGCCGGCCGAGGTGGCCGCGGTGCGGACGACCCCAGGTGGATACGAGAAGCTCGGCCGGATCAAGATCCCCAGCGTCGGTCTCGACGTGGCCTACGGCGAAGGCGTCTACGCCAAAGCGCTGGAGCGCGGCCCGGGTCACTGGCCCGGCACCCCGCTCCCGGGTGAGGCCGGCAACTCGGTCCTCTCCGGCCACCGCAACACTCACACACAGCCGTTCAAGGAGCTCGACCGGCTGAAGCACGGCGACAAGATCCAGGTCAGCGTGGGCAAGGCCGGCGACTCGGTGACCTTCCGGGTCGACAGCACCACGATCGTGCCGGAGGCCCAGTTCAAGGACTTCGTGCTGCGGCAGCCCAGCGATCCCAAGACCCGGCAGATCACGCTCTTCGCCTGCCACCCGGAAGGCAATCCCATCTTCCGGATCGTCGTCAGGGCCACGGCGAGTGACTGACCGGCCCTACCACCAGCCAGCTGGCTGACCACCGACCGATAGCCAACGACTTCGGCACCCGACGCCGACCGACGAGAAAGGGGCGCTCACGACCCATCCCGGCACCTACGTCCGTTCACCAGTTCCACCATCAGAAAGCAGTACAGACATGGAAAAGAACCTAGAAACTGCCACCGCAGGGTCTAACGGCACCGCACCCGTGGTGTTCGACGGCAAGCCCGTCATCCAGTTCCGCGATGAGGGCAGTCGCCGCAACTTCGTCAAGGTCGCCGCCCTCGTGGGAGCCGGATCGACACTTGTCGCCGCCACCCGTGGGGACAAGACGGCCTTCGCGGATGCGTCGACCAACGACCTGGAGATCCTCAACTACGCCCTGACCCTGGAGTACCTGGAGGCCGAGTTCTACACCCGCGGCATCAAGGGCTCCATCCTCAAGGGACGTGACCTCGAGCTGGTGTCGCCCATCCGGGACCACGAGCAGGAGCACGTCGCCGTCGTCACCCAGACCGTCAAGGACCTCGGGGGAAAGCCGGCCACCAAGCCGACCTTCCAGTTCCCGGCCGGCACCTTCACCTCCAAGGCCAAGTTCCTGGCCACGGCTTCGGCGTTCGAAGAGCTGGGCGTCACGGCCTACCACGGTCAGGTGCCCCGGATCGACGACGCCGACATCCTGAAGAGCGCGGCGGCGATCGCCGGCGTGGAGTCGCGTCACGCCGCTATCGTGGCCGACCTGATGGGTGGCAATCCGTTCCCGTCGTCCTTCGAGAAGCACATGTCGATGAGCCAGGTCCTCAAGGCCGCCGGCTCCTTCATCAAGTCCTAACCAGAGGAAACAGACATCATGAACAGAAGAGACCTGATCAAGGGCGCCGCGGCCATCATCCCCAGCACCATCGCGCTGCAGATGCTCGGCACCAAGTGGGCCTTCGCCGAGGCCAAGGACTTCAAGACCCCGGTGGACGTGCTCAACTACGCACTCACGCTGGAGTACCTGGAGGCCGAGTTCTACCGCCAGGGCAACAAGGCTGACCTGCTCGACGGCAAGGCCAAGAAGTACCTGCACGCCATCCAGAAGGATGAGGAGGCACACGTCTGGACCATCAAGGACGTCATCAAGAGCCTGGGCGGCGACGCCGTCTCGGCCCCCGAGGTCGACTTCGGCGCCTCGTTCAAGTCCAAGTCCAGCTATCTCGAGACCGCTTACACGTTCGAGAACCTCGGAGTGTCGGCCTACCTCGGTGCCGCTCCGTCGCTGTTCAAGGAGAAGGACCTGCTGCAGGCCGCGGCCAGCATCTTCGGTGTCGAGGCCCGTCACGCCGCGATCCTGGGCTCGCTCGCCAACAAGAAGGCCGAAGGCGGCGTCTACAAGGGTCCGTTCGAGACCGCCGCTTCACGCGACAAGGTGCTGCGCGCTGCCGCCCCGTTCATCGTGTCGGCGCAGACGCTCTAGGTCTCACCGCACGACCAGCACGCCCCCGAATCCTCGGCCCACCAGCCGAGGGTCCGGGGGCGTTGGTGCTTCTGGGGGCTAGGTCCAGTAGAGCAGCTGCGCCGCGGGCAGCCGCCGGTCCAGCTCGGTGGTGAACCACGCACGCATCTCAGCCATCACCTGCTTGGGGTAGACGAACTTCACGCCGCCGAACTTCGACCGCTTCTGGCGGCGTAGGTCCTCGTCCATCTCCAGCTGGGTGTTCGGATACCACCCGAGCAGGACCTCCTTGCTCGACGGGGTGAACCGGTGGGTGATGATCTCGGCGGTCAGGTCCAGATCGGGGATGTCCGCCAGAGCGACGGCGACGTTGTCGAGCAGCTGGCCGTACTGCGCCCGCCAGTCCGGCACCGGCATGATCGGGGCGATGGTGAGGCCCACCCGGTAACCGGCCAGGGCCATCGACCGGAGCGCCTCGAGCCGGGCCGGCATCCTGGCCGTCCCGCCCTCGAACCGGTTCGCCACCTCCGTCGCGTTCACGGAGAACCGCACCCGGGTCCGCCGTTGGTGGTCGAGGGTGACCAGCTCCCGAACGTCGTCGAACTTGGTCGTGAACCGCAGCGAGACGTCATCGCCGAACTCTCCGGCGCCGACCCGGGCGATGGCGGCGGCCAAGGAGCCAGTGACGTGCTCGATGCCCAACGGGTCGGTGTAGCAGGACATCTCGAAGGTCGTGCCCTCGTGACCTCGGGTCATGGTGCCGCTGGTCACGTGGCCCTGGCCGGCGTGGGTCCCGATCCCGGCCAGCACCTCGTCCAGGTTGGCGTAGACCCGGGTCACGGGCGGTCCGGTCAACGACCCGGCGAGGTAGCAGTACTGGCAGTGCGCCGGACAACCGCGAGCGAGGTCGACCCGCCAGTCGGCACTGGGCGGGATCGGCTGCGGTTTCAGCGCACTGGGCGGGGCCACCACCACGGCGAGCGTGGTCTTGGCTCGGGCGTACGTCTCCCGCTCGGTCTCGCCGCGGAGACCCGTCAGAGAGTTGCCCGGCATCACCTGGATGTCGGTGACCCCGGCGGCCTCGCACCGACTGACGATCTGGGCGGTGTGCGGCAGGTCGGCGGCAGGACGGGTGATCAGCACGCGCTTCGGCGTCCACAGGCGGGTCGGCGGGTCAAGGGGTGGGGTGATCAGCAGCTCGGTCATCACGAGGTACAACGCTGGGGTCAGAGGCGATCTTCCTGGTCAGGCCGATCGGCAGGACGAATTCGGAGGTCCGAGTCAGGGGACGCCGAGGCGACGGACCTTCAGGGCCGCGGTCACCATCGGGATCTGCAGCGGCAGCCGCGCGAGCGCCACGATCTTGCGTGTCGGGCTGGTGTCATCGCTCGACAGGGCGTCCTGGGCCATCTTGACGTTGGCGGGGAAGACCGCCAGGAAGAACACTGCGGCAGCGCCGCCGGCGAGTCGCCGGGTCCGCGGTACCGCCAACCCGAGGGTCAAGGCCAGCTCCGCCACGCCGGAGACGTAGGTGTAGAGCCGGGCCGACCCTGGCAGCCGCTCGGGCACGATCTCGTCGAAGGTCTTGGGGCGCCACAGATGCATGACCCCGGCACCGCCGAGAAGCAACGCCAGGCCGAGCCAAGGCGACGGGGCGGACTCGGCGCCGTCCTCGGGGGTCGAGAGTCGGGTCGGGATGGAGATCAGGGGAGACACCATGAGGCGATCATTCACCAACCTGGTTCGCCGGTGGGACAGGCCGTCCCCTCGGACCTCGCGCCCCCTGCGTGGACGCAGGAATTGAGTCGTCGGGGAAATCTGACTGACACATCCCTGAAACGGAAGGAGGCGAAGATGACCGGCAGGTGCCTTCAGCGGCACCTCTCAAACGAACGAGGGGATCGCAATGGCTTATCAGGCTGAGTACATCTGGATCGACGGGACCGAACCGTCGCCCATCATGCGCTGCAAGACCCGGATCGTGGCGGACGGGAAAGAGCCAGACATCTGGGGCTTCGACGGTTCCAGCACCAACCAGGCTCCGGGCGAGCTCTCGGACTGCGTCCTGCGGCCGGTGTACACGTGTCCGGATCCCCTGCGCGGCGATGACGACATCCTCGTGCTGTGCGAGGTCGAGCTGACCGACTTCACCCCACACCCGACCAACACCCGGTCCATGTGTGTGGCCACGGCGGAGAAGTACGCCGACCAAGAGCCGATGTTCGGCATCGAGCAGGAGTACACCTTCTTCCAGAAGGGTCGCCCGCTGGGTTGGCCGGAGAACGGCTACCCCGCTCCGCAGGGCCCGTACTACTGCGGTGTCGGGGGCGAGAAGATGGTCGGGGGCGAGAAGATGGTCGGCCGCGACATCGTCGAGGCCCATACGCTGGCCTGCCTGAAGGCCGGGCTGGCGATCGAGGGCACCAACGCCGAGGTGATGATGGGGCAGTGGGAGTTCCAGATCGGTGTCCTACCGGCTCCGCTGATCGGTGACCAGATGTGGATCGCCCGCTGGCTGCTCTACCGCATCGCGGAGAACTTCGACGTGGTCGTCAGCTACGACGCCAAGCCGATGCCCGGAGACTGGAACGGTGCTGGTGCGCACACCAACTTCTCCACCAAGGCGACCATGCAGAGCTACGACGCGATCGTCACCGCCTGCGAAGCGCTGGGCAAGAACGCAGCAGCCCACGTCGAGAGCTACGGTGCCGGCATCAAGGAGCGTTTGACCGGTGCTCACGAGACCGCCGCCTGGGATGACTTCAGCTGGGGCGCCTCGGACCGCGGCGCGTCGGTCCGGATCCCGTGGGCCGTCGAGAAGGCGAAGAAGGGGTGGCTCGAAGACCGCCGCCCTAACGCCAACATGGACCCGTACCTGGTCACCGGGATGATCATCGACACCTGTTGCAGCGCTCTGGCTGACACCGAGTAGATCAAAGTCTGGGAGAGCTTACCCGGCCGGTGAGCATCAGTAGCGCGCGGCCGCGAGGGGGTCGGGCTCGTCGATGTCGTGCAGCGCGAACAGCACGATATCGGCGAGGCGCATGTCCATCTTGGCGTTGCCGTTGATGTCGGTCTCGATGAACGGCCCGGGCATCCCCTTGGCGCGCCAGGCCCGCTCGATGGCGGAGTGTGTGCCACCGATCGCCTTGGGCGAGCCGACGATGGCGACCAGGTCGTCATACGTAGCGCTGTGCGGCGAGGCCTGGGCGATCGCGCGGATGTATTCGGTGCGGTTGTGGCCGTAGCCGCGCAGCAACGCGATCACCTTCTGGTGAATGGCTTCCGGATCGGTGGAGGTGGGTGCGCTCGACCCGCTGAAACGCTCGAGGACAGCGCGAGCATGCCGGACGTCGGACTCGTTGGCCGGGTCGAAGGTGATAGTGACATTGACCATGTACCATGTTATACAGCTGGTCTACTCTGCCCACAAGTACTATCTATATAGACTTCGCGGCTCTTCGGTACGCTTGGATGCCGTTTCGACGTTTCCAGTCGGATCGGCACATGCGCCATCCCGCGGACGACGGCTCCACCCGGACGGATGCGGCGTGGATCGGCGAGGCGGTGATCCACGGAGAGGACATCCGGAAGCCGCTGGGGATCAGCCACACCTACAACATGACTGCCCTGCGCCAGGCGGCTGACATGTATGTCGGGTCCAACGCCCTGATCGGGGCGAAGAATCGGATCCAGGGTGTGCGACTGGAAGCGACCGACACAGACTGGTCCACGGGCAGCGGTCCGACCGCGTCAGGCTCGATGCTGGCGGTGTTGATGGCCATGACCGGTCGCAGCGTGTTCCTGCACGAGATGTCCGGCGACGGCGTCGCGGTCCTCCGCGGCCGATGAGCACCGACCCGGCCGGCTCGAGCCTGCCGGACTTGCTGAGTGCCTCTAGGCTGGAAGGCCAGATCCGCCCCACTCAGGAGAACACCATGGCAGTGACCGACAAGCTCAAGTCGCTCCTCAACAGCCCCACGAGCCGCCAGGCGATGAAGCGCGGCCGACAGGAGCTCTCCAAGCCGGAGAACCAGCAGAAGATCAAGAACGCGCTCAGCAAGCTCACCATGAAGCGCTAGCGGCCTACTTCATCACGCCTTGCCAGACGGCCCGTGAACCCGCGTCCCCGGTGAGTGCCACCTGCCCGGCGGTGGCCCCGGCCACCAGGATCACCACCACGGCCACCGCGACACTCAGCCAACGGCGCCGCGCGCCCCAGCGTAGATAGGCCCACTGGCCGAGCGTGACCAGGAATAGGGCTATCGCGAACGGCAGCACCCGACCGCCGTACGTGATGTGGCGCGCGAGCGCCGGACTGACCCCGCCGAGGTTCCGGGCCAGCGCTTCGCCGGCCCGCACCGTCAGCGGCACCGCGATCAACCCGACCAGCGCCCCCAACGGAGTGAGGAAGGTGAACTTGCGCTGGGCGGCCGGCCAGATGCTGCCGAGAACAGCCGCGGCTGCGGTCAGGGGCAGGATGATCACCACCACGTGGACCAGCAGGATATGGGCGGGCAGGCCACCGATGGTGTCCATATGTCTCCTCGGGAGCTCGGGTCAGGGGATGCGCGCGGCCGGGAGCCACGGCCGGGCCATGCCTTCCCACGAGTCAGGACGAGACGCTCTGCGTTCCGGTTCACGTTCGGGTAGGGGTGCTTGGCGAGACTGAGCCCGGTGGGCGGTCAGCTCGTCGGCTCAGGCAGCACCGGAAGGGACAGATGGACCACCTTCTGGATGGTCATCTCGTCGAGCAGCCCGGTGCCGTGCCCGAAACCTGCACCGCTGTCGCCTCGCGGTTGGGAGGGCTTGTCGGTGCTGCTGCCCTGGACGGAGTTGATCTTCACCTTGCCCACCGGGAGCGTGGCGATGGCGTCTTCGATGTGTTCGAGGGAACCGCTGAGCACGGTCGCGGCGAGACCGTAGCGGTCGATGGCGGCGAGGATCAGTCCGGTCTCGAAGTCGTCGACGGTGTGCACCGGGGCCACCGGCCCGAAGGTCTCTTCGGTCATCAGCGGGCTGTCCACCGGACAGTCAGCGACCACGGTCGCCGGATAGTAGTTACCGTTGCCGGGGGGCACCTGGCCGCCGGTCAGGACGACCCCACCCGACTCGACGGTGCTCACCACCTGCTCGTGCACGTCGAAGCGCGCGTCGAGGGTGACCAGGGGAGCGAGCTCGCCCCCCTGGTTACGGTGCTCGGCTTCGCGAACGAGAGCCTCGAGGAACGGTTCGACGATCGCTCGGTGGACGAAGATGCGTTCCACGGCGCTGAACGACTGCCCACTGTTGCTGAACGCCCCGAGGGCGGCCTGTTGGGCGGCCCAGCCTGGATCGACGTCACCGTCGATGAGCAGCGCGTCGTTGCCACCGTTGCCGCGGATCACGTGGGCCCCGGTCCGCGCGGCCCAGGCCGACACGCGGCGTCCGGTGGCCGTGGAGCCGATATGGGCGATCACGTCCACCCCGCTGGAGGCGGCCAGCACCGAGCCCACGTCGGGTCCGCCGATCAGCGTGGTGAGCACCCCGTCGGGTAGCTCCGCCGCGAGAGTCTCTCCGAGCAGGCTCCCCAGGTGCGGGCAGTGCTCACTCGGCTTGTGCACAACGACGTTGCCGGAGACGATGGCCGCCCCCAGCAGGTTGACCGTGATGGCCACCGGGTCGCTCCACGGAGTCAGGACGACCACCACGCCCCGAGGTTCGGACAACGTGTAGTCGGTCGCGGTGATGGACTGGGCCCCGGCCGAGCGGAACCGGCGGTGCGCCGGACCCAGCTCGGCATAGTTTCGCAACGCGCGGGCACCCACCCACACGGCGGCCAGCGACTCGTCCAACCGGCGACCCGTCTCCAGACTGTTGAGCTCGGCCAGTTCTGTGGCGTTGACCTCCAGGGCCGAGGCCATCCGCTCGAGAGCCTGTGCACGTTCCTCTGGTGATCGGGCGGCCCAGTCGGCTGAGGTGGCCCGGGCCCAGCCGAGCGCGATGGCGATCTCGTCGTCGGTGGCGGTCGGGAGAGAACCCACGATGGCACCGTCACGAGGATCGTGCACGGTAATTCCGGGCTGGGGCTTGGCTGTCGAGTACGCGTTGCCGACGAGAGAGAGCATGGGTCATCCGATCCGATTTACTGCCCTCTCTTTACCCGGTCGTGGCAGACCTAGACCGACCCGTGGCGCACCACCGAAATGCGCCAGTTCCGGGCGCGCCTGTTGGGCGTCACGGCAGGCTCTCCTCAGCCGTTCCGTACTGCGCGGCGGTGCCCTAGGACGCAGGAAACGTGGCCAGCCGCTCCATCAGCTCGGCGACGATACGGCTTTCGGCGTCGTAGTACCCCACGCCCCAGTCGGCGACCATCGCGGGATAGCGCAACGTCTCCTCGTTCCCGAGCGAGGCGCGCACCTCGACCAGCTCCGCGCGGCGGGTGACCAGCTGGTCCAGATAGGCCTGCAGCTGCTGGGTCATCAGTTCCGGCCCGATCAGCGCCCCCATCAGGAGCCGGAGGGCGGTCGGGTGCTTGAGCAGGGGGAACTCTGCTTCGGTCTGGGTCAACCAGCCGTGCAGGGCGGTGAGGCCGGGGCCGGTGATCTGGAAACTCTGGGTCGGGCGACGCCCCGTCGACTCGACGGTCACGCTGACCAGCTGGAGCCGCGCAAGCCGATCCAGCTCCGTGTACACCTGACTCATGGCGGGCGACACCCAGTAGAAGCGCAGTGTGCGGTCGGCCCGCTGCTTCAGCTCGTAGCCCGTCAGGCTTCTGGAGCCGGTCCCGTCGAACGCCAGCAGCCCGAGGAGTGCGTACGACGTCGTCGACAAGCCTTGACTCACGGCACCAATCGTACTATTCCTATTAGGAATAACGTCGCCGGGAGGTCGCTCGTGGATGAGTCAGTGTTGCTGGTCGGTACCCGTAAAGGTCTGTGGGTCGGGCGTTCCGATGCCCGCCGTCAGGCGTGGGAGTGGTCCGACCCGGCCTTCTTGATGCAGGGCATCTACGGCACCTGCATCGACACCCGTGGGGATCGACCCCGGCTGTTCGTGAGCGCGGTGAGCGAGCACTGGGGCCCAGGGGTCTACCGCTCCGACGACCTCGGTCGGACCTGGACCGAGACCGACGGGACCGCGGTCCGGTTTCCCGACGACCTGGGCAGCAGTGTGGAGCGCGTCTGGCAGATCCAGCCCGGTGGTGCGGACGAGCCCGACGTCGTCTACGCAGGCACCCAGCCGTCGGCCCTGTTCCGGTCCGACGACCGCGGCGAGTCCTTCTCGCTGGTCCGCTCGCTGTGGGACCACCCGCACCGCACCCACTGGCAGGCCGGCTTCGGGGGCCAAGCCATCCACACCATCGTGCCGCATCACAAGGACCCACAGCAGCTGAGTGTGGCCATGTCCACCGGCGGCGTCTACCGCACGTTCGACGGTGGCCGCTCGTGGAGCCCCGCCAACGTCGGGATCAAGGCCTACTTCTTCCCCGACCCGTGGCCCGAGTACGGACAGTGCGTGCACAAGGTCGCGGCACATCCGTCGGCGCCTGAGCGCCTCTTCGCGCAGAACCACCACGGGGTCTACCGCTCCGACAACGGCGGAGACGCCTGGGTCTCCATCGCCGACGGGCTGCCCGCCGACTTCGGGTTCCCCATCGTGGTGCACCCGCATGAACCGGACACGGTCTTCGTCTTTCCGCTGGTCGCTGACGGCGAGCGCATTCCTCCGCGAGGCGAGGCGCGAGTCTGGCGGTCCACGGATGCCGGTAACAGCTGGACCCCGTCCATGCGGGGATTGCCGGACCAATTCTGGGCCGCCGTGATGCGCGATGCCATGACCATGGACAGCGCTGAGCGCCCCGGACTGTACCTCGGTGCCCGAGACGGGTCAGTGTTCGCCAGTCTCGACGACGGTGAGTCGTTCACCCAGATCGCCGCTCATCTGCCCGATGTGCTTTCCCTCCGGGCCGCGGTTCTCTGAGCGACGAAGGAGCCACCGTGCCTGGTAACCCCCACCGGTCAAGACCGAACGCGAAGCGCTGACCGCCTATCTCGTTCAGCAGCGCGACGGCCTCCGCTATGCAGCGTACGGCTTGACCGAGGAGCAGATCCGGCTGCGACCGACCCGCAGCTCGTTGACCATCGGCGGTCTGATCAAACACGCTCTCGTGACTGAGCGCGGCTGGGCCGACCTGGTGCGCGGCCGGATGCAGTCCACCGACGAACGGGCCTACGAGGACACCTTCACGCTCACCGAGGGCGACACTCTGGCGAGCCTGCTCGCCGATTTCGACCAGGTGGCAGCCGACACGGAGGCCGCCGTGGCCTCGCTGGCCAGCCTGGACGTTGCCGTGCAGCTCCCCGACGCGCCCTGGTTTCCGAAGAATGCGGAGGGTTAAACCGCCCGCTGGGTCCTGCTGCACGTGATCGAGGAGCTGGCCCGACACGCTGGCCACGCCGACATCATCCGCGAGCACATCGCGGGGCCACGATGTATGAGCTGATGGCCGGGGCCGAAGGGTGGCCCGAGAGCGACTGGCTCAAACCCTGGCGGCCCGTGGCCGGGACACCGTCGAGCGGGTGACGAAGTATCCGGTGTTCTGACCCATCACCACGGTGCTGCCCACGCGGCGCCGCAGCGTCGGTAGGTAGGGCAGGTGGCTGTTGTACACGGTCCACAGCTCTCCCGACGGGCGGAGCGTCCGCGCTGCCTCGCCGAACATCGCGAACGCCACGTCGGAGTCGCGTGACGTCCCGCGATGGAAGGGAGGGTTGCAGACGATGACGTCGAGGCTCGCGTCGGGTACCGCCGACAGCAGGTCCATCCGGGCCACGCCCACCTGCTCCGCGACTCCGTTGGCCGTGGCGGTGGCCGCGGTGGAGTCGCACGCCGCCAGCGAGTCGTCGGTGGCGCGCACCCGAGCCGACGACAGCCGGCGGGCGACCAAGGTGGCCAGCACGCCGGTGCCACACCCCAGGTCCGCGACCTCGGTGGCGGTGGCCGGGATCTTGTCGAGGAAGGACGCAAGGAAGCGTGTCCCGAGGTCCACCGACGGGCCGGCAAAGGTCGACCCGTGCGCACACACCGTGAGGTCGAGGTCGGCGTCGTAGCCGCGGCGGGGATAGCTGGACTCCTGCCCGGGTCGAGGCCCTGCGGCCACCAGCACCCGCGACTTCTGCTGTCCGAGGCTCGCAGACACTGACTCGAAGTGTCGACCGAGCACGTCGTTCATACCGCGCGTCATGTGCTTTACCCGACCGCCGGCGTAGAGACGCACGTCCGGTGCGGCGTACCGAGCCACCGACTCGGCGATCTCGTCCAGTGCGGCCAGGCTCTTGGGCAACCGGAGCGCGACCATGGTGGCGCCTGCCAGTGCGGTGCTCAGGTCGGTGTGCCAGCTCGGGGACGTGCCGCTAGCCGATGCCTCCTGCCTGACGTGGGTCTCAGCGTCGAGCGAGTCGCAGTAGACGCTCAGGGCGCCGGCGCCGGCGCCGGCGCCGGCGCCGGCGGCGGCCATCGGGGCCAACAGGGTGGTGAGGGCCCCCGATGCGTCGTCGAGGACGGCGACCCGAACATCGTGGGCCCCGGTAGCTGACACCACGTCGAAGAGGATGCGGTCTACCGAGTCTGGGGAAGCCGTCATGCCCCGATGGTGCCACAGACCGTCAGGCCTCCTGGTCCACCGTTCGACCCCGCAAATACTTAGGTTACCCTTAGTCAATGCCTCAGACTCCTCGCCCCGATGATCCCTCGACAGCCCCGCCGCGAAAGCGCATCCCCAGGACCGCCGAGGTGGTGCGGACGTATCTGCTGGCCCCCCGCATGGTGCGGATCGTGTTCACGGGTGTCGACCTCGCCCAGCTGCCGGACCTGACGTTCACCGACCACTACGTCAAGCTGCTGTTCCCGCCCGCCGGCGCGGACTACCGATGGCCGTTCGACCCCGACGAGATCAGGGCCGCCCTGCCGAATCACCTGTGGCCCGTGACCCGTACCTACACCATCCGGTCCTTCGACCGGGCGACCAACGAGATGACCATCGACTTCGTGGTGCACGGAGACGAGGGTTTGGCCGGACCGTGGGCCGCGCGGGCCGTCCCCGGCGACGTCATCGGTTTCTTCGGACCGGGCGGGGCCTACGCCCCGGATCCGCAGGCTGAGGCGCACCTGCTGGTCGGCGACGAGGCAGCCATCCCGGCTATCGCCGCCACGCTGGAGCGACTACCGGCGCGGGCCCGCGCCGAGGTCTACGTCGAGGTGTCCGGTCCGGAGCACCACCAGCCGATGCCCGAGACCGAACAGACGATCATCCACTGGGTCCACCGCGAGGGCTCGGGGCTGGGCTACGGCGAGGCGCTGGCGGCGGCGGTCCGGGCCAACACCCTGCCGGCCGGGCGGTTGCAGGCCTTCGTCCACGGCAACGCCGACATGGTCAAAGACCTGCGGCGTTTCCTGTTCCTCGACTCCGGGGTCGACCGGCAGCAGGTGTCGATCTCGGGCTACTGGCGGACGGGGCACACCGAGGACCGCTGGCAGGCCACCAAGTCGGAGTTCAACCAGCGGATGGAAGCCGAGGAGTCGGCTGTGCCCTGAGTGATCGGCCCGGACGTGGTTCAGCGCCGGCGGGAGGCCCACCACCGGCGCTGAATAACTGAGCGAACTGCGTCGATCACCGTTCGGCGATCGGGCGACGCTGTCCGCAAGTAGGCGGTTCCTACGTCTTGGAACCCGAAAGGGCGATCCCTTCGACGATCTGCTTCTGAGCGATGATGAAGATGATGAGCAGCGGAGCGGCGGCCAGAGTGGTCGCCGCCATCAGGGCGCCCCAGTCAGAGCTGTAGGCACCCTTGAACTGGTTCACCATCAGCGGCAGGGTGAAGTTGCTGTCGCTGTTGAGGAAGATCAACGGATAGAAGAACGAGTTCCACTGACCGAGGAACACGAAGATCCCCAACGCCACCATCGGGGTCCGCAGCAGCGGCAGGATGATCGTGGTGAAGATCCGGATTCGGTTGGCGCCGTCGATGGCCGCCGCCTCCTCCAGCTCGATGGGGATTCCCCGCACGTACTGCCGCAGCAGGAACACCCCGAACGCGTTGAACAACGCGGCCGGCAGGATCAGCGCCCACAGAGTGTCAACCAGGTGCAGACGCCCCATGATGATGTACAGCGGGATGATGGTGAGCTGTTGCGGCACCATCAGCGTGGCCAGGAAGACCAGGAACAGGGCGTTGATCCCCGGAACGTTGATCCGGGCGAACGCGTAGGCAGCCATCGCACAGGTCACCACCGAGACCGCAGTCACACTGATCGCGACGATGGCGCTGTTGGCGAAGCCCTGCACGAAGTTGGCCCCGGTCAGCGCCGTCCCCCAGTTCTGGACGGTCCAGGCCTGGGGCAGCAACTTCGGCGGCTGGGCGAAGATCTCCTCCAGCGGTTTGAAGGAGGAGAGGATCATCCAGGCGAAGGGCAGCGCCATCAACACCCCGCCGACCAGCAGTACGAGGTGCAGCGGAATCCGGCTCCACCGAAATGGTGGTCGGTTGTCGTCCTGGTTCTCTTGGTCCGTCGCCTCGAGGGCTCTTGCTCGAATATCGGCTGCGATAGTCATTCTGTGTAATGCACCCACTTCTTCTGTGCGAGCAACTGCAGGCCGGTCAGGGCCATCAGAGCCAGGAAGAGACAAATGGCGAGTGCAGATGCCTTGCCGTAGCTGAACTCACGGAAGCCGATCTGCACGATCTCGTACACCACGGTTCGGGCGGACGAAGGGGCTGAGACGTCCAGGAAGACGTAGATGTAGTCGAAGATCTGGAACGAACCGATGATCGACGTGATCGACAGGAACAAGATCGTGGGGGAGAGGAGCGGGATGGTGATCTTCCGCATCTTCTGCCACTGGCCCGCCCCGTCGATGTCGGCCGCCTCCAGCAGCGACTTGGGCACGTTCTCCAGTCCGGCCATGAACATGACGATCTGGTAGCCCATTCCCTGCCAGACCCCGACGATGGCGAACGCGAGAATCACCGTCTTGGGGTCCTGCAGCCAGTCCGGCGCGGTGATCCCGATGCTCTTCAGGGCTCCGTTCACCGGGCTGATCTCGGGGTTGAACAGCCACAGCCAGATTGCGGCCACGGCCACCGTCGACGTCACCTGAGGAGCGAAGAACAGGACTCGGTAGAAGTTCTTGATCCGCCCGACCTTCTGCAGGAAGAAGGCCGCCACGAAGCCGGAGAGCATCACGCTGGGGACCTGCAGAACCGTGAACCAGATCGTGTTGAGAGCGGATCGGGCCATCTGCGGGTCGGTGAAGACGAACTTGAAGTTGTTCAGCCCCGCCGCAGTGATCTTCCCGAAGCCGTCCCAGTTCACGAAGGCCAGGATGAAGGCGAAGATGAGCGGCCCCACCAGGAACACGATCAGACCGACCAGCTGCGGACCGAGGAACCCGAGACCATACAGGACCTCCTTGCGGTGGGCCTGCTTCATCTGGGGCGTGCTGCGTAGCTCAGTCGGCGATTCAGCGACCCCTCTCTTCGGAGCGGGTCGCTCGACGACCGTGGCCACGCTCAGGCCTTCCCGTTCATCAGGTTGGCTGCCTTGGTGGCGAAGGTCTTGGGGTCCGGCTTGCTCAGGAACAACGTGTTGAGGCTGGCGCCGAAGTTCGTGGAGGCCGTCGGGTTCTCCACCAGCGCCTGCGGCGTGGTGTAGCCCTTCTTCGCGACCTCGGAGAACCACTTGCCGTGGGCGGGAAGATTGCCTTCGGTGACGACGTCGTCGAGCCCGTTGATGCACGGGACCGCGTTACCGCCTCCGGACAGTCGGTACTTCTGGCCGTCGGCGTTCACGAACTTGCCGGCGAAGGCGAGCGCGGCGGCCTGGTCCTTGGCCTTGGCGTTGACCGACATGGCCGCGCAGTAGACGGCGGTCTCGGCGATGTCTTTGCCAGACGCCGAGGGTAGCGGCGCGATGTCGTACTCGAAGTTCTTGAGCTTCTTCACGTTGGGCAGGATCCAGCGCCCGTAGGTGATGGCAGCCAGTTGGCTGCCGTAGAACAGCGCGTCCACGCCCTGGCCCTTGGGGAGCGAACCGCCGTAGGTGATGGTGCCGGCGTTGATGTGGTCGAAGATCCACGAGATGATGGCCATGGCCTTGGGGTCGGTGTCGAAGATCGCATGACCCGTGTCGTCGATGGCCTTCCCGCCCAGGGCGGTGATCCACCCGCACAGCTCGAACCAGGTGGCCTCGAACACCAGTGCGCGCTTGCCCGTCGCCTTGACCTTGGTGAGCAGGTCGTCCAACGCCGCCTGGTTCCAGGTGCCCGCCTCCTGCATGGCCGCAGGATCTTGAGCGACTCCGGCATCGGTGAGCATCTTCTTGTTGAACCAGAAGACCTTAGGGTTGCAGTCGACCGGAAGACCGTAGATCTTGCCGTCCTTCTTGCACCAGGGGAGCAGGCCCGGATAGATGTCGGCAGTCTTGACCGCGGCGTCGGGTGAGGCGAGGTAATCGTCCAAGGCCAGCACCGAGCCGGACTGGATGGCCTTGGCCATCAGGTCGTCGCCCACGTAGAAGGCGTCGGGAGCGGATCCACCGGCGAGCTGGGTGACCATCTTGGTGGCGTAGGCGCCGGTGACCGTCTGGTACGTGACCTTGGCGCCCGACTTCGACGCGTAGTCGGTCGAGTACTTCCTGAAGCGCTCAGCCTCACCCGGGTTCGCCCAGCTGGCCCAGGTGATCGCGCCGCCGCCCTTGCCGGCGCCACCCCCACCAGCTCCGCCACCGGGGCCTCCGGTGCTGCCACCGCCACAGGCGGACAACAGGGTGCTGCCGCCGGCGATGCCGACTCCAGCCAGAGCGCTCGTGGTCAGAAATCCCCGACGCGATACCGTACGTCCGAGCGCATCTTTGGTGTCTTTCATGCATTCCTCCTTGAATGTGGGCCTCAGATAGTGCGGGGTCGGCTGTGAGAGGCGACCCTGGGGTGATCCTCTACTGGACGCAACCGGTTGTCAATGAGCCTTCACAGGTTCAGCCACCAGGGTCCAAAGCGTGTCCAAGTCGTGATCTGCCGGTACCGGGGAGAGGGCATGCGTTCAGCAGCGTGGCGGGGCCGTGGTCTCGCGGATGATCAGCTGCACCTTCAGGTCGCTCGGCCGTCGGCGGGGAGGCTCGTCACCGGGAGCCGTCATCGCCATGATCAGAGCCTCGGCGGCCCGGACGCCCTGATCATGAGCGTGCTGCGAGACAGTGGTCAGGCCCCAGTACCGCGACATCGGATGGTCGTCGAAGGCCGCGATCGAGACGTCCTGAGGGACCCGGACACCGTGCTGCCTGAGCACCGACAGCGCCCCGAACGCCATCTGGTCGCAGTGGCAGAAGATCGCGGTCGGCAGCGGCTCCGGACCCTCCAGCAGCGACTGCATGGCCGAAGCCCCGTCCGCGGCCTGGCAGTCGCCCGGCGTGACGACGTGATCGTCGTCCAGGCGTATCCCCGACCCTGCCAACGCCTCGCGGAGCCCTTCGGTGCGCTCCGCCCACATCCTGGTGTCGCTCTGGTCGGTCATCCGGCCGTCCAGGACGGCGATGCTGCGATGCCCCAGCGACATGAAGTGCTCACCGATCAGCCGACCGCCCCGTCGGTTGTCGATGAAGATGCCCGGCACGCTGCTGAGCGGCACGCCGACCAGCGCAGCCGGCACCTGGCCCAGCTCGCCTTCGGCCGTCTCCTGCCCGGTCGAGATCCTGCCGGCGAAGAGCAAGGCGTCTCGGCCCCGACCCGACCCGATCTGCTGGAACAGCTGGCGAAAGGACAGCGACCGGGCGTCGAAGGTGTCGCAGTCGACGTCCAGGTTGATCAGCTCGACCCGGAATCCGGCGGGGATCAGCACCTCGCTGGCCGCCGATGCGACTTCGGAGAAGTACCAAGAGCGAAGGGTGGGGACCACGATGCCGATGGTCTTCGACTGACCATTCGCCAGGGCCGTGGCCATCGGCGATGCGGAGAACTGCAACCGGTCGGCCGCCTCCAGGATGCGCTCACGAGTGGACGGCCCGACCCCGGGGAAGCCGCGGAGGGCGCGGGACACAGTGCCCTTGTTGACGCCGGCCTCTCGGGCGACGTCGGCTATTGTGGCCCGCGCGAGCGCATCGCGGCGGGTCACCACCACCCACGTCGTGAACTCAGCCAGCACAGGCAACAGGATACGAGGGGGCTGCCCTGTGGTCACGCGATTTGGGAAGCCAGAACCGCGACCGACCTCAAGGTCTGGTGAAGAACCGGCGTGAAGGTCACCAGCACGTTCGTGATCGACCAGAATGGACAGGCCTGACCAATGAGCAACGGGATCCGATGAGGAGGAGACGTGAGCGACGTCCTCGCGCGCTGGCGCGCGACCTACGCACCCGGCGAGTGGATCGTCCTGTCCGGACCCACCTCGCTGGTGGTGTTGCAGCCGTTCTCACCGGAGTGGTCAGGGCTGATCAACACACTCTGGGAAGAGGTCCTGGCCTCGTCGACCATCGTCGACCTGGCTGAGCGGCTGGAGGGGCACGGTCTGGACGACATGCCGAGTTTCGGAGCGTTCTTCTGGACCGCTGAGGGCATGCGCTCCCTGGTCCGGGGGGCGGTGACGGTGGTCGACGCCGAGACCGGACAGGTCGTAGCGGACGGTCGAGGTGTCCAGACCTGGAGCGAGGTGGGGCTGGGCGGGGTCGAACGGATCCGGGTCGAGCTCCCCACCGCTGAGGAAAGTGTGCAGCTGGAGCTTCCGCTGGTGGTCGGCGCGGTCCGCGCCTCGATGGTGACGCTGGACGCCCGGCCGACTCCTGGTCTCCGTTCGCCCCAGGCGGCGGTGGCCTCTCCTGATCCGGAGGCCTCGCCCGATCCGGAGGCTGCTTCTGACCCGGTGGCCTCTTCTGACCCGGTGGGCTCGCCCGATCCGGTGGCCATGATGGAGAACGGGGATACCGAGCTGATGGACCTGGCTCCCACCGAACCGGACGCAGCGCTGCCGACAGCGGTGCCGGGCATCGCGATGTCGGATGGTCGTACGGTGGACCTGGCCCAACCGGTCCGGATCGGCCGGGCGCCCAGCTCTGACCTGGGCAGCGGCGTCGGTCAGGTCCTGCTCGTCGTCTCGAGCCCTAACCAGGACATCAGCCGCAGCCACCTGCAGATCGGGTTGCAGGATGGAGAGGTGATGGCGACCGACCTGCACTCGACCAACGGGACGCTGCTGCAGCGACCAGGATCAACCAGTCAGCCGGAGCAGCTCGAGCCGGGAACGGCAGTTCCGGTGCCCATCGGCAGCCGGCTCGATCTCGGTGACGGAGTCAGTGTCGTGATCGAGCCTGCACCGTTGCGTGCGACATGACCAACCGACTCGACGATCACCCACTGAGGAGCAACATGTCGTCACAACAGGGCCCCAGCGCTCCCACCACTGGACTACCTCCCGGGGTGGAGGCTGGGTCGCTGGGCCGGCGGTTCCTGGCGCAGCTGATCGACGTCGGGGTGCCCGCCGTCGTCATCGCGCTCGCGTCGGCGGTCACCGCTGCGGTCGACTCGAGCAGGGTCGTGTCGGCGGTGTCCGTCGTGGGTGCGGTGCTGGTCGCCGGGTGGCTGTTGCTGGGCTGGGGCATGTTTGCGACTCGGGCTGCCGGGCCAGGCATGCGGCTGATGAAGCTCCAGCTGGTGGGCCTGCGAGACGGTAGGCCAATCGGCTACGCCCGCTTCTTGCTGCGGGCCCTGGTGCTGATCGCCCTCACCATCACCGGCGTGGGTCTCGTGGTGATGCTGGTCTTCCTGGTGCGGCAGCTCCGCAGGCAGGGTTGGCACGACCTGGCGGCAGACTCGGTGGTCATCAAGCAACGTACGCTGGCTCCGGTCCCCCGCCCGGCGGCTGCTGCGGGGATCGGTCAGCCGGTCTCGGCGGCCGAGGCGGGCGCTCAGCTCGAGGCGGCCCCTGATCCGGAGGTTGCCGCGGCTCCGGAGGCCGCCGCTGGTCCCGAGGCTGCCGCTGGCCCCGCGGTCGACGGCCAGGGTCCCGACGGTGCCCCCGCCGGTTCGCCGGGTGGGCTCGAGTCGCCCATCGGCATGGCGGACTCGGTTCGGATCGGTCCGCGGCCGCCGGCGGGTCCGCTGCCGATGTCGGGCGGCGCTGTCGGCACGGACGACGCCTTGCCCAAGGATGTGGGCTGGGTCGCGGTGTTGGATGACGGCCGCGAGATCGGTCTGGTGGGACTGGTGCTGCTGGGCCGCAACCCGCAAGCGCGTCCGGGTGAGGACGACGCGGAGCTGATCAAGGTGGCTGACGAGACCCGTACGGTCTCCAAGACGCACCTGGCCCTGAGCGTGGACGGAGCCGGGCTGAGCGTGATGGACCGCGGGTCGACCAACGGGACGACGCTCACGGACCCGACCGGCGTGTCCATCGTGTCTCCGGCCGGCGACGTCGTAGCCCTCAGCGAGGGCAGCATCGTGTCCTTCGGCGACCACTGGCTCAATATCGAGCATCGAGCCAGAC
The DNA here is from genome assembly GCA_038238065.1 of Propionibacteriales bacterium. Classification (GTDB taxonomy): domain Bacteria; phylum Actinomycetota; class Actinomycetes; order Propionibacteriales; family Propionibacteriaceae; genus Microlunatus. The sequence continues at coordinate 27,914 of JBBRYD010000010.1, read as the reverse complement.
GATAGGGTCCAACTCATGCTTCTTTCGGATCGCGACATCAAGGCCGAGGTCGCGGCCGGCCGGATCGGGTTGGACCCGTACTCCGTGGACCTGGTGCAGCCGTCCAGCATCGACGTCCGGCTCGATCGCTACTTCCGGGTGTTCGAGAACCACCGCTATCCGCACATCGACCCGGCCGAGGAACAACCCGACCTCACCCGGGCCGTGCAGACCGATGATGGCGAACCTTTCATCCTGCACCCGGGCGAGTTCGCTCTCGGGTCGATCTACGAGGTCATCACGCTCCCGGACGACATCGCGGCCCGGGTCGAGGGCAAGTCGTCGCTGGGTCGGCTCGGGCTGCTGACCCACGCGACAGCAGGGTTCATCGATCCTGGCTTCTCAGGACACGTGACCCTCGAGCTGTCCAACGTGGCCACCCTCCCGATCAAGCTCTGGCCGGGCATGAAGATCGGGCAGTTCTGCTTCTTTCGGCTGACCTCGCCGGCGGAGCACCCGTACGGGTCCGAGCGGTACGGCTCCCGCTACCAGGGCCAGCGCGGGCCGACGCCCAGCCGCTCGCACCTCAACTTCGAGGCCACCAAGATCTGACGCCGTCGGGTGTCGGACGCCTCACGCTCGATATACCGCGATCTCGCCCGACGCCGTGCGGGCCCGGACCGAGACGAACGGCTCACCGTCTTGCGGCTGGGTGCTCGCCTCCAGCGCGATCCGGATCTGACCGCTGACCGAGTGCAGATCGAGCCAGGCCGGTAGGTCGTCGGCGATGCCCACCGTGAGCGATCCGGAGGCGGAGCGCAGATCGACAGAGCCGGTCGTGGACGGGACGGAGATGTCGCCGGAGCCGGAACTGGCCTGCAGCTCGGCACTGCGCAGGGTGCCGATCAGCACGTCGCCCGAGCCGGACTTGGCCGATACGGGACAGTGCGCCTCGTGGATCCTGAGGTCACCGGAGCCGGTGTTGACCCGAGCCGCCTCACCGCGGACGTCAGCGATGGAGATGTCACCCGAACCCGTCGTGCAGCTGACGTCCTCGGCCAGCCCCAACCCGATGTCGCCGGAGCCGCTGACCACCCGCGACCGCGCCATGTCGGCGGTGATGGTGACGTCGGCCGAGCCCGTGGCTATGTTGTACGACAGCCCTGGCGGCACCCCCAGCCGCAGGTGCGCCGACGAGGTGCCGAACAGCCGGTTCGGCAGGGTGATCCGCAGCTGGTCGTGGTCCTGCCGGATCTGGATCGCGTCCAGGAAGTCCTGGTCGGAGGCGTTGATCGAGCCCTCGACCACGGTGTCGTCGGGGCCGGGCTCGATGCTGATGGACCCCGAGCCGAAGTTCTCCACCGAGATCTGGCGGACGTCGCGGTGCAGCAGGCTGACGAAGCTCATCGGACCCAGCCCTGGACGCCGCCGGAGGAACCGCCCCGACCGCGGTCGTGCGGGCGGGGTCGATCCGGTCGGTCGGGCCGACCCGGTGCGAACACTCCGCCCGCTCCGAAGATGCCGTGCGGGCCGAAGGGGCCGTTGGGTCCGAAGACGCCGCCGGCCAATGGGGTACCAGGGCCCTGCGGCACCGTCGGTCCGTCGCCGCGACGCCGTTCGGCGAGAGCGTCGACCACCGCCCGGATCAACCACGCGTTGGTGGAGATGCCGTCGCGGTCGGCCACCTCGTCGACCTTGACCTTGACCGAGTTGGGCAGCCGCAGGCTGATCCTGGCCAGCGGCTCCTCGTCGGGCCCGGGTTCGTCAGCGACGGGCTCGGACGACTGAGGTAGCAGGAGTGTCGGCTCGGCTCCAGGGCTCGGGACCGACACGACGAAGTCGGGGTCCTGACCGGACATCCGGACCTCTACCGAGGCCGGAGCGAGCTCGGCGGAGATGGTGCCGGCGGCGTCGGATAGCGCCTGGATGAGCGCCAGCCGGGTCGAGGACTCGATCGCGGTGCCCAGCCGCGATGCCACCTGCCGGGTGTTGTCGTCAGCGAGCGCGGCGGCATTCCGCACGCCGTCCCGGACTGACTCGATATAGGGAGAAAGGTCCATGATGCCATCTTGACACCACGATGGCGTCAAAGCAAGCCCGTATGACATCATCGCTGGACCGACCGCGCGGTGACTAGGGTGGACCGGTGATGCGCAGCGAAGGTGAGGTGGAGATCCCGCCGTCCTTCCTGGCGTTCGCGTCACGAAGCGAGTCCTTCGCGAACTGGCTGGCGGCGCTGCCGCGGTTGATCCGTGACGTGTCCGCCGAATGGTCGCTGACTCCCGACGGCCGGGTCCGATCCGGCCAGGCAGGGGTAGCAGTACCGGTGCGGACGGCAGAGGGCGAGCCGGCCATGGCTAAGTTCGGCTGGCCCCATCCCGAGGCCGAATACGAGCATCTGGCGTTGCGAGCCTGGGCCGGACGCGGAGCCGTGCGGCTGCTCCGCGCCGACCCCCGTCGGTCGGTGATGCTGTTGGAGCGGGCAGACGCCGATCAGGACCTGACGTCGCTGCCCGTGCTGGAGGCCTGCGAGGTGGTCGCGGGCCTCTACGGACGTATTCACCTTCCGGCCATCCCGCAGCTCGACCTGCTGTCCGCCCAGGCTGGTCGGTGGGCCGACGAGTTGACCCAGCTCCGGGGTGACCGGTGGGTGCCGCGACGGTACGTCGACCAGGCCGTGGCGCTGGCCCGCGACTTCGCGGCGGACGCGGACAGTGACGGCACCCTGATCCACACCGACCTGCACTACTTCAACGTGCTGGCAGCGACGCGGGAGCCCTGGCTGGTGATCGACCCCAAGCCGCTGTCCGGCGAGCCGGCGTACGAGGTCGCGCCGATGCTGTGGAACCGCTGGGACGAGGCCGTCGCCTCGGGCAACCTTCGCAACGCCCTGCTCAACCGGATGTTTGCGCTGGTGGACGCGGCGGGGCTGGACGAGGACCGCGTCCGCGCCTGGATCATCGTCCGGGAGATGGTCAACATCATGTGGAGCGTGACCGACGAGGCGGACGTGCCCGACGCTGAGTGGACGACCAACGCCATCACCATCGTCAAGGCCGTGCAGCGCTGACTTTCGGCGAGCGCGCCTAACCGGCCCGGTGCACCGACTGGAGGAGCAGCTGGGCCACGTCGAGCACCTCGACGTCGACCGGAGCAGAGCCGTCGGCCTGCTTGCCGGTGAGTCCGTCGGACAGCATCACCCGGCAGAACGGGCAGCCGGTGGCGATCGCGTTGGGTCCGGTCCCGCCCGCCGCAGACAGTGTGGCCAGCGCCTCCTCGGTCCGGTTCACGTTGATGCGGGTGCCGATCTTCTCCTCCATCCACATCCTGGCCCCACCCGCGCCACAGCAGAACGAGGTCTGCCGGTGACGCGGCATCTCCGCCACGGTCGCTCCAGGGATGGAGGCGAGCAGGTCGCGCGGCGGGTCGTAGATCTCGTTGTGCCGCCCGAGGAAGCAGGGGTCGTGGTAAGTGATGGTGCGTCCCCCCACCGAACCGGCCGGCGGCTCGACCGGCGTCAAGCGTCCGTCGCGGACCAGCCGGTTGAGCAGCTGGGTGTGGTGCACCACCTCCAGCTGCACCCCGACCTGGGGGTACTCGTTCTTCAGCGTGTTCAGGCAATGGGCGCAGGTGGTCACCACCTTGGTGGCCTTCGCCTCCTTGAAGGTCTCCGCGTTCTCCATCGCGAGCTGCTGGAACACGAACTCGTTGCCGGCACGGCGGGCCGGGTCTCCCGTACAAGTCTCGCCGTTACCCAGGACGGCGAACGAGACGCCAGCGGTGTTCAGCAGCTCGGCCACCGCCTGGGTGGTCTTCTTGGCCCGGTCCTCGAACGCGCCCGCACAGCCGACCCAGAACAGGTACTCCACCTCGGTCAGGTCGTCGACGTCCTCGCCGACCACCGGTACGTCGAAGGGCAGACCCTTGGCCCAGTCCATCCGGGCGCGCGGGCTCATGCTCCACGGGTTGCCCTTGGTCTCCAGACCCTTGAAGAGTCCGTTCAGCTCGGCTGGGAACTCCGACTCCATCAACACCTGGAAGCGCCGCATGTCCATGATGGTGTCGACGTGCTCGATATCGACAGGACACTGCTGCACGCAGGCGCCGCAGCTGGTGCACGACCACAGCACGTCCGGGTCGATGATGCCGGCCAGCCCGTTGTCGACCTGGATGGGTCCGACCAGCGGCCGGGCACCCTCGTCCTGGGTGCCCTGGGGGAGTGACGTCCGAGCGCTCTCGGCGGCCTGCAGATAGGGAGCCTTGGCGTACGCGTGCTCGCGGAGGTCCATGATCAACAGCTTGGGTGACAGCGGCTTCTCCGTGTTCCAGGCGGGGCACTGGCTCTGGCACCGGCCGCACTCGGTGCAGCTGGTGAAGTCGAGGAGCCCCTTCCAGGTGAAGTCCTCGACCTTGCCGACACCGAGGGCGGCATCCTCGTCCAGGTCCTCGATCTCGGCGAAGTCAAGCGGCACCCCCTGCACCAGGATCGGCTGCAGTGCCCCGAGGGCAGGCTTGCCGTTGGACTTCCGCTTGAACCAGATGTTGGGCCAGACGGTGAAGCGGTGCCAGGCCACCCCCATCGTGGTGTTCAGGCCGATGACCACGAACCAGGCCATCGAGATGACGATCTTGAGCGCGGCGACTCCGATGATGGCGATCTCGAGCGCTCCGGTGGAGATGCCGGCCGAGAAGATGAACCCCGTCAGCGGAAAGTGCACCCGGGAGGTCTCCGTGCCCAGCAGTCGATACTCCAGCGCCCGGATCACGATCACGCAGACCACGATGCTGAGGATGGTCAGCTCGACGTAGACCGCCATCCAGGCGCGGGAGCCGAAGAAGCGTGACCGTCGGCCGGAGCTCCGGAGCGTGAACCGGACAGTGATCAGGAACACGATGCCCAGCAGCCCGAGCCAGGCGATCAGCTCGCTGGCCCACTCGTACACCACCCAGTGGCCGATCACGGGCAGCGTGAACCGCTGGTCGAAGAGCTGCCCGTACGCGGTGATCAATGTGAAGAACAGGGCACCGAAGGCTACGAAGACAAACCAGTGCGCAATGCCGATCGTGCTCCACTGCAGCATCCGGGTGTGTCCGAGGGTCTCGGCCAGCAGGTGCTTCCAGCGGTCGGCCGGGCGGTCAGTCCGCCCGGAGGTCGGCCCGCCCAGCTTGATCACGCCCACGATCGAAGCCACGGCGCGGGTGAACAGCGCAACGCCCACGACCGAGACGGCCAGGGCCAGGACTATGGCGACGATTGTCACGAGGAGCTCCATCCGGGGGTCGGGCAGCGCTGACTGGCCAGACTATGCCTGACGCCATGATCCGGCGGGACACCGCGCGAGGCCGCAGAGCGATGTTACCAGCGAGTAACTTGCTGCCCGGCCCGAAGGGTCGCGCTCGTGCCGGCTGTGCGCTCATTGCGCGGTCCGCTGACCACGAGCCGGCTGATCATCTCCTTGACCTTGGCGGCCGGGGCGCCGGATAGGTACAGGTGGCGCGGGGTGTCGTCGGAGTGAACGAACTGGATGTAGCCCCGGCGGCGCCCGAGGCTGAGGCACTGGACGACGAAGCGCGCCGAGAGCGGGTGGGGCGTGGTCCCACGGAGCTGAGCGAGCACCGTGTCTGCGGCCTGACCGCCGAGCGGTATGGCCATGGCGCAGCTCATGCGCAGGTGGGAGCCGACCGAAGCAGGTGGGACCACAGCATCGCCGGCACCGACGATGTCCGGGTGGTCGACGCTGCGCAGGCACTCGTCGACGCGCAACCTGGCGATGTCGTCGACGGCGAGGCCGCTGGCCGCAGCCAGCGGGGGTACGGCGAACGCCGCCGCCCACACGGTGGCGGCGCTGGGTATGCGGTTCCCGTCCGCGAGTTCGACGGCGTCTGCGTGGACCCGGGCGACCGTGACGTTGTCGCGGACCTGTACGCCGAGCCGGACGAGGGTCCGGCGGATCCGGGTGCGCCCGGCGGGCGGCATGTTGGTGAGGAGCCCGCCGCACAGCAGCGTCACGGTGGCGTCGGGATGTCGTTCGGCGATCTCGGCTGCGGCCTCTACCCCGGTGGGGCCACCTCCGACGACGATGATCGGGGCGTGGGGCGGCAGGGTGGCGATGGAGCGGCGGGCGGCCAGGGCGCCGTCGAGGTTTGCCAGCAGGCAGGCGAAGTCGCGCGCCCCAGGCACGTCGGCCGCGGCGACGCTGCCGACCGCGTAGATCAATCTGCTGTAGGCCTCCACCCGCGGACCAGCGGCGGTGACGATGTCGACCGTCCTGCGGTCGGGGTCGATCGCCACGACGTCACCGACGACGAGCTCGACGTCCTCGTGCAGCATCTCGCTCAACGGCCTCGAGGCGCTCACCCTGGTGCCGGCCGCGATCTCGTGGAAGCGAATCCGCTCCACGAAGTCACCCGATCTGTTGATCATCAGGACACGGACCCCTTCCTCCGGCATCAGTGAGGAGCGCAGCCGGTTCGCGGCCGTCACGCCGGCGTAGCCCGCGCCGATGACGACCACCGTGTTGTTGGATCCGGTCACTTCCCACCGGCTTCAACATCCAGGACGTCGTGGACCTCAGCGAGCAGTGCGCTGAGCGCATCCCGGGAGTCCCATCGGCCCGGGTCGGCGGTGTCGCTCCACTGCTGCACCTCACCGCGCGCCCACCGCGCCCACTCGAACACTGCGGCTTCCTGCACGAACTGCAGCCGCAGGGTCAGGGCGCTGATGTGCACACGGGCGGGGAACTCGGCATCGCTCGCCACGGCCTCGATCATCCCCGTCAGCTCGCTGAGCCGGTCGTAGGCCGCCGCCTGAGCGGCGTCGAGGGTGGCCAGGAGCTGAGCGAGCGAGCCGGCGTCGGCGAAGAAGACTTTGAGCATGGCTTCGAACTCGGTGGAGCGGGGAGCGGGCGGCTCGTCGAGCCAGCCGGCCAAGGCGTCGCGACCCGCTCCGGTGATGTCGTATACGGTGCGCGGCCGCTGCCCCGTGAAGGACCTGCTGGCCGTGGCGAGCCCCTCGGCGACCAACACCTTCGGCTCGTCGTAGATCTTTCTCTCCGCGCGTGGCCAGAACCAGTTCAAACTGCGACTGACCTGTTTGGCCAGCTCGTAGGTGGTCCAGCTGCGCACGGACAGCAGCCCCAGGATGGCGTAGGAGGTGGTCGTCCGTGGCCGCCGGTCGATCGGAGAAGTATTGGGCATGGTGCATCTTGGCATGGTGCCTTGTGCAGTGTCTAGGATGAATCACATACTGCACCGCGCAGTATGAATCTTGAGGAGGAGTTGTGAACTCAATACCGCGTCTCCAAGTCGTCGTCGCCCATCCCGACGACGAGACCTTCGGCTGCGGTTCCCTACTGCTGCATGCGAAATCAGCGGGAGCGCTCACCGCAGTCTGTTGCGCCACCCGCGGCGAGGCCGGCGGCGACGCTCCGGACATCGCGGCGGTGCGGGAACGGGAACTCCACGAAGCCTCAGCCGTGCTCGGCGTCGATCGCGTCCGGCTGCTGGACTTCGCCGACTCCGGGATGACTGGTGGCCTCCCGCCGGGCGCACTGTGCGCCGCGTCGTGCGACGAGGTCGCCGCCTCCGTAGGTCAGGAGATCGAGGTCTTCGCCCCCGACGTGCTCGTCACGCTGGACGCTGGTGACGGTCACCGCGACCACGTACGTATCCGGGACGCCAGCATCGCCGCCGCTCGGGCGGCGGGCGTGCCACGGATCTATCTCATGTGCCTCCCGCGTTCGCTCATGCGGCGCTGGATCGACCAGATGAGACTGGACCGCCCTGACGTGGAGTACCTCGACGCCGACACCGCCGCACTGGGCACGCCGGACGAGGAGATCACCACGATCATCGACGCCGGTGACCACCTGGCCCGCCGCATCCGCGCCAACGCCGTACACGCATCACAGACCTCACCGTTCGACGGGCTACCCGACGACCTGCGAGACGCCTTCCTGATGACCGTGCACGCCCGTCGGGTGCAACCTCCCTGGACTGGTGGCGAGCCCGAGTCCACCCTCTTTCCCTGATGCGACTGACGATTGGATCCAACCGATGAGTTACGACGTGGTCGAGAACCCCGTGACCGGAGAACGCGGCATCGTCCGCAGAGCGCCCACCGGCCCGGGCACACCCCTGGTCGCCGACCTCTACGCCCGCCCCGGCGCGGCGGTGGTCGGCGAGCACAGCCACCCCTACGCCACCGAGACGTTCACCGTCATGCGTGGCACTCTCGGGGTCCGGATCGACGGCCGCGAGTCTCAGGCAGCCACCGGCACGCGCGTCTCCGTACCACCCGGCACCCGTCATGACTGGTGGAACGCCGGCGACGACACCGCCTGGGTGATCATCGAGGTCGACCCCGGCGACAAGTTCGAGAAGATGATCAGGAACCTGTTCTTCCTCGCCGCCGACGGCCACACCGACGCTACGGGTCGCCCGCACCTGCTGCAGGCCGCGCTGCTCGCTCGCGAGTTCGACGACACCATCCGGTTCACCCACCCGCCCCGCATCGTGCAGCGGATCCTGTTCGCGGCACTCGCCCCCCTGGCCCGCCTTCGCGGTCTGCAGGGGTCCTACGCCGCGTACGAGACCCGTCGCTCCGGCACCGTCGACGCTCTCGAAGGGCTCGGCACCGGGTAGCGCGCCGCCGGGGTCACCGGATCCCGCTCCGCGCGAAACCCTGGACGAAGTACCGCTGGAACACCAGGAACAGCACGACCATCGGCAGCACTGATAGCAGGGCGAACGCCATGGTCGCGCCGTAGTCGGAGCCGAACTGGCCCTGCAGGAAGAGCAGGCCGATGGGCAGTGTGAACAGGGCGTTGTCCTTGAGGGCGATCAGCGGCCAGGCGAAGTCGTTCCAGGTCGAGAGCACGGTGAGCAACGTGAGCACGGCGATGAGCGGCTTGCAGAGCGGCAGCACGATCAGCGCGAAGATCCGGAGCGAGCCGGCACCGTCGACCCGGGCGGCCTCGACGATCTCGCGGGGGATGCCGAGGATGAACTGACGGGCGAGAAACATCCCGAATGCCGATGCCGCAGTGGGCAGGATGACGCCCCAGTAGGTGCCGTAGAAGCCGAGCTTCGTGATCAGGGTGAACTCAGAGACCATGATCACCTGGATCGGCAGCATCAGGGTGCTCAGCAGCAGCAGGAACACGACCGATTTGCCGGGGAACGGCAGGTGCGCGAATGCGTAGCCCGCCAGCAAGTTGATGGCGACGGTGAGGGCGGTGACCACGACGGCGATCGCCACCGAGTTGCCGAACCAGGCGATGACGGGGAACGAGGTGAAGATCCGGTCGAAGTTCTCGAGGGTGAACTGCTTCGGCCACAACCGCAGCTCCGTGCTGAGCAGCTCCTGCCGTGGCGAGAAAGCGACGCTCACCATCCAGTACAGAGGGAAGAGCAGCACCAGGCAGGCCACGATGGTCACGATCAGCCGTGGGACGAACAAGGGCCCGCGCGGGGACGGGCGACGGCGGCGCGGCTGGGATGGCGTGACCGAGGAGGTCGGGACCAGGGGAGTCGTTGCGGTCATGGACGGCCTTCAGTCGACGAGATCTCGGGTGTGGCTGATGCGCCACTGGATGACGGTGAACACGAGGGTGACCGCCAGCAGGAACATCCCGATGGCCGCGGCGTAGCCCTGGTCGCGGATGAGGAAGCCGTTCGAGTACGCGTAGGTGACCAGTACCGACGTGGAGTTGCCCGGCCCGCCCTGGGTCAGCACGAAGACGATGTCGAACACCTGGAAGGAGTAGATGACGTTCATGATCAGCAGGAAGAAGGTCGACGGGCCGACCATCGGCCAGGTGATGTAGACGAACTGTCGCCACCGGTCCGCGCCGTCGATCCTGGCCGACTCGTAGAGCTCGGGCGTCACGCCCTGCAGCCCGGCCAGGTAGATGATCATGTTGAACCCGATGCGCCACCACAGCGTGACCAGCACCACCGAGGCGAAGGCCGCCGGTCCGCTCGACTGCCAGGGGACGCCACTCAGTCCGGCCGCGGTCAGCAGCTTGTTGGCGATGCCGTTGTTCTGGTCGAAGATCAGCACGCCGATCAGGGCCGTGGCGACACCCGAGATCGACATCGGCAGCACGACGATCGACCGGAACAGGCCGCGGGCCGGGAGGACGGAGTTCAACAGCACCGCCAGCCCCAGCCCGAGAGCCATGCTCACCGGCACCACGATCAGCGTGAAGAAGAAGGTGTTGAGCGCCGCCCGCCAGAACGCACCGTCGCTCAGCAGCCGCTGGTAGTTCGCCAGCCCGACGAACACGCCGTCGCCGAACCCGTTGGTCCGCTGCAGGCTGACCAGGAACGCCCAGACCAGCGGCAGGAACACGAACAACCCGAGCAGCAGCAGGCTCGGTACGAGGAACCCGTAACCGGTCAGCGTCTCGCCGAGCCGACGCGAGCGGCCACGCCGACGAACAGCCGGTGGCTGCTCGCTGGTCGGCGTCGGGAGCCGGGACGAGTCGGTCGAGATGACTGGCGAATGGGTCACCTGGCCAGGGCCTTGGTGATTCCCGCGGTGATGCCGGCCAGTGTGTCCTGGGTGCTCCGGCCGCCGATGAAAGCCTGCTCGAGCTGGTCGCTGAGCACGGTGTTGATGGCCGCCATGCTCGGTGACGCCACCTGGGCGGCATCGGAGGGCTGCACGGTGGTGGCTTGGGCGAGAAACACCTTCGACAGCTCGGGTCGTACCGCGAACTCGATCCCCTTCGACGCGAGGTCCTTGCGGGTGGGCAGCAGGCTGGAGGTGGCGCAGAAGTCGTTCATCGTCTTCTGCTCCGTCATGAAGGTGAGGAACTTCGCGGCCAGCTCCCCCTTGGTGGTCTTGGCGGTGGCCACCAGTGCGTTGCCCCCCAGGTCACCTCCTCCCCGTTTGTTGCGGGGCGAATACGTCGCGCCCCACCCGAACTTGGCCAGCTTCGCCGCGTCCGGCAGGAGGAAGGCTCCGGCGAAGGTCATCGCCACCGTCTCGGAGAAGAAGAGGTCACTGGCGTAGGTGGACGACTTGAGCGAGCTGTTCTTGGGCACCAGACCCTTGGCGAAGAACCCCTTGGTGAAGTCGACGGCGGCGCGGCCGGCGTCGGAGTCGATGGCGGCGGCTTTGAGGCTCTCGTCGAGGAAGCGGCCGTCGGCCTCGAAGAGCCAGCTGAGCCAGCGGGTGACGCCCTGACCCTGCCAGTTGTAGGCGAACGGGTACTTGCCCTTGGGCAGCTTCTGCTGGAGGGTGAGCGCCAGCTGCTCGAACTCGTCCCAGGTCCAGGCCGAGTCGAGCGTGGTGGGGACCGAGGTGATGCCTGCGGCCTCGAACGCGTCCTTGTTGTAGAGGATCGCCGAGGTGTCGGTGTGGTGCGGCACTCCGTACGGCTTGTCCTCGAACTGGACGGCGCGCCACATGGCGTCGGTGAAGGAGGCTCCGAGGGAGGAGTCGATCAGGGGCGACAGGTCGAGCAACTGTTGACGGCCGGCGTAGGTGCCGAGGTTGTCGTAGTCCACCCGGAAGATGTCGGGGGCGGTGTCGGACTGCAGCTGAGCGTCGATCGTCTGGAACATCTGCTGGAAGGGCACCGCGTTGAGCTTGACCTTGACGCCCGAGTTGGCGCCCTCGAACTTGGCGATGGCCGCGTTGAACCCGGCGAGCTCGCTGTCGCTGCCCCAGGTCGTGAACGTCAGGTCCCCGGCCGCCTGGGTGGTGGTCGCGGGTTTGGAGAACCCACCGCAGCTGGACAGTGCGGCACCGGCGGACAGGGCTCCCGCCGCCCCCAGAAGCTGTCGTCGACTCAGATGCATGCGTTCTCCCGATGTTGGGTGACCCACGCTCAGGTGCCCCGGATGGAAGCCTGGGGCGTGGATCGGTCGAGGCTTCTTCCAGGCCACGACGGGAAACGGATTCACCCGGGACTCGCGGTCTCGTCTGGAGCGGAACGGTTCCTGGGGGCACACACCGAGGGCTTGAGCGTATTTGTCGGTGCGGAACGTTAGGGTCAGAGTTGACCTCAACGGGGGTCGTCGTGCTGGTGTTCCACAGAGATGACGTCTTACCGAGATGTTCCTCCGTAACCGGCACTTCTCGTACTGGCGATTCAGTGGGGTTGGCGTGATCGAGTTCGAGTCAGTCGGCAAGACCTTTCGCGACGGGACCGCCGCGGTCGTCGACCTGAGCCTGACGGTGCCGTCGGACAAGATCACGGTGATCGTCGGCCCGTCCGGATGTGGCAAGACCACGACGCTCCGGATGGTCAACCGGATGATCGAGCCCACCAGCGGGCGCATCTTGTGGGACGGCAGTCCGCTCAGGTCCAAGCGCAGGACCACTCTCCGGCGCCAGATGGGCTACGTCATCCAGAACGGCGGCCTGTTCCCGCACCGTACGGTGGTGGAAAACGTCGGGACCGTGCCCGGGCTGCTGGGCTGGGACAAGGGCAAGACCCACAGCCGCTCGATGGAGCTGCTGGACGCCGTGGGGCTGGACCGCAAGCTGGCCGACCGCTATCCGGCGCAGCTGTCCGGAGGGCAGCAACAACGGGTGGGAGTGGCTCGGGCGTTGGCTGCCGACCCGCTGGTGATGCTGATGGACGAGCCGTTCTCCGCCGTCGATCCCGTGGTCCGCGCCGAGCTGCACGAGCTCTTCCTCGGGCTGCAGCGGGATCTCAGCAAGACGATCATATTGATCACCCACGACATCGACGAGGCCATCAAGCTCGGCGACCAGGTCGCCATCCTGCGCGTCGGCGGGCACCTGGCCCAGGTCGGCAGCCCGCAAGAGGTGCTGGACGAGCCCGCCGACGCCTTCGTGGAAGGCTTCGTCGGACGAGACCGCGGTTTTCGTGCCCTCTCCTTCCTGCCGGCCAGTGGTCTGTCCCTGGACCGGGTCCGCGCGGTGCGCGACCCGTCCTCGGTGACCTCGCCGGAGCCCGTCCTGGTGGTCGACGCCGAGGCGAAGCCGCTGGGCTGGGCCGACGGTCGCCGACCCGGCATGGTCTACGGTCTGGGTTCCACCTTCGACCCCGACACCGACAGCCTGCGGCTCGCCCTCGATGCCGCGCTGACCTCACCGATCGGCGTTGCCGTCGCCGTCTCGGGTGGTCGCTACGCCGGCGTGGTCAGCGCCGAGACGATCCTCGCCCAAGCCACTGACTCCCGGGCCGCGGTGGCCGACGCGATCTCGGTCCGCGAGCAGACGGCGGACCCGCGTGCGGCCGAGCCGGACGCGCCCCTCACCGAGCCGGAGCATGAGCCAACACCTGTCGCGGCGGAGTCCGAACCGGCCACGGCAGAATCTGAACCGGTCACGGCAGAATCTGAACCGGTCACGGCACGGTCTGAACCGGCCGCAGCAGAGTCTGAACCGGTCACGGCAGAGTCTGAACCGGTCACCGAAGAGGGGGTCGCCCCGGAGCCCGCTGTCAGCCCCCAGGAGCCCGACACCCAGGAAGAGTCGGCCGGCGCCTCGCCTCATGACTCCCGTCCGCCGGGAGGACTGAGTGAGGGTCGGGGTTCTGAAGAGCCGGGATCCGGCGATGACGAGCTCGACCGGCCTCAGGGCACCTGGAACCCGTTCAAGAGGTCATCGTGAACCTCGACTGGAACTGGATCAACCGCAACCTGCCGCTGATCGGCAACCTGACCCTGCAGCACACGATCCTTGCCGTGGTCCCCGTGCTGCTGGCGTTCGTGGTGTCGGTCCCGCTGGGATACCTCGTCTACCGGACCGGTCGCGGAGCCAACAGCCTGCTCGCCATCCTGGGGCTGATCTACTCGATCCCGTCGTTGGCCCTGTTCGTTGCGATGCCCATCCTGCTCGGCACCCAGATTCTCGACCCGCTCAACATCGCGGTCGCGCTGGCCATCTACTCGATTGCCCTGCTCGTCCGCAGCGTGGTGGACGGGTTCCGCTCGGTCCCCGAGCTGGTCAAGCAGTCGGCCTCCGCGGTGGGGTACAGCACGTTCCGCCGCATCATCCGCGTCGAGCTGCCGCTGGCGATGCCGGTGATCTTCGCGGGTCTCCGAGTGGTCACCGTGTCCAACATCGCGCTGGTCAGCGTGGCGGTGGTGGTGGGGCAAGGTGCGCTCGGCACCCTCTTCGGACGCGGTTTCCAGAGCAACTTCTATACACCGATCATCGTCGGACTGGTGCTCAGCCTGGCGCTGGCGCTGCTGGCTGACGCGTTGATCCTGTTGATCCAGCGCGGGTCGCTGCCCTGGGCGAGAGGTCGGCGGACCGCATGATCTTCGACTACCTCTTGGACAAGGCCAACTGGACCGGGCCGGACGCCCTCATCACCCAGCTGCTGCTGCAGCATCTCTTCTACACGGCTGCCGCGGTCGTGATCGCGGCGATCATCGCCATCCCGCTCGGCATCTGGATCGGTCACACGGGCCGTGGCGGCTTCCTGGTCATCGGGCTGGGCAACGCCGCCCGGGCGATCCCCAGCCTGGGTCTGCTCATCCTGGTCGTGCTGCTGACCAATACCGGGATCGTGCCGATCATCGCCGTGCTGGCGGTGCTGGCCATCCCGCCGATCCTGACCGCGACCGCGGCCGGGGTGCGCGGGGCCGACCCCGAGGCGGTGCACGCGGCCCGAGCGCTGGGCATGACCGGTGGCCAGATCGTCTCGAAGGTCGAATGGCCGCTGGCCCTACCCCTGGTCATCTCCGGGTTGCGGAGCGCGACGCTGCAGGTCGTCGCGACCGCGACCGTCGCGGCCTACACCGCAGGTGGGGGCCTTGGCCGGCTGTTGATCGCGGGTCAGGCGAACTCCGACTACTCGCAGATGTTCGCCGGCGCAGGGCTGATCGCCGCGTTGGCCATCGTGCTAGACATCCTGCTCGGCGGCATCGGCTGGCTGGTCGGCCGAAGCGCGCGTCCAAAGAGCAAGACCGCCACCCGCGCCGCTGCGGTGGCGACCTAGTCTTGACCCCAGCCCGTACCCTAGTACGACACTGGGGAATCTGCCCGACACATTGAGACGGAGCACGAGAATGATCTTCAAGCGAACCTTCGCCGCGGCCGGGGTGGCCGTTGCAGCGCTTGCCTTGGCGGCCTGCGGTTCCAGTCCAAGCAGCAACCCGTTGGGTGACGCCTCCGCGGCACCATCTGGATCGAGCGGCGGCGGGACCGTCATCGTCGGATCGGCCGACTTCACCGAGTCGAGTGTGATAGCGGAGTTGTACGCCCAGGCCATGAAGGCCAAGGGGGTGGACGTCTCGAAGAAGCTCAACATCGGTTCCCGCGAGGTCTACGTCAAGGCCCTTAAAGACAAGTCGATCTCTGTGGTTCCCGAGTACACCGGCAACCTGCTGATCTTCTTCGACAAGACCAATGCGGCCAAGACCTCGGCCGAGATCGAGAGTGTGCTGCCGAAGGCGGTGGGTGACCTCAAGCTGGGCAAGCTGTCGGCGGCCGTCGACCAAGACGTGTACGTGGTGACCAAGAAGTTTGCTGCGGACAACGGGCTCGCGTCGCTGGGGGACTTGACGAAGGTCGGCTCCACCGCCGTCCTGGGCGGCCCTTCGACGCTGGCTCAGCGTCCTTATGGTCCTATCGGACTCAAGAAGAGCTACGGCGTGACCCTCAAGGCGTTCAAGCCCTACGACTCCCTTGCGGTCAAGGTGAAGGATCTCAACGACGGCAAATACCAGGTGGGCGAGTTCTTCACCACTGACAGCGCGATCGCTGACAACGGTTATGTCGAGCTCAAGGATCCCAAGAACCTGATCTTGCCGCAGAACGTGGTACCCCTGATGCGACCCGAAGTCGCCTCCAACGCCACCGCCGCCGGAGCCATCGATGCTGTCCAGGCGGCCTTGACCACCGCTGACCTGGTGACGCTGAACAAGCAGGTCAACGTCGACCACCTGGACGCCGACCAGGTGGCCGCCGACTGGCTGAAGGCCAAGGGTCTGGCCTGATCCTGGTCACCCCAACCAGCGGCCCCCATCTCACGAGATGGGGGCCGCTCGTGGCGTATAGAGGGTATGCCGGTGCCGAACGTAGGCTGAGATGGCGATCGGGGGATCACTATCCAGGAGGCGCTATGTGGCGATCCCGCATCAGGTCCGCAGCTCTGACCCTCGTGCTGACAGGCGGTCTGGCCCTAGCGGCCACGCCGGCTCCACCCGCCGAGGCCAACCCCACCATCGCCGTCAGCACCGTGGTCAAGGGCCTGGCGTATCCCTGGGACCTCACCTGGGTCGGCAGCCTGATGGTCTTCGACGAGCGGGGCGGCAGAGTCTGGTCCAAGAGCGGCTCGGCGGCGCCCCGCCGGGTCAGCATTCCGCTGCCCAAGCTGTACGTGCACAGCGAAGGCGGTCTGCTCGGCCTGGTGGCCGACCCCGCCGCCGGCACCAACCGGCGCTTCTACACCTGCCAGTCGGTGGCCACCTCCAGTGGCGCTCCACTCGACGTCCGGGTGCTGCGGTGGCGCCTCACGTCGAACACGACGGCGGTCTCCGACGGTGACCCGTTGATCACCGGCCTGCCCCTGAACCCCGATCAGAGCCCCGGGCGGCACAGCGGCTGCCGACTGCGGTTCGGCGCCGACGGCAAGCTCTACGTCGGTACGGGTGACGCCGCCGAGGGGACCAACCCACAGAACCTCGCGTCCCTGGGCGGCAAGATCCTCCGCGTCAACAGCAACGGCAGCATTCCTCCCGACAACCCGTTCTACGCCCGCGGCGGCCGAGCGCGCTACGTCTGGAACTACGGCCACCGCAACGTACAAGGACTGGCGCTTCGCCCCGGCACCAGCCAGCTGTGGTCGGTCGAGCAGGGCACGGGGCGCGACGACGAGGTCAACCTGAGCAGCCGGGGCGCCAACTACGGCTGGGATCCGGTGCCCGGCTACGACGAGTCGACTCCGATGACCGACGTGTCGAAGTTCCCGTCGGCGGTCCGCGCCAAGTGGTCTTCGGGCGACCCGACATTGGCCACCAGCGGCGGCACCTTTCTCAGCGGCTCCGGCTGGGGCTCTTGGCAGGGCGCGATGGCGGTCGGCATCCTGAAGGCCAACGGCATCCGGCTGCTGTTCCTCGACCCGACCGGTGCCGTGGTCAGAGTCGAGAAGCTGGCCGCCGCCCAGTCCTACAAACGAATCCGGACGGTCCAGCAGGGTCCCGACGGTGCGCTGTACTTCACCACCTCTAACGGTTCCCAGGACATCATCGGGCGGATCGCCCCCACCGCCACCGCGCCAGTAGTGCCGGCCGGTACCAACGTCGCGCCGGTCGGGGTGTCAGCTGCCCGCTCGGGCAGCAACCTGTACGCCTTCGTCCGTTCGACCGGGAACCGGATCTTCGTCAAGCGGAGCCGTGACGACGGACGCACCTGGGGCGGTTGGCTGAACGCGCAGGTGTCGAGCACGACTGCGCCGTCGGCCACCTCGTCGGCGTCCGGTCGGATCGACCTGGTCACCGGCGGGCCGAGCGGGTCGACGATCCACACCTGGTACGTCGACGGCGTGCGACGGGGGAGCAGCAACCTCGGCGGCATCCTCCGGGTGGCGAGCGTCTCGTCCCAGGGCAACGGCAGCCTGGACGTCTTCGGGATGACGCCACAGGGCACCGGCTGTCGCCGTCACTTCAACGGCACGACATGGTCGACCTGGCAGAGTCTGGGCGGGCGGTTCACGTCCATGATCGGCGCCTCGGCCAACCCGTCCACGGGCGCCACGCTGATCACCGGCCGGTCCTCGGCGGGTGGCACCTGGGAGCGGACCGTGACCGCGACCTCCAACGGCGCCGGCTGGGTCAGGGTCAGCGGGTCGCTGTGGTCCGGTCGAGCGCTGGGGGACGCCCGGACCGGTGTCGGGGTGGTTGCCGTGTCCAGCGGCTCGGACCACAACGCCGTCGTTCAGCGGGGCAGCCTGGTGCTCGGCGTCCGAGCGCTCTACAACTCCGACCCCGACGTGGTGACGCGGCCCGACGGCAGCTGGATCATGTTCGGTCGCAGCGCCAACGGCGGTCTCTGGTACTACGACGCCCGCCCCGGCGGGTACGTCAACCACAACCTCGGCGGGATCGTCCGCTGAGACCGTCGGCGTGATGTGACCCAGATTCTTCCGTCCCGTGATCGTGGGCGAACGAGTGAGCCTGGGATCGGTCTGGGTGGCGCCACCGGACGGAAGAAAATGGGTCGCGCCGCTCTGGGTCGTCAGTACCTAGTCCGCCCCGTCGGGCTCGGCGGGTGGTTCGGCGCCGGCTCGGTCGTCCCGGTCGGCCCACTCCACCAGCGGGTCCAGCCGGTAGGGGGTGTCGTCGATATCGGCGTGCAGGTCGCCGAGCTCGGCGAAGCGCGCGGGCATGGTGGCGATGGTGAAGTCGGCCGGCTCGGCCAGGGCGATCTCGTCCCAGCGCAGTGGCGCCGAGACGAGCCCCTCGGGGGTGCCGCGGACCGAGTACGCGCTGGCGATGGTGTGGTCGCGGGCGTTCTGGTTGTAGTCGACGAAGATCGTCGCCGGGCGGCGGTCCTTGCGCCACCAGGTCAGGTCGACGAGTCCCGCACTGCGCCGTTCCACCTCCCGCGCGAACGCCCAGGCCGCCCGGCGTACGTCGGTGAAGCCGAAGTCGGGAACCACCCGGACGTAGATGTGGATGCCCTTGCCGCCGGAGGTCTTGGGGTAGCCGACCGCCCCCAGCTCGCTGAGCACCTCCTGCACGACGGCGGCGACCCGTCGGATGTCGGCGTAGCCGGCCTGCGGACCGGGGTCGAGGTCGATCCGCCACTCGTCGGGCTTCTCCACGTCGGTCCCGCGTGAGTTCCACGGGTGGAACTCCACGGTGGACATCTGAACGGCCCAGATGACGTCGGCCGGGTGCATCACGCAGAGCTCGTCGGCGAAGCGGTTGTAGCGCGGGAAGGTCACGCGAACGGTCTCGATCCACTCCGGCGCACCGCGCGGGAGGCGCTTCTGGTGCACCTTCTCGCCGTCCACGCCGTCGGGGAAGCGATGCAGCATGCAGGGCCGCTGGTAGAGCGCGTTGACGATGCCGTCCGCCACCGACACGTAGTACTGCGCCAGGTCGAGCTTGGTCTCTCCGCGCACAGAGAAGTACACCCGGTCAGGGTTGCTGATCTTGACCACCCGGCCGCCGACCTCGAGCTCCACCCGCTCCACCACAGGCTCGAGACTAGTGGTCGGTCGGCGTCCCGCCCAGCACCGGCTGGGCGGGGGCGCCCGGCACGTCCGGTGGCGTGATCGGCTGTGCCCTGGATCTGAAGGTCGCGGCTACGCTCGGCGCATGGACGTGGTGCTGGCTCCGCGAGACGGTGCGGTGGCACTGCTGGTTCTGTCCGACGAGCTCCAGAGCGCGTGCCGCGGCGAAGCCGAGGTGGTGGGGTGGACCGAGCTGCCGGACCGGATCCGGACGCTCGAACGTCACCACCCGCGCTGGGTCTGGGCTGACACCTCGACGATCTACCCGCGGCTCCTCGCCGCGGGCGTCCTCGTCGAGCGCTGCCGCGACCTGAGGTTGTGCCACGCCATCCTGAGCGGCTCCAGCTTCGTCGACCCTCCGCTGTCGAGCACCGGCGAGGAACGGTGGGGAGCGATCGACCCGGTCCTGGTCGAACTCGAGCCCAGCCTGCTGGACCTCCCGCCGACGGGGCTGGAGGTCAGCCTCGAGGACGCAGTGGTGGAGCACCGGCTCCAGTCCGAGGCCCTCTCCGGTTCCGACCGGGCCGGTCGGCTGCGGCTGCTGCTGGCGGCCGAGTCGGCCGGGGCGTTGATCGCCGCGGAGATGAAACACGTCGGTCTGCCCTGGAGCGAGCATGTCCACGACGACCAGCTGACGGCGCTGCTCGGGCCACGTCCGCTGCCCGGTGGCCGTCCCGCCAGGCTCGAGGCTCTGGTCGGACGGATCCGGGCCGACCTCGGGGTGGCCTCCCTCAACCCGGACTCGGCGCCCGAGCTGCTCAAGGCGCTGCACGGCTCGGGTATCGAGGTGGAGACCACCCGACAGTGGGAGCTCGAGCGGGTCTCTCATCCGGTGATCGAGCCGCTCCTGGAGTACAAGAAGCTGTCCCGGCTGCTGAGCGCCAACGGTTGGGCGTGGATGGCCGCCTGGGTGCACGACGGTCGGTTCCGTCCCGACTACGTGCCAGGTGGCGTGGTCACCGGCCGCTGGGCGACCCGCGGCGGTGGGGCGTTGCAGCTGCCGAGACAGATCCGGTCCGCCGTCGTGGCGGACTCCGACTTCAAGCTGGTGGTGGCCGACGCCGCGCAGCTGGAGCCACGGATCCTGGCCGCCATGTCCCGCGACCAGCAGAAGGCACAGGCGAGTCGGGGTCATGACCTCTACCAGGCGCTGGTCGACGAGCAGATCGTCGACACCCGGGCGCACGCCAAGGTGGCCATGCTCGGGGCGCTCTACGGAGCGACCTCCGGGGAGGCCGGTCAGCTGATGCCACGGCTGCTGAAGGCGTTTCCGCAGGCTACGGCCACGGTCGAGGAGGCGGCACGGGCCGGAGAACGGGGTCACGTGGTGAGCACCTGGCTCGGCCGTACCTCACCTCCGGCGCCCGAACGCTGGCACGAGGTACAGCGCCGGGCCAGCCAGCCGTTCGCGACGGCGACCGACCTACGCAACGCACGGGCCCGGGCGCGCGACTGGGGTCGGTTCACCCGCAACTTCGTGGTCCAGGGCACGGCGGCGGAGTGGGCGCTCTGTTGGATGGCCGAGCTCCGGCTACGGCTGCAGCGCCTCGGCACCGACGGGCAGCAGGCCCAGCTGGTCTACTTCTTGCACGACGAGGTGATCGTGCACAGCCCGGCCACGCTGGCCGACGACGTGGTCGAGGCGATCGAGCAGTCCGCCCAGCGGGCCGGTCGGCTGCTCTTCGGCTCCTTCCCGGTCGACTTCGCCCTGGAGGTGGCCGTCGTGGACAACTACGCGCAGGCGAAATGACGTGGGCTGGACCTCGGACGTCAGCGGGTCTTCAGCCAGGCCAGCACGGCCAGCACCCGCCGGTTGTCCGCCCCGACGTCCGGCAGTGCGATCTTGCTGAAGATGTTGGACACGTGCTTCTCGACCGCACCACCGGAGACCACCAGGGCTGACGCGATGGCGGAGTTGCTCCTTCCTTCGGCCATCAGCGCCATCACCTCGCGCTCGCGCGGGGTCAGGGCGGCCAGCGGGTCGGACCGGCGCGCGACCAGCAGCTGGGCGACGACTTCGGGGTCCAGCACGGTGCCGCCGGCGGAGATGGTCTTCAGTGCCTCAGCCAGCCGGTCCAGCGAGGTGACCCGGTCCTTCAGCAGGTAACCCACGCCGCCCCGACCGTCGGACAGCAGGGCGTCGGCGTAGGTGAGCTCGATGTAGGCCGACAGCAGCAGCACCCCCAGGGCGGGGTTGCCCGCGCGCAGCTGGACGGCGGCGCGTAGCCCGTCGTCGGTCATGGTCGGGGGCATCCGGATGTCCACCACAGCCACGTCCGGATGGTGCTGCTGGACGGCGGTGACCAGGGACGGCGCGTCGTGCACCGCCGCCACCACGTCACAGTCCACCTCGGTCAGCAGTCGGACCAGGCCTTCCCGCAGGAGCACGGAGTCATCAGCCACCACGACGCGCATGCCCATCAGCGCCTCACGCGATCACTGCCCGGACAGGTACCGTCGCGGTGATCTGGGTCGGCCCGCCGGCCGGTGAGGAGACCGTCAGGGTGCCGTCCACGCCGGACAGCCGGTCGACCAGCCCGGCCAAGCCGTGTCCCTTGGCGACCGCGGCACCACCGACGCCGTCGTCGTTGACGTTGAGAACGGCGACGGCGCCCTGCACGCGGACCTCGACGGTGCACGTCTGCGCGCGGCTGTGCTTCTCCATGTTGGCCAGGCTCTCCGCGATCACGAAGTAGGCAGCGTTCTGGGTCGCCTCGGAGAGCTGGATCAGCGGCACGTCGACGGTGGTGGGGACCGTACCTCTCGAGGCGAGCGCCGTGATGGCGGCCCGCAGGCCCTGTTCGGTCAGGATGGGCGGCGCGATGCCGCGGGACAGCGTCCGGATCTCGGCCAGCGCCTCCTGGGACTGCCGGAACGCCTCGTCGAGGATGTCGTTGGCCTTGGTCGGGTCGGTCTGCAACCGGCGCTGGGCGGAGGTGATGTCCATGCCGAGCCGGACCAGCCGTTGCTGCGGACCGTCATGGAGGTCGCGCTCCAGCTTGCGCAGCGTGTGCAGCTCCGCGTCGCCGGCTGCCGCACGGCTGACCGTCAGCTCGCTGACCTGTTGCCGCAGCTCGAACTTCTGGTCGACCAGCACGCCGTGGGCGATCCCGGCGTGCAGGGCCACGAGTCCGTGGATGACGAAGGGCGCGGTGATCAGGAAGAGGGCGCCGATGGCGGAGTTGGTCAAGACGTCGACCAGGGTACCGGGGAACCCGAGGAGATGGGCAAGACCTTGTCGGTTGTCCGGCAGGTAACGGCTCCAGAACCAGTACATCAGCCCGCCCGGCCCGGTGGCCAGCCAGGTCACGGCCAGCGGGAAGGTCACCAGGCTGAGCACGAAGGTGATCAGCACGTGGAGCAGATCGCGCCAGGACTGGGCGTGGCCCAGGCGCCGGAGCCGACCACGAATGCCCTTACGGCCCAGCGGATAGATGGGCCGGGTCAGCTCGTAGCCGGCGATGGCCAACAGACTTCGGTGGAAGCGGGCAAACCCCCCGGCCACGATCAACACGCCGACCAGGATGAAGAGCCCGACGACCGCCCAGGAGAGGGCCAGCCCGACCACGAAGATCGGCAGACAGATGATGAAGCCGAAAAGGGAGATGAAGAAGGTGCCCACGACGAACCCGAAGTCCGCCCCGGTGCGACGGACGCGGTACGTCAGCGAATCGTCCCTGCGTCGAGGCCGGGCGGCGGCACCGTCTCGGCCCGCCAATCCCCCCTGGTCGCCCTTCAGCACTGTAGCGATGTTCACCCCTCAAGGTTCGCGCCTGGGGCGCAGACGCTCCAGCCGGATGACCGGCCGGTTCGTCCTGGGGTTAACTCTACCGTCGCTGCCTCGGCTCACGAATACCGACGACAGTCAGGTCGGGCCCGGCACAGCACCAAACCGGACGACACCGAGAAGCTGCTGAGCTGAGCGCGGTCCGAGACGAGGTGACGACACTTTCGCTTTGACGTCAACCGCGCTCGAGGTTCTACTGTGCCGGTATGAGCATGGAATCGGTTGCGTGGAACTCGCTGTACAGCGCCATGCACGCACGCAGCGACACAACGCCCTTCAAACGCGTCACCGGACGGAGGATCTTGACCTTTGCCCGGCCCCATCGGGTGGCGCTGGTCTTCTTCCTCGTACTCAGCGTCGCCGGGGCCGGGTTGGCGGTGGCCACGCCGTTGCTGGCCGGCCGGGTGGTGGACGCCATCTTCGCCGCCTCGCCGATCGGACCGGTGATCCGGCTCGCCCTGCTGATCGCGGGTATCGCTGTGGTGGAGGCGGCGGTGGCGGTCGCGTCCCGCTGGCTGTCGTCGACGATCGGTGAGGGTCTGATCCTCGACCTGAGGCGGGCCGTGTTCGACCACGTACAGAAGATGCCGATCGCGTTCTTCACGCGGACCCGCACCGGCGCCCTGGTCAGCCGGCTCAACTACGACGTGATCGGGGCTCAGCGCGCGTTCTCCAACACACTGTCCGGCGTGGTCGGCAACGTGGTCGCGCTGCTGCTGACGTTGGTGGTGATGCTCCGGATCTCCTGGTCGATCACCCTGCTGGCTCTGGTGCTGCTGCCCGTCTTCGTGGTGCCGGCCCGCCGAATGGGCAACCGGTTGGCGCGGATGCAACGGGAGGGGGCCAACCACAACTCGGCGATGGGGACGCAGATGACCGAGCGGTTCTCGGCGCCCGGCGCCACGCTGGTCAAGCTGTTCGCCCGCCCGGACCGGGAGTCGGCTGAGTTCGCCGCCCGGGCCAGCCGGGTCCGCGACATCGGGGTCAGCACCGCGATGATCCAGTCGGTCTTCGTCACGGCACTGACCCTGGTGTCGGCCCTGGCCCTGGCCCTGGTCTACGGCCTGGGCGGTTACTTCGCGCTGCGAGGCTCGCTCGCGCCCGGTGACGTGGTGTCGCTGGCCCTGTTGCTCACCCGGCTCTATGCGCCGCTGACCAGCCTGGCCAGCGCACGGGTCGAGGTGATGAGTGCCCTGGTCAGCTTCGAGCGCGTCTTCGAGATCTTGGACCTGTCGCCCCTGATCACCGAGAAGCCCGATGCGGTCGCGGTGCCGGAGGGTCCGGTGTCGGTGCAGTTCGACTCGGTCGTCTTCGGCTACCCCTCGGCCGACAAGGTCTCGCTGGCCTCCCTGGAGGAGGTGGCGACGCTGGACTCCCGCGCCGGCGTCGAGGTCATCCACGACGTCTCGTTCACGGCTGAGCCCGGACAGATGGTCGCCCTGGTCGGCTCGTCAGGGGCGGGCAAGTCCACGATCGCGCAGCTGCTGGCCCGTCTCTACGACGTGGACTCCGGCGCCGTCCGGCTGAACGGGGTGGATGTCCGTGACCTGACCGCAGCCTCGATCCGGGCGACCTTGGGGATGGTCACCCAGGACGGACACCTGTTCCACGACTCGGTCCGCGAGAACCTGAGACTGCCTGACGAGTCAGCCACCGACGAGCAGCTGTGGGATGCGTTGCGCAGCGCGCGGCTGGACGATCTGGTTGCCTCGCTGCCCGACGGGTTGGACACCGTGGTGGGGGAGCGCGGGTACCGGTTCTCCGGCTGTGAGCGGCAGCGGCTGACCATCGCTCGGCTGCTGCTGGTCCAACCACGGGTGGTGCTGCTGGACGAAGCCACGGCGGCGCTCGACTCGACCTCGGAGGCAGCGGTCCAGGCCGCGCTGAGTGTGGCACTGCAGGGCCGGACCGCCATCGTCATCGCTCACCGGCTGTCGACGATCCGCGCGGCAGACCTCATCCTGGTGGTCGAGGCCGGCCGGATCGTGGAGCGCGGGAAGCATGATGACCTGATGCAGGCGGGTGGTCGCTACGCGGAGCTCTACCGGACCCAGTTCCGCCAGCCCGCGTCCGACATGGTGGTCGTGCCCGAGCGCTGACCTCAACGCACCGGGGTCAGCTCCGGCTGGTCGGCCAGTGGCAGCCAGATGGAGAACTCCGTCCGCCCCGGCACGCTGGACACCGTGACCGAGCCCTGGTGCGCCTCCACCACCGCGGACACGATGGCCAGGCCCAGTCCGGTGCTCGCTCCTGAGCCCGCGCCGGCGGCACGGACCCGGCTGGTGTCGGCGCGGGTGAACCGCTCGAACATGTTGTCCTGGATCTCCGGCGGCACCCCGGGCCCGTCGTCGGTGACGGTCAGCACGGCTGCGCCCCCGGCCACCGACAGCCCGGTCTCCACCCGGGTGCCGGCCGGGGTGTGGGTCCGTGCGTTGGCCAGCAGGTTGGCGACCACCTGGAGCAGCCGATGCGCGTCGCCGAGTGCGGTGACCGGGACGTCGGGCAGGTGCAGGCTCCAGACGTGCTCCGGCCCCGCGGCGCGGGCGTCGCTGACCGCGTTGATGACGAGCTCGGTCAGGTCGGTGGGCCTGATGTCCAGGGCGGGACCCGAGTCCAGCCGCGCGAGCAGCAGCAGGTCCTCGACCAGCTGTGACATCCGCTCGGCCTCCGACTCCACCCGCGACATCGCGTACGCGGCGTTGGGCGGCATCTGGTCGCGGTCCCGTCGGGTCAGCTCCGCGTAACCACGGATGGCCGCCAGCGGGTTGCGGAGCTCGTGCGAGGCGTCGGCGACGAACTGGCGGACCTTCATCTCGCTGGCCTGGCGCGCCGTCAGCGCACCGGCGACGTTGTTCAGCATGTGGTTGATGGCCTGACCGACCCGGCCGACCTCAGACGTCGGGTCGGAGTCCTCGGGCGGGACACGCACCGCCAGCGCCACCTCGCCGCGGTCCAGCTCCAGCTGGGAGACGTGTTGAGCGGTTGCGGCCACCCGGTTGAGGGGTCGCAGGCTGCGCTCGACCAGGCTTGTGGCCACCAGGGCGGCTCCCCCCATCCCCAGCAGTGACAGCAGGAGCTCGAGGACCACGACCTGCGTCAGGGTCTTGTCCACCGCGTCCAGGGGAAGCCCGACGGCGATCTTGCCGCCGTCGGTCTCGGTCACCGAGACGCGATAGCGACCCACCCCCGCGAGGTCGAGGGTCGTCGCGCGTTCTCCGGCCGGCACCCCCGCGACCTGGCTACCGGCAGCCTTGGGGACTGGGTCGATCCGTCCACGCTCGCGCAGGATGCCGGCCTGAGGCGTGCCCGACGTGGGGAAGATGATGACCAGGGTGTCGATCGGCTGACCGGGAAGCTTGATGCCGTAAGGCGGTGCGCTGCTCGTCGAGCCCGGGGGACCGCCGTCGCGGAGCAACCGGCCGGAGATGGTGTCGACCTGGGCGTCCAGCTGGTTCACCAACAACTGACGGACGGCCAACGCCGTGAAGGCGCTCAGCAGCAGCGCCACCACCGCGACCAGCGCCACCATCCGCAGCACGAGGCGCCGCGCCAGGGTCCCTCCGCCTCTGGCCGGTCTGGGGCCTTCAGCCGTCGTGGCGACGACGTCGCTCATTCACGCCGCCGGGCGCAGCACGTATCCCGCGCCCCGCATGGTGTGGATCATCGGAGCGCGGTCCGCGTCGATCTTCTTGCGCAGGTAGGAGATGTAGAGCTCGACCACGTTGGCCTGGCCGCCGAAGTCGTAGTTCCAGACCCGGTCGAGGATCTGGGCCTTGCTCAGCACCCGCCGCGGGTTGCGCATCAGGTAGCGCAGCAGCTCGAACTCCGTCGCGGTCAGACCGATCTCGGTACCGCCCCGGGTGACCTCGCGGCTGTCCTCGTCGAGCACCAGGTCGCCGACCACCAGGGTCGAGTCGCTCTTGGTCAGGGCCGCCCCGGTCCGCCGGAGCAGGGCGCGCAGCCGGGCGATCACCTCTTCCAGACTGAAGGGTTTGGTGACGTAGTCGTCGCCGCCGGCGGTGAGTCCGCCGATCCGATCCTCGACCGCGTCCTTGGCGGTCAGGAAGATGACCGGGACGTCGGGGTCCTCGGAACGGATACGCCGCATCACCTCGAGGCCGTCGAAGTCGGGCAGCATCATGTCGAGCACGATGGCGTCCGGGCGGGCCTCGCGGGCCGCCTTGACGGCCTCGGAACCGGAGCCCGCGGTGGTGACCTGCCACCCCTCGTACCTCATGGCCATCGACAGCAGCTCGGTCAGGCTCGACTCGTCGTCGACCGCCAGGACCCGGATCGGGGTTCCGTCGGGACGGGTGAGGGGACTCTTGGAATGATCTGTGCCGGCCATGCGCATAGCGTCACACCTCAATCCTCGGTTCTGCTATGGCTTTCCTGTGTGATTGCTGTGAGTTTGGGGCGCCGCCTGCGCCGCCGCCGGCGCCCCGTGCTAGGCGTACGACGGCTCGTCGTCCGGATCATCGACGTCGCCAGGATTACGCCGGAACAGCCGGTCGATCGACGCTCGGCCGGCGCCGAACACCACGAAGACCAGCGCCAGCAGTCCCAAGGCCACGTTGTACTCGTACCCGCCCACGTACCTGCCGTTGGCGTCCAACAGGTACGGGGGCTTGAACCAGTTGGTGTAGCAGATGGTCAACACCTGCTGGGCCACCACGGCAGCGGCCACCAACGGCGTCAGTGCACCGACGATCAGGAAGACCCCGCCGACCAGCTCCAACATGACGGCTGCCCAGGCGGTTACCGTGGGGTACGGAGTCCCGAACTGGCTGATGTAGTCGATCTGTCGTTGCACCCCCTGCACCTGCCACCGCCGCCAGCCGTGCGTGGCCCGGGAGGGCTGATGCCATTGCCCGTCACGGACATCTATGTAATGAACGCTGATGGCTCAGACCAGAAGGTGCTGATTGGACATCAGGCGCCGGGTGATGGCTTTGACAGCCTTGTTTGGGCAC
>JBBRYD010000009.1:0-54911 GCA_038238065.1 Propionibacteriales bacterium | reverse complement strand
CTTGTCCCTGCCCCTGATCACCACCGAGGGTGTCCTGGGCGCCATGAATATCTACGCTCATGCCAAGAACGCCTTCAGCGACCGTTCGCTCGAGCTGGGCCAGCTCTACGCCGCGCCGGCGGCGATCGCGGTACAGAACGCCCAGGTGCTGGCCCAGGCTCAACGACTGGCTGAGCAGCTGCAGAGCGCTCTCTCCAGCAGGACCGTGATCGACCACGCCATCGGCATCATGATGAGCCGCACGGGTGCCAACGCCGAGGAGGTATTCGACCGGCTGCGAAGCCTGAGCCAGACCCAGCACGTGAAGCTCCACGTGGTCGCGCAGACTGTCGTCGACCAAGCGGTGCGTCGCGCTCGGGCGCGGCACGCGAATCCCGGAGAGTAGGGACACCCCGTCTCACGGGATGGGGGTCGCTATTCCCCAGATTTTGGGTATCTTGGGAAGAGCGGATTCATGAGTCGGTTACCGGCACCCTCTCTCTGTGATCTGAGATGGCGCGACCTGCGCCCCTCAGCCCGGGCAACATGATGGCGGTCGGACCGCCTCTGGAGCTTGTGTGGAGATTTCCACAGCCCTGTCCGCCGACCTGAAGAACATGCTGTACGTCCTGGACCGTCCTGACCTCGATGTCGAAAACGCGCTGTTGACCCTGCGTGCCGATATCGAGCTGTCCGTCCCGTCGTTCGTGGGTCTGTCGATGACGCTGATCGTGCAGGGCCAGCCGGTCGTCCTGACCTCCGTCGCCGACGGTGACCTCCGAGTCGTGGGCAGCTCGCTGCGGTTGCCGATGGCGCTGATGTCCGCGGTGCCGCAGGGCAGTCTGGTCCTGTTTGCCATCACGCCGGGGGCCTTCGTCGACCTGGCGACCGATCTCAGCTACGCCCTGTCTGCTCCGGACGGTGTGCTGGCGCTCGACCAGGACCTGGAGCTCCCCGCCCAGCATTCGGGCATCACCGGCATCGCCGAGCTCTCCATGATCAATCGGGCGATCGGGCTGCTGATGGGCCGCGGGCTGACCACCCATGCCGCCAGCGCGCACCTCCAGCGCCAGGCCGACCATGCGCGGATCCACCTCTTCCAGGTCGCCGCCTTCATGGTCAGCATGACGGAGTAGCCCATCGCGCGCCGAGCGTCGTGATCGTGACCTCAGCTGCTTGTCAGCGCGCGCGCACCAGGCAATGCTGCCTCTATGAGAGAAACGGCTCCCGAGCCAACGATGACCGACCCGGCGTCCGCGCCCCGGATAGACGACGCCAAGCCCGCTAGCGGTGAGACCACGGCGCATCGACCGAGCCGGGTCCGCACGGTACCGATCGGTGACTACGGCTTTCTCAGCGACGGCGAGGTGTCGGCACTGCTGGCGCCCGACGGCTCGGTGGACTGGATGTGCGTGCCGCGGTTCGACGCCCCGAGCGCGTTCGGCAAGCTGCTGGGCCGACATGCCGGATCTTTCCGGATCGCCCCTTCGGACGTGATGGTGCCGGCGGACCACCGCTATCTGCCGGGGACGATGATCCTGGAGACCAGCTGGGGGACGGCGACCGGGTGGATCATCGTCCGTGACGCCCTGCTGATGGGTCCGTGGCACGACGAGGCCGAGCGGTCCCACACGCACCGCCGGACGCCCAACGACTATGACGCCGAGCACATCCTGCTGCGGACCATCCGGTGCGTCTCCGGTGAGGTGCAGACGGCGATGGACTGCGAGCCGGTGCTGGACTACGGCCGAAAGCACGTGCGCTGGGAGTACACCGAGCACGGCTATCACCAGGGCCTGGCAACCGCCGAGGGATCAGACGTCCGGTTGACGATCACGACCGATATGCGGCTCGGCTTCGAGGGCGGCCAGGCCAGTGCACGGACGCTGCTCAAGGAGGGCGACGTGCGCTACGTGGCGCTGTCGTGGGGGAGCCAGGAACCACCGATGACCTACGACGACGCATACCGACGGCAGGTGTGGACGGCCCATCACTGGCAGCACTGGCTGGCCCGTGGGCAGTTCCCCGACCATCCCTGGCGGACCTACCTGCAGCGAAGCGCACTTACCCTGAAGGGTCTGACGTATGCCCCGACCGGCGCCGTCACCGCCGCGGGCACCACATCGCTGCCGGAGACGATCGGGGGTGAGCGCAACTACGACTACCGCTACACCTGGATCCGCGACGCTACCTTCGCGCTGTGGGGGATGTACTCGCTCGGGTTCGACTGGGAGGCGGTGGACTTCTTCTCGTTCATCGCCGACGTGGCCGAGCGAGACGATGACCTGCAGATCATGTACGGCATCGGCGGGGAGCGGAACCTCGAGGAGTTCGTGCTGGCCGAGCTCGGCGGGTACGCCAACTCACGGCCGGTGCGGGTCGGCAACGCTGCGTACAGCCAGCAGCAGCATGACGTCTGGGGGGCGCTGCTGGACTCGCTCTATCTGCACTCCAAGGCCGCCGACCATCTCGACGACCGGATCTGGCCGATCATGGACAAGCAGGTCGGGGCGGCCCTCAAGCACTGGCGCGAGCCGGACGCGGGCATCTGGGAGGTGCGCGGGGAGCTCCAGCACTTCACCTCGTCCAAGATCATGTGCTGGGTGGCGGTGGACCGGGGCGCGCGCCTGGCCCGACTGAACGGCGAGGACGCCAAGGCGGCCGAGTGGGATCTGGCGGCGCAGGAGATCAAGGACGACATACTGGCCAACGGCGTCGACGAGCGCGGCGTGCTGACGCAGTACTACGGCACCAAGGCGCTGGATGCGTCGCTGCTGCTTGCTCCGCTGCTGCGCTTCCTACCCGCTGACGACCCGAGGATCCGGGCCACCGTGCTGGCCATCGCCGACGAGCTGACCGTGCACGACCTGGTGCTGCGGTACCGGGTGGAGGAGACCGACGACGGCTTTGCGGGCGAGGAGGGCAGCTTCACCATCTGCTCCTTCTGGCTGGTCTCGGCGCTCTGCGAGATCGGGGAGTACCACCGGGCGCGCAAGTTGTGCGCCAAGCTCTTGTCGTTCGCCGGACCGCTCGAGCTCTACGGCGAGGAGATCGACCCGCACACCGGTCAGCACCTGGGCAACTTCCCCCAGGCGTTCACCCACCTGGCCCTGATCAACGCCGTGCTGCACGTGATGAAGCTGGAGAACGAGCACCACGACACCGAGCCGGGTGGTTGGGCGGGCTCAGTCGCCTGAGGTCGGCCCGTGCCGGCCGGGTTGTCGGATCGCGTCGGCCCCCTGGTCGGATCGCGCCGGCCACCTGGTCGGATCGCGTCGGCCACCTTGTCAGATCCCCAGGTAAACCTGGGGATCCGTCACCTGACCCAGGAACTTCGGGGGTCAGGTGACAGTTTCCCGGGTAGAACGGCCGCCCGCGAGGCGTTTGGCGCGAGGCGTCCCGTAAGTTCCTACGTCGTGACCAACGAGCGCAAGCGCGTCCTGCTGACCGGAGCCACCGGAGCGATCGGCAGCCAGCTGGCTCCCGCGCTGCGCGAGGCGTACGACCTGCGGATGATCGACGTCAAAGACAACGACCGCGACGGCCACGCCCTCGACGGAGTCGAGATCTTCGACCTGGTCGAGCGGTCCGACGGTGAGGTCGTCGACCTGTTCACCGGGTTGGACGCGATCGTGCACTGCGGCTACCTGCAGCCCACGTCGGAGACCGGCAGCTACGCCGACGAGCGACGCAACCTGGACATGACCGAGCGGATCTACCGGTTGGGCGTGGCGGCGGGCGTGCGGCGGGTCGTGGCGGCGAGCACCAACCAGGCCGCGAAATGGTACGAGCGGCCCTGGCTCGCCGGCCGGATCGACCGGGTGACGCCGCACGACTACCCGAAGCCCGACACGTTCTACGGCTGGGCCAAGGTGGCGTACGAGTCGTTGGGATTCCTCTACGCCTGCGGATCGCTGGGCAGCAGCCTGGAGGTGGTGCAGCTCCGGATCGTGGTGCCACGTGAGGTGGACGCCGGGGCGTTCGCCGACCGGCCCCTGGCCAGCTATCTCCGAGACATCACGGGATACATCAGTCAGCGCGACCTGCAGCAGCTGTTCATCAAATCCGTGGATGCCGCGTCGATCGACGACCAGTTCGGCGTCCCGTTCCAGATCTTCTACGGGGTCTCCGACAACGCGCGGACCTTCTGGAGCATCACCAACGCACGTGAGGTGATCGGCTACGCCCCCGAAGACGACTCCGAGGTCCGCTTCGCCGACGACATCGCCCGGATGCTGGCGCGCGGCTGAGGGGTTCGCCACCGCCACCAGGGAAGCCCGGGCACAAACGGAAAATACGACGAGTCATGGTCCGAGGCTTGCGCGCTCCACGCCTGACGGACGCGACCCCACTCCACCGAGAGGTCGATCCTTACAGTCTGCCGCGGGCCACCGGCCCAGCTCGCGTCGACGACCGTGATCGGCGGGCTGTGCCTCAGGTCGGCGGGGAGGCTGGCAGCTCCATCACCACGTCGGACGGCTTCTTGTCCGGTCGCCAGCCCCGCCAGACCGGGTGTCGTAACCGGCCCGCCGAGGTGAGCTCGCCGTACTTCACCTCACCGACCAGCGAGGGCGTGACCCAGTGCGCGTCCCGCGCGTCCTCGCGGGGGACATCGACGAGTGGGCTGGTCTGACGCGCCAGTCCGGCCACCTTCGCCTCGATCTCGTCGAGCTGGTGGTCGTTGAAGCCCGATCCCACGCGGCCGACGTAGCGCAGCTCGCCGTCGATGTTCACCCCCAGCAGCAGGGAGCCGATGCCACCGTCGCGGCGGCCGTTTCCGGGACGCCAACCGGCGATCACCACTTCCTGTTGACGCTCGTGCTTG
This sequence comes from Propionibacteriales bacterium, assembly GCA_038238065.1. GTDB lineage: Bacteria > Actinomycetota > Actinomycetes > Propionibacteriales > Propionibacteriaceae > Microlunatus. The sequence continues at coordinate 50,107 of JBBRYD010000009.1, read as the reverse complement.
ATCTTGAGCCACGTCCCGCCCCGGCGCCCGGGCTGGTAGAGGGAGTTGTTCCGTTTGGCCACGACCCCTTCGAGGTCCAGCGCCCGGCTGGTCTCCATCGCCGCGTGCAGGTCACCGTCGAACGTGGGTGGCACCTGAACGCGCAGACCCGGGTGTGACGGAGTCAGCTCGGACAGGGTGTTGCGTCGCTCCTCGTACGTCGACCCGGTCAACGACCGTCCGTTGAGCTCCATCACGTCGAAGAGCATCAGCCGCCCGGGAAAGGTCTTCGCCGCCTGGGCGATCTCGGCCGGTTTGGTCAGGTTGATCCGGTTCTGCAGCAACCCGAACCGCGGCCGCCCGGCCGGGTCCACCACGACGATCTCGCCGTCGAGCACGACGGAGTCGATCTTGACCGCAGACGCCGCCACCCAGTCGCGCAGCGCCGCCACGACGTCGGGGTACGCGGGCGTCTCGTCTCGTCCGTTGCGGCTCATCAGCCGGATGGCCTGGCCGGCCAGGTACGCCACCAGCCGGACACCGTCCCACTTCATCTCGAACGACCAGCCGTCCTCTGGGCCGAACTCCGCCTCCGTGGTCAGCGTGGCCAGCATGGGCGACACCGTTTCGGGGAGTTCGCCGAGGACCGGCTCAGAGGCCGGAGGGTCGGGCTCCAGATCCTGGGCGTCGACCTCCATCCGATGCATCAGCCAGTTGCGGTCGGCCTTCCCGCCGCCTCCGCCGGTGTGGATCAGGGCGAACTTCGAGACGGTCTGGAGCCCGCCGTCCGGTCGCCCGAACAGGGTGACGATGACCTCCTTGCCGTCCCGCCACTTGTGCGGTCGATAGGTGCCCGCGTCCCAGATCGTGACCTCTCCGCCGCCGTACTCGCCCTGGGGGATCCGCCCCTCGAAGGAGCCGTACTCCAGTGGGTGGTCCTCGGTCTGGACGGCGAGGTGGTTGGTCTGCTGGTCCCGGGGTGGGCCCTTCGGCACCGCCCAGCTGACCAGCACGCCGTCGTGCTCCAGCCGGAAGTCGTAGTGCAGGGCGCGTGCGTGGTGCTCCTGGATCACGAACGAGTGGCCGTCGCGGGTGGTCGGTGCGGTCGCGGGGACGGGTTCGGGGGTCTTGCCGGCGTCGCGCATGCTGCGGTAAGTGGTCAGCCGGTCGGTCCCCGGCGGCCCGTCGATCGCGGTCCCGAGCGGCGCGAGCGGGTCGCCGCGCTCGGCCAGCCGGGTCAGCACCTCCTCGTACTGCAGGTGGCGCAGCCCCGGGTCTGCGAGCTCCTCCCAGCTGCGGGGCGCCGCGACCGTGGGATGCATCCGGCCGCGCAGCGAGTACGGCGAGATGGTCGTCTTGTTGCCGTTGTTCTGGCTCCAGTCGATGAAGACCTTGCCGTCGCGGTCGGAGCGCTTCATGGTGCTGATCACCAGGTCGGGATGGTCGGCCTCGAGCGCCCGCGCCAGCTCACGGGCCACGGCGGACGCCTGCTCGGGATTCTGCGAGCCGTCGAGTGGTGCGTAGAGGTGGATGCCTTTGCTGCCGCTGGTGACCGGGATCGGGTCGTGCCCGATGTCGGTCAGGATGTCGCGCGCCCAACGGGCCACCTCGGCGCACTCGGGGAGGCTGACACCCTCACCGGGGTCGAGGTCGAGGACCAGCCGGTCCGGGTTCCTGGGCTGGCCGTTGCGCCCGAACCGCCACTGCGGGACGTGGATCTCCAGTGCCGCGAGCTGGCCCAGCCAGGTCAGGGTGGCCAGGTCGTTGGCCACCGGGTAGTCGTTGTCGTGGTCGCGGTGGCTGATCGTGTGCCGCTGTACCCAGTCGGGGGTACCCGCCTGCAGATCCTTGTGGAAGAACACCATCCCAGGCTTCTCCGGCGACCCCACGCCGTCCGGCCAACGCTTACGGGTGACCGGCCGCTCGTACAGATGGGGCAGCAGGACGGGCGCAACCTCGGCGTAGTAGGAGATGACGTCGGCCTTGGTGGTCTGCGTCTGCGGGTAGAGCACCTTGTCGAGGTTGCTCAGCTTCAGCGCATGCCCGTCGATCGTGACCTGTTGCGAGCTCGACGCCTTCGCCATGCGTCACATCATGGCATCTGCGGCACCGGGAACGGGCCCGAAAGAGTCCTCTGGTCGGCGCTACCGAGGCTCACTTGGTGTGTACTGAACCCATGCGAGCGATCTGGAAGGGCGCGATCACGTTCGGGCTCGTCAACGTGCCGGTCAAGGTCTACAGCGCGACCGAGGACCACGACATCAGCCTGCACCAGGTGCACGACGCCGACGGTGGCAGGATCCGCTACCAGCGCCGCTGCGAGGTGTGCGACAAGGTCGTCGACTATGCCCACATCGACAAGGCGTACGAGGACGGCTCGACCACCGTGGTGCTGACCGAGGACGACCTCAAGTCGCTGCCGGAGGAGCGCAGCCGCGAGATCGAAGTGGTGCAGTTCGTGCCCACAGACCAGGTGGACCCGATCATGCTCGACCGGAGCTATTTCCTGGAACCCGACTCGACATCGCCGAAGGCCTATGCGCTGCTGCGGCGGACCCTGGACGAGAGTGACCGGACCGCCATCGTTCAGTTCTCCCTCCGGCAGAAGACCCGGCTCGGGGCGCTGCGGTCCCGCGGCAAGGTGCTGATGCTGCAGTCGCTGCTCTGGGACGACGAGGTCCGGCAGGCCGATTTCGCGGTGCTGAAAGGCGACGTCAAGGTCTCCTCGGCCGAGCTCGGCATGTCCCGGTCGTTGGTCGAGAACATGGAGACCGACTTCAACCCCGACACGTTCAGCGACGACTACCAGGAGCAGCTGCGGAAGCTGATCGACGCGAAGATCAAGGAAGGGGATGCGCTCGACACGGCCGCCACCTTCGGTGAGCAACCCGACGATGCAGACAGCGGCGGCGACGTGGTCGACCTGATGGAGGCGCTGCGCCAGAGTGTGGAGCGCAACCGCAGCAGCCGCGGTTCGGGTTCGGGACCGTCGCGCCCGTCGGGGTCCGGGGCAAAGTCGACAACCACGTCGTCAGCGACGAAGCCGGCCAAGAAGGCGGCGGCCAAGAGGTCAGCGTCGAAGAAGGCAGCCAAGAAGTCAGCCGAGTCAGCCAGTAAGAAGCCAGCGAAGAAGTCGGGTACGTCGAGCACCCGGAAGGCCAGCTGAGCCCCCAGCCACTCAGCTCACGCCCGCGAAGATCGGCGGCAGCAGCAACAACATCGACATGGACCACGTGATGTGGGTCAGCATCGGAGCCAGGATGCCGCCGCCGGCCCGCCGCTGCAACCCGACCACCGTGCCGAGGATGGCGGCGGCGAACACCAGCACCGGGTTGCCGCCGGCGACCGTGGCCAGGGCGTACAGGACGGTCGAGATCAGCACGGGGTGCCGGACCCCGATGGCCGCGAACAGGGCCCCCCGGAAGAACATCTCCTCGGCGATCCCGTTGATCAGGGTGATGGCGGCCACCAGCACCAGGTTGCCTGCCTGGGCGTAGCCCAGCACGTCCCGCGTGAAGACCGCCAGGGGCGGGATCAGCCGGATGATCAGGGACCCGACGATGAAGACGCCCGCAAGGATCAGTCCGACCAGGATCGGCGTGATGATGGGCCGCCGCAGGGTCCCGCCCAGGAAGATGTGACCCAGGTGCAGCGGTCCGGAGGCGATGCTGCCGAGCACCCAGGTGGCCGCGAGCGCGACGGTCAGCACGTAGAACGTCGGGTCACCCTGTCGGGTCGAGAACGACAACCCGAGCAGCGTGGCACCGATCACGATGGTCAGCGCCACCACGATCCGGCGACGCTGGAACGCCCGGTCGGACTGGTGGTGGTCGCGCTTCACCTTGTCGATCAGCACCGGGCGCAGGATGCCCAGCGCCCGTCCGATGAACCGGCCGCGGCGACGTGCGTTGGAGGTCGTCGGCGAGTCGCCGTCGGTCATCGCTTGAGCTTGGCCATCGCCCGGTCGGCCAACGCCTCGCGGACGGCATCGTCGTAGCCCATCGGCGCGACCGGTACGAGCTCCTCGATGGAGTGGTCCTCGACGACCACCTCATTGGTCATCGAGTCGATCAGGTTGCGGCCGGTCTCCACGTTGACGTCGGTGACCAGGGCCAGCCAACGAGACGAGAGCCCGGGCGTCAGCAGGGGTACGACGACGAACGGCAGGGTCCGACCGAACCGGATCCGGGCCACCCGCTGCAGCATCTCGGCGTAGTTGAGCACATCGGGCCCACCCACCTCGTACACGCGGCCGAGAGCCTCGTCGCGGTTCAACACGCCGACCAGGTACCGCACCACGTCCTTCAGGGCGATCGGCTGGGTCTTGGTGCTCACCCAGCGCGGCCCGATCATGACCGGCAGGTGGGCCACCAGCTGACGGGTGATCTCCCAGGAGATGCCTCCGTGCCCGACCACGACCGCGGCCCGCAGCACGGTCACCGGGACGTCGCCCTCGGCCAGCAGGGACTCGACCTCGCGCCGGGACTTCAGGTGCGGCGACAGCGTGGCGTCGTCGTCCTTGCCGAGCCCGCCGAGGTAGATGATCTGGTGCAGACCGGCCTTCGACGCTGCAGCGCTGAAGGCTCGAGCCGCCTCCGCGTCGAGGCGCTCGAAGTCGCCCGCGCCGAGCGAGTGCACCAGGTAGTAGGCGGCGTGTACGCCCCGCAGCGCCGCGTCGAGGCTCGACGGGTCGGAGACGTCACCGAAGACGGGGTCGCCGGCGCCGGTGTACGTCTCGGGGTGCCGCGTCATCGCGCACACCTGGTGACCCTCGGCGACCAGGGCCCGAGCGAGAGCTGATCCGACGAAACCGGATGCCCCCGTGACGAGTACGCGAGATGACACGGGACTTCCTCCTCAGGGCTGGACGGGCTCGGCGGCCAGAATACGCTGCGGGAACCAGCTACGCCTGGAGGGCGGCCAGCGCCTCCTCCGCGTCCGCCAGAGCCCGTTCGGCCATCGTCACCAGCTGCTGACGGCTCTGATACTCCTTGCGGGCGGTCCGAGCCGACGCCCGAGCGTCCCGTTCCTGGTGCTCGGCTTCGCTGAGCTGCGCGCGCAGGGCCTCGACCCGGTCGGCCAGTTCGTCGGCCTGCTCGGTGGCCCGGTCGGCTTCCTGTTCGGCGTCGGTCGATCTGTGTCTGGCTGCAGCCAGAGCCGTGTCCGCAGCCTGGACGGCGGCCCGGGCCCGGAGCACCGCCGGCTTCTCGGCCGGCACCTCGCTCGTCGATTCCTGCTCCTGCTGCGTGTCGTCCCCGGGTGTATCCGACGCTGGCAGATCGGGGACCGCGAACAGCCCCATCGGTCCGAACCCGCCGTAGGCCGCCGGCTGGATGACCCGTCCCGTTCGGACCAGCTCAGCCACCGACGAGTCGGCCAGAGCTGCCTGCAGGGTCTGGCTGACCTCCTGCCGGGTGGCCTCGGTCGCCTGGTACCCGCGCACCGAAGCGAGCTCGGTGGCCCGCCGGGTCATCGCATCGAGGGTGGTCTGGCGTTCCTTGGACAGGCGCCGCAGGTCCGGTCCGGACGCACGTCGCTGAGCCTCACCCAGGGCGGCGCCGAGGTCCAGCAGGGCTCGGACGTCGTCCGGCGACTCCAGGGCCAGCAGGTTCACCATCCAGGCTGACCGGGTGGGCCGACGCAGCTGGCCGACGGCCTTGACCAGGGGGCGGTCCTTGGCTGCTCGGGCCTCGTCGGCGCGCAGCTTGCGGCGCTCGACGAACTCGTCCGGGGAAGCCGCGTACAGCTCGTCGGCCACGGAGTCCAGGTCCACGAGTCCATGGTGCCCGAATCTGACCGCGTTGGCGCCGTGCCGCAGGAGGTCAGAAGCTGATGCGCTCGGCCTCCCGGTCGGGAACGGCGTCCCGGACGTCGTCGGTCCGGACGGCGAAGGACAGCTCGACGTTGTCGATCAACCGCGTGTCGCCGACGACGGCGGCGATGACCAGCAGGGCGTCACCGGCGTGGTCCTCGGGGACCTCCACGAACGTCTGGGGGTTGATGATGGCGAGGTAGTCCAGCTGGAAGGCGCCGTCGACCTCGGCCTGATCGAGCACGTGCCGTGCCGCCTCCAGGGCCGACGGGGCGTTGTCGTGCTCCGTAGCGGTCCGCAACGCCGCCGAGATGGACAGCGCCGACTTCCGCTCGTGGGGCAGCAGAAACCGGTTCCGGCTGGACAGCGCCAGCCCATCGTCCTCGCGAATGATCGGGGCGGCGACGATGTCGACGTCGAGGTTCAGGTCGGCGGCCATCTTCCGGATGGCGGCCAGCTGCTGGGCGTCCTTCTGACCGAAGATCGCCTTGTCGGGCCGGACGATGTTGAACAGCTTGGAGACGATGGTCAGCACGCCGTCGAAGTGGGTGGGACGGGAGCGACCCTCGAGCACGGTGCCCAGCTGTCCGGCGCTCACCGACACCTGCCGGCCTGACGGGTAGAGCTCGGTCACGCTCGGGACGAAGACGATGTCGATGCCGTCGTCGGCGCAGGTCTGGAGGTCAGCGTCCAACACCCTCGGGTATCGGGCGTAGTCCTCGTCCGGACCGAACTGCAGGGGGTTGACGAAGATGCTGACCACCACGATGTCGGCCACCCGGCGGGCGATCCGGAACAGCGAGCGGTGGCCCGCGTGCAGGGCACCCATGGTGGGCACGAAGGCGACAGTCGACCGCGGTGTCCCCACGGCCAGCTCGTCCCGGATGTCGGACAGCTCGGCAATGCTACGGGCCACTCTCATCGCCGGGGCTCCACGCTGAACGTGTGCTGTTCGGTGGGGAACGCTCGTGAGCGGACGTCGGCGGAGAACGCGTGCACGGCGTCCGCGATGACGGTGGCCAGGTCGGCGTACTGCTTGACGAACCGGGGCGACGGCTGCGGGCGCAGGCCCATCACGTCCTGCCAGACGAGCACCTGGGCGTCACAGCCCGGCCCGGCGCCGATCCCCACCGTGGGGATCTCCAGCTCGGCGGTGATCTGGGTGGCCACCTCACCGGGCACCATCTCGAGGACCACTGCAAACGCACCGGCTTCGGCGACCGCGTGCGCGTCCTCGATGACCCGCTTCGCATCCGACCCGCGTCCCTGCACCCGATAGCCGCCCAGGACGTGCTCACTCTGCGGGGTGAAGCCGACATGAGCCATCACCGGGATACCCGCAGCGACGAGGGTGCGGATCTGCCCCGCCACTCGGAGGCCACCCTCCAGCTTGACCGCCTGGCAGCCACCTTCCTTCATGAACCGGACCGCCGTGGCCAGCGCCTGCGAGGCGCCGTCCTCGTACGAGCCGAACGGCAGGTCTCCGACCACCATCGCCCGTTCGGTGGAGCGGACCACCGCCCCGACCAGTGGGAGCATCTCGTCGACCGTGACAGCCATGGTGGAGTCATAGCCGAAGACGTTGTTGGCGGCCGAGTCCCCGACCAACAGGACCGGGATGCCGGCCCGGTCGAACAAGGCCGCCGTGTACTGGTCATAGCTGGTGAGCATCGGCCACGGCTCGCCGTGACTCTTGGCGGCCTGCAGATCAACGGTGCGGGTTCGCCGCACGGGCCGACTCGCATCAGGCACGGCACGCTGCATAGATCTCTACTCCCCAGTGTTCACTCGACCCAGACGAACTCCTCGACCGGTTGGTCAGACGGGCACCCGTTGCGAGGCGGCGGACCGGTCATGCACAGCGACGAACCTAACTCATCACGCTGTGTTCGGGTCCCGGTCGGGTAGCCCTTGCTGATAACGTTTCAGAACCAGCGACGTTCTCAGGGCTGGCGTGTCAGCCAGAGACGATACCCGGCCACTGCGCACGACCGCTTCGTGGAGAGCTCAGCGACGCAGCGTGACCATCAGCTCGTCCAGGTCGTAACCCTGCGTGACGGGGTTCCACTGGACGGTGGGCGGCCCGGCCGCCACGACGTCGTGGCTGAGCAGGGTGGTCAGGAAGATCTCGGTCTCCATGATGGCGATGGAGGCCCCGGGGCACTTGTGGTTCCCGTCGCCGAAACTCATCAGGGTCGGGGGAACGGACCGCGGCAGCGCGCGGGCCGGGCACAACCCGAGTGGCTCCGCCCCGACGGTTCCTGGGTCGGCGTTGACGGCCCGGATGTCGAGGTCGATCAACGCACCGACGCCCAGCTCGACATCACCCTCGGCGGTGGCCAGGGTGATCGGGGCGGTGCTGCGGCGGTACAGGTGGCCGACCACGGGCTCCAGCCGGAGCGTCTCGTTGAGGATCTCCAACCGTTCCGCCATCTCGGCGGCGCGGTACCGGGCCAGCAGGTCAGGGTCGTCCAGCAGGTGCCAGGCCGCCACGGTGATGAACTCGCGCGTGGTCACCATTCCGGCGGCACCGTAGGTCACGCACTCGGTCAAGATGTCGAAGTCGTTGAAGCCCTGGTCGATCAGCTGGCTGATGACGTCTTCGCTGCGCCGCCGCCGCCGGGCCCGGATGGCGGGCTTCACGTCGAGGTAGAAGAAGCGCAGCAACGTGGTCTGGTTGAGCAGCTGCTTCATCCGATCCCAGGGTCCGCGGGCCGGAGCGGAGGAGTCGCGCTCGAAGAAGCTGTCCAGCCGTCGGGTCATCCCCGACAGCGAGGAGTTGGTCAGCCCGACGACCCGGGCCGCGACCTGGACGGCCATCTCGAGAGACAGCTGGCTGAGGTCCACGGCGACGTCGGTGCGGAGCCGGCTGACCAGCCGAGCACTGAGAGTCTCCATCATCTCCCGGTAGTCCTCGGTCACCTTGGGAGCGAACAGGCGGGCTGCCGCCTTGCGCTGGAGGCGGTGAGGGGCTCCCTCGAGATAGAGCACCGGAGGTCGCATCTTGGCCTCGGCCCGGTTGATCCGTTCGGCGCCGAAGCCAGCCTGGCGGACGGAGTCGGAGTCACGCATCACCTGTCGGGCGAGGTCGAACGAACGGATGACCCAGCGTCCGTCGGAGGCACTGCTCGGGCGTTCCAGCGCCGGTCCTGACCGTTCGTCGCCGGGAACGAGCAGTCGGCGGGGGCAGCCCTCGGCGCCGGCGACCCGTCGGGGCAGGGCAGTGCTCATGCCCGAAGACTACCGGGGGCCCCGGGATGCCAGATGTGCTCGGCTCAGAGGTGCGAGAGGACGATCGAGCTACGGGTGCGGTTGACGCCCGGGTAGGTCCGGATGGTGCCGAGTACCTTCTCCAGGTGTACGGCGTCGGAGCAGCGGACCATCAGGATGCCGTCGGCGTCGCCGGTCACCGTGTAGGCCTCGACGGCCTCCGGGATCGTGGCCACCATCTCCTGCATCCGCGACGGGGGCACCTGGCCCTCGCAGTAGAGCTCGACGAAGGCCTCGATGGACCAGCCCAGGGCCGCCGGCTCGACCTCGGCGGTGTAGCGACGGATGACGCCCTCGGCCCGCAGCCGGTCGACCCTGCGCTTGGTGGCTGCGGTCGACAGCCCGACGCTCTGCCCGATGGCCGCATAGCTCTCGCGACCGTTCGCGATGAGACGCGCAAGAATTTTGTGATCTATGTCGTCAATGCGCAATGGAGTGCCCCTAGATTGGTTTCGAGCAGTCTACTCATTGTGAATTCTCGAACTTAGACTAGAGGGCGTGTCCAGCCTTGTCCTGACGCCTCACACGGAGGTCGCCGCCCGCCGGCCGCACCCGCGGCACTATCTCATGTGCTCACCCACCTACTTCGACGTCACGTACGCGATCAACCCCTGGATGGACCCCTCGGTGGGCGTCAATGTGCAGCTGGCTGTGCAGCAGTGGACCACCCTGGTCGAGACGTATCGAGGGCTCGGCCACCGGGTCGACCTGCTGGAGCCCGTGCCGGGCCTGCCTGACCTGGTGTTCGCGGCCAACGGAGCCACCGTGGTCGATGGACGAGTCCTGCAGGCCAGGTTCGCCAACCCCCAACGACGGGCCGAGGCCCCGCTGCACGAGTCCTGGCATCGCCGGCACGGTGCGGCCGTCGGGGAGACCAGTCTGCGGGGGGCGCGCGCGGTCAACGAGGCCGAGGGCGACTTCGCGATCCTGTCGGATCGGATTCTCGCCGGCTACGGCTTCCGGACGACGCTGGCGGCTCACCGTGAGCTGGCCACCATGACTGCTCGCCCGGTGATCAGCCTCGAGCTGGTCGATCCCCGCTTCTACCACCTCGACGTGGCGCTGACCGTGCTGGACGACACCCAAGACGCCATCGCCTACTACCCGCCGGCCTTCAGCGAGGACAGTCGCCGGTTGCTGGCCGAGCTGTTTCCCGATGCGCTGCTCGCCGACGACCACGACGCACTGGTACTGGGCCTCAACTGTGTCAGCGACGGCCGGCACGTCTGCGTCCCGGCCGGCGCCGAACACCTGGCCGGACTGCTGGACGCGGCCGGCTACGACACCATCCCCATCGACCTGAGCGAGCTGATGAAGGGTGGCGGCAGCATCAAGTGCTGCACGCAGGAGATACGCCCGGACCGCCAGTTCGCCCCGTCACGACACGTGGCAGAGAGTAGAGAACTTCGATGACCGCACTGGAGACCACCCCGGTCGAGGCGCCGCCGACGGCCACCTCGAGCCGGGTCATGGAGCTGCTGGACCAGACCGAACGCCACGTCGCGCACAACTACCACCCGTTGGATGTCGTGGTGTCAACTGCCTCGGGTGCGACCGTGACCGACACCGACGGGCGGGAGTACCTCGACTTCCTGGCGGCCTACTCCGCGACCAACTTCGGTCACGGCCATCCCGGCCTGGTGGCCGCGGCCAAGGCCCAGCTCGACCGGGTCACCCTGACCTCGCGCGCCTTCCACAACGACCGGCTTGCCCCCTTCGCCACCGCACTCGCCGCGCTGGTCGGCAAGGACATGGTGCTGCCGATGAACACCGGCGCGGAGGCCGTCGAGTCGGGCATCAAGGTGGCTCGCAAGTGGGGCTACGACGTCAAGGGTGTGCCCGACGGTCGGGCCAAGATCATCGTGGCCGCCGGTAACTTCCACGGTCGGACCACCACCATCATCAGCTTCTCCGACGACGAGTCGGCGCGCCGCGGGTTCGGCCCGTACACGCCGGGGTTCATCACGGTGCCGTACGGCGACCTGGCCGCACTGGAAGCGGCCATCGACGACGACGTGGTGGCGGTCCTGCTGGAACCGATCCAGGGAGAGGGTGGGGTGCTGATCCCCCCAGCGGGTTATCTGGCTGGGGTCAGGGAGGCGGCCACCCGTCACAACGTGCTGTTCATCGCCGACGAGATCCAGTCGGGTCTGGGGCGGACTGGTCGCACGCTGGCCTGCGAGCACGAGGGCGTCACCGCCGACCTCTACCTGCTGGGCAAGGCGCTCGGCGGCGGCATCGTCCCGGTCTCGGCGGTCGTCGGCAACGCTGACGTGCTCGGCGTCCTGCACGCCGGTGAGCACGGCAGCACCTTCGGGGGCAATCCCCTGGCGTCGGCGGTGGGGCACGCCGTGGTGGAGCTGCTGGAGACCGGTGAGTACCAGGCGCGGGCCACCGCTCTGGGCCTACGGATGCGTGTCCGGCTGGACGCTCTGGTCGGGTACGGCGTCGTCGCCGTGCGCTCGCGGGGCCTCTGGGCCGGTGTGGACATCGACCCGAGCCTCGCCACCGGCCGCGAGGTCTGTGAGCGGCTGGCCGCGTACGGGGTGCTGGTCAAGGACACGCACGGCTCCACCATCCGGCTGGCGCCACCGATCGTGATCACCGAGGCGCAGCTCGACCACGGTGTGGACCAGCTCGTCCGGGTGCTGGACGACCTGCGTCGCTGAGGGTCGGTGCTCCTCCGGTCAGGGTCGCCGTCACCTCCCAGCCACCATCGGGCTGTGAATCCGAGGCCGTGCCACACTCGCGTGCCCGGACCGGGGCTCGGCACCTGGTGCAGTCCAAAAAGCCGACCGTCGTCACCGTGGGTGCCTCCGACACGCGCTCGATCGGCAACCTGGACGCAACGAGGGGCCGATTCTTGGAATGAACGCCGAGCGGCCACCGGGTCAGACGTTGAGGCCGCAACTTTCAGCCCGCGAGAAACAGGCAGAACGGGTGACCGGCCGGGTCGAGGTAGACCCGGACGTCGTCCTGGGGCTGGAACTCGGCCAGTGTCGCTCCCACCGCGGTGGCGTGCGCTCCGGCCTCGGCGAGGTCGTCCACCTCGACATCCAGATGAAGCATCATCTGCTGGTCTCCGGATCCCGCCGGCCAGGTCGGGCGGACGTACGCGGACTCGGTCTGGAACGACAGTCCCCACCCATCGTTGGGCGATCGCAGGGTGACCCAGTCCGGCTCGTCGGAGCCGGTGGTCCAACCGAGCAGACGCCGGTAGAACCCAGCCAACTCCCGTGCGTCCGGCGAGTCGAGCACGATGCCGCGCACCACCATCCTGGGCAGTCCGGCCGTTGATGGTTCGCTCATGTCTCCTCCTTCGGTTTCCGCGCCTCTGCCGCGAACCTACCGGCGGTCAGTTACCCAGGTAAACCTGGGAAACTGTCGCTCTACCCACGAAACTTCCTGGGTCAAGTGAGAGTTCCTCAGGTTTACGTGGGGAACTGACCGCCCCCCCGGTACGGACGTGGAGCACTGACTGCGGCTACGAAGGCGCAGCGAACTGACCGCCGCTGGTCCGTGAGCCGGGCTGCCTCACGGGACCGGGTGCTGGGCGTCGTAGGCCACGAAGCGGCGCTGAACGAGCAGCACCACGGCGACCAGGATGGTGCACGCCAGGCCACCGATGACGGCGGCCCAGTCCTCGCCGAGCCAGGTGGCACCGGAGCCGAGCACCAGGTCGCCGAGGCGGGGGCCCCCGGCCACCACCACGATGAAGACGCCCTGCAGTCGACCGCGCATGTTGTCAGGGGTGGCGGACTGCAGGATGGTCTGGCGGAACACCGAGCTGATCGCGTCACTGGCGCCGGCCAGGGCGAGGAACACCGAGGCCCCGACCAGCGCGCCGACCATCACGCCGGCCGGGGAGTCCCCACCGACACCGACCAGCACGAAGCCGAAGCCCGCCACGGCCAGGCCGAAGCAGGCAATCGCCACCCCGATCACCCGACCCTGCCAGCGGATCTTCACCAGGCCACCGGAGAACAGCCCGGCCAGCACGGCACCGGCCGCGAAGGCGGCGCTCAGGATCCCGGTGGTGGCCGCCCCGCCGCCGAGGAACACCACGCCGACGGCCGGAAACAGCACCCGGGGCATGGCCAGGATCATCGCCACCAGGTCGACCAGGAAGGTCATCCGGACGTTGGGGCGGGTGGCCAGATAGTGCAGACCCTCCGCGATGGAGGCCAGTCCGCGCTTCGCGGGCGCCTGCTCGATGCCCGGATCGCCCGTCACGTTCGTCCCGATGGGTGGCAGGCTGGGCAGCCGCCACAGGGCCCAGAGCGTGACCGTGAACAGCAGGGCGTCGATGGTGTACGCCTCGCCGTAGTCCCAGGTGGCGACCAGGAACGCGCCCAGCAGTGGCCCGCAGGTGAGGGCGACGTTCCAGGCCATCGTCTGCAGCACGTTGGCCGCCGGCAGCAGCCGAGGGTCGACCAGCCGAGGGATGATCGCCGACCGGGCCGGGTTGTTGATCGCGAAACCGGCCGACTGCAGGGCCACCAGCACGTACAGCAGACCGACGGAGTCGACGTGCAGCCAGCCCTGCGTGGCCAACGCGATCGAGATGACCCACAGGCTGAGCGAGGAGGCCAGCGCGACCGTGCGGCGGTCGTACGCGTCGACGAGTGCCCCGCCGTACAGGCCGAGGGCGACCAGCGGGATGAGGGCACAGATCCCCAGCACGCCCACCGCGAGGGTCGAGCCGGTGATGGAGTAGACCTGCAGGCCGACCGCCACCACGGTGAGCTGCGTCCCAGGTTGGAGATGCCGAGCCCCCACCAGAGCCGCCGAAACGGCGGACTGGCTCGCAGGGGAGTGAGGTCGAGCAACAACGCCATAGCGGGGAGTGCCTGTTCCTGTGCGGATGAGGTGCTCAGCGGGGGAATGTAAGCCCATCTAATGTACGCACCGCCCCGAACCGGCCCCGACACCCGCTACGGCGAGACGCTGACGACCGCCCAGCCGGATCCAGCCACCCGGCCACGATCGGCGCTGGACCCGTCGGACTGCTCCACCACCGTGATGCTCTCGTCACCGACCGGGAACTGGGCCTCGTCCTCAGCCAGGTTGAGCAGCAGCACCAGTCGGGTGCCCGTGTCCGGGTCGGCGGCCGACAGGGCCAGCTGATCGTTGGTGAGGTGCCCGGTCGTTGACGTGACGCCACCCAGCCACGGGTGCCGCCGACGGATGCTGATCATCCGCTGATGCAGGTGGTACGTCTCCCAACCGGTCGCGGGCAGGTCGGCCGGAGTGGCCGGGAAGGCCGGCCGGATCGCGTCGTCACCGCCGAGCCGTTGCTCCTTGACCCCGAGGAAGCCCTGCTCGTCGCCGTAGTAGATGCTCGGCACGCCGCCGACGAACATCAACACCGCCAAGGCGTGCGGGAGGTGTCGCACATCGCTCAGCTGGCTGGCGATCCGGGTCACGTCGTGATTGCCGATGAAGGTCAACGGGCGGAAGCGCTCCAGCAGCTCGTTGTGCCGGCCGAGGGTGTGCTCGAGCTCCCAGAAGTTCGGGTCGTTGATGCTCGACCAGGTGGCCTTCCACAGCTCGTACTCGGTGATCGAGTCCAGCGTCGAGGTCTCCAGGTACTCCAGGTAGGGCCCGTGGATCACCTCACCGACGATCCACACGTCCGGGTGCCGCTCGCGGACGGCGGGCAGCACCGTGGCCCAGAACTCAGGCGGCAAGGCGTACGCCGCGTCCAGCCGCCAACCGTCGATCCCCCGGTCCAGCCAGTGGTTCATCACCGCGGTGACGTGCGCGATCACCGCCGGCGCCTGGTGGTTGAGCACCACCAGCTGGTCCTCGCCCTCGAAGTTCTGCGCCGCCAAGACGCCGTCGGTGTCCGTCAGGTGGAACCAGGCTGCCGGCTCCGAACCCAGCCCCTGCTCGAGCGCTGCGGTGAACTGCGGATGACCGCGGCCCACGTGGTTGAAGACTCCGTCCAGCAGCACCCGGATGCCCCGCTCGTGGCAGCCCTGGACGAGAGCGTCGAAGTCGCCGTCGTCACCGAGCCGCGGGTCGATGCGCAGCAGGTCGACGGTGTCGTACCCGTGGCTCTGCGAGGCGAAGATCGGCCCCAGAGCCAGTCCGTTGCACCCCAGCTCCACCAGATAGTCCAGCCACTGCGGACCCGGCAGCCGATGGTGCACCGGCGCCTCGGCCCCCTCGGCCACCGGGAGTGCCTCATTCTCGGCACCCCCGAAGCCCAGCGGATAGACCTGCCACCAGATGACGGACTCGACCCACCCGGGCGTGCTCACGTCGGCTCAGACCCGCGTGCTGATGTGCTCGATGATGGCCGTGGTGGAGACCGAGGGCGTCCGCGGCAGGTAGATCACCTTGCACGTGTCGCTGAGGAAGTCGAACTTGCCGGCCCAGTCGTCGCCCATCACCAAGACGTCAGCTCCGTGCTCGACCACATAATCGCGCTTCTGCTCCAGGCTCTCCTCCACGAAGACCGCGTCGACCACCTTGATGTTGGACACGATCTCCAGTCGCTCGTCCTGGGTGAAGACGGGGTTGCGGCCCTTCTTGGAGAAGTTCAGGGCGTCGGACGAGACTCCGACCACCAGCCGGTCACCGAGCTCGGCCGCCCGGTTCAGCACCCGTACGTGCCCGACGTGCAGCACGTCGAACGTGCCGAAGGTGATGACGGTGATGCCTGCCACGATGTCGGCTCCCTTGGCTCTCCCCCGAGTTCTTGGTCGAGGTTTTCGCCTAGCCTATGGTGATCCGCGCCGTGGCAGTCCCAGTAAGGTCTGTTCCAACCATGTTGTCGGCTTGATTCGGCCACGCCCACGCTTGAGGAGCCCCGTACTGATGCCCGAACGACTACGCGTGGTTGTCGCCACCCCACTGACCCGGGACCTGGCCCGCTGGATCGAGCAGCAGGAGACGCGGATCGAGCTCGTCTACGAGCAGTCCCTGTTGCCGACGATGCGCCACCCCGCCGACCACTCCGGCGATCCGGGCTTTCATCGCACCGAGGAGCAGCAGAGCCGGTTCGACGCGTTGGTCGACTCCGCCGACGCGTTGTACGGCGTGCCCGACAACGACGCGCGAGCTCTGCGCCGTACGGTGGAGGCCAACCCCCGGCTGCGCTGGGTGCACACCATGGCGGCCGGCGGTGGCGGCCAGGTCAAGGCCGCCGACCTCTCGGCCGAGCAGCTGGAGCGGGTCATCTTCACCACCTCGGCGGGCGTGCACGCCGAGCCGCTGGCGGAGTTCGCCCTCTTCGGGCTGCTGGCCGGAGCGAAGAACCTGGACCGGCTGCAGCACCAGCAGATCCACCGCGAGTGGACCGACCGCTGGATGATGGGTCAGCTCGCTCAGCAGACCATCCTGGTCGTCGGGTTGGGCGGCATCGGTCGCCGGGTGGCCGAGCTGCTGCACGCGGTCGGGGCCACCGTCATCGGCACCAGTCGCCGCGAGGTCTCGCTGCCCGGAGTCAGCCGGGTGATCCATCCCGACCAGCTGGCCACCGCGGCCGCTGAGGTCGACGGTGTGGTGGTCACCCTGCCCGGAACCCACGCCACCCAGGGTCTGCTCGGACAGGAGTTCTTCGGCTCGCTGCGGCTGGGGGCCACCGTGGTCAACGTCGGCCGGGGCACCGTGATCGACGAGGAAGCGCTGGTCACCGCGCTCAACTCGGGCGTTGTCGGGTTCGCGGCTCTCGACGTGTTCGCGCATGAGCCGTTACCGCCCGACAGCGCCCTGTGGGGGATGGACAACGTCATCGTGAGCCCGCACACGTCCGCGCTCAGCGCCACCGAGGACCGGCTGATCGCCGAGGTGTTCCTGGCGAACGCGGCGCGGCTGCTGAACGGCGAGGAGCTGGACAACCGGGTCGACACCGTCGAGTTCTACTGATGGCCGGCCCCCCACCGGCGGTGCTGCCGAGCAGCGCCATGGCCGTGGTGGCCCACGCGGCGCGCGACCTCCGCGTGGAGCGGCTCCCGTTGAGACCACCGGAGGCCGGCGAGACCGTGGTGGAGGTGGTCTACGGGGGCATCTGTGGCTCCGACCTCCACTACTGGCGCCACGGTGCCTCCGGTGAGTCCATCCTGCGGTCGCCGATGGTACTGGGACACGAAGTGGTCGGGGTCGTCGCGCAGACAGCGGCCGACGGCACCGGACCGCGCGTCGGCACGCCGGTGGCCGTGCACCCGGCGCGGCCCGGCTCGGGAGACCCGGCAGTCCGGTTCCCGGCCGGCCGCCCGAACCTGTCCCCGACCGGCACCTACCTGGGCAGCGCGGCGCGCGACCCCCACACCGGCGGTGCCTTCGTCCGCTACGTGAACCTGGCCAGTGACATGCTCCGCCCGCTGAGCCCCGGCCTGCCGCTGCGGACCGCCGCTCTGATCGAGCCGGCCAGCGTGGCCTGGCACGCCGTCCACCGAGCTGGTGTGGTGGCCGGTCGGCGGGTCGTGGTGATGGGGGCCGGCCCGATCGGCGCGCTCACCGTGGCCGTGCTCAAGCGGGCGGGGGCCGGCGAGATCATCGCGGTGGACCTGCATCCGCGTCCGCTGGAGGTCGCTGTCGAGCTCGGCGCCAGCCGGACGCTGCTGGCCAGCGAGAGAGACGAGATCGCCGGACTGGACGCGGACGTCGTGATGGAGTCCTCTGGTAGCGCGCCGGGACTGGCGGCGGCCATCCGGGGAGCCACCCGGGGCGGCGTGGTGGTGCTGGTCGGCATGCTTCCGCCCGGGGACTCGCCAGTACCGGTGTCCCTCGCCATCGCCCGAGAGCTCGACCTCCGAGGGTCGTTCCGGTTCAACGACGAGATCGACGAGGTCGTCGCGGCTCTGGAGGACGGCTCTCTGGTGGTCGAGCCGGTGATCAGCCACGAGTTCGAGGTGCAGCGCGCGCTGGAAGCTTTCGAGGTGGCCCTCGACGCGGCCAGCTCCGGCAAGGTGCTGCTGCGGTTCGACTCGGACCTCGACACCACCTAGGAGTACGAGCGCGGCCTCGGGTCTGTGCGCCGGGCGCGGGTTTCCGCCAGGTGGGCCAGCCGTTCGAGTCGTTCGCCGTTCTGCAGATGTAGACCCGCCTTGCGCAACGTCTCGGGCACGAGCAGGCCCGGGCCGCGGACCACCGTCTCGGTCAGATGAGCCAAACAGCCGTTGGCGCCGAGCTCGACGTCAAGGGTGACGACCGTCGACCCCACGAGCCGTCCGTGGATCGTCAGCATCATGTGCCGCGGGGGGTCCCACTCGAGAATGGACGCGCCGTCGTGGAGGGAGATCGGGCCGAGTCGTGACGCGTGCTGACTGGTCGAGCCCGGCATCGGCCACGCTTGGTCGAGGCCCCGCACCCGAGAGCTCTCGTGGATCCAGTTCGAGAGAAGATAGCCGTCTGCCAACACGCTGAACACGTCTCCCGGACCACATCTGATGAGCCGGTGATTGGCCATCGTTCGCGCCCCCTTCGTGCACTCAGTCATGCGGTTCGCTGGTCTGATCCTCACCCCGGGAAAGCGTCAACTGCTGAGACCAGCGTCGTCGTCGCAGCGACGGGTCGGGCACCGTAGATGCTGAAAGGCCATGATAGCCGCCGCGTCAGACCGAATCCGGGCACGCGTCGAGCTCGGTCTCGACCGGGTGGACGGAAACGGCCCACCCGCCCCGGTGGACGGATGGGCCGCTCCAGTCAGCGACGCTCAGACGCTCGACGTCAGGCCTGAGTGCCGCGAAGACGCCTCAGCGAAGGGCGGTCACGCGTGGGTGTTGTCGCCGTCTGCTGCGTCCTTGATGTCACCGACGGCCTGCTTGGCACCGCCGGCGGCCTGGTCCTTCAAGCCCTCGGCCTGCAGGCTGCCGTTGTCGGTGGCGTCCCCGACCTTTTCCTTGGCTTTGCCCTTGAGCTCGTCGGCTTTGCCCTTGAGCTTGTCTGCTGCTCCACTCATATGGTCCTCCGATCGTCCTAGTGCGCGAGATCTTCGCACACGCACCCCTTTCCCCGAAGCCGGTCGCTCAACCGATCGAGAAACAACGCCCAGACGATCACGGGTGCCGAAACTCAACGAGGCTGGATGACGTATCTCCACGGAAGGCTGCTACCTTCAATGTAGGACGTTTTGTTTACGCAGTAAACAACCAAGGCTTTTCGACAACTCGAAAGCTGACTCCGTCTCGAGCCCGCCAAGGGGTGTGCAACGCATGACTGACGACGTAGTAGCGCAGCACGCCCAGACCAGCCACAGCGGTCAACCCGTGCAGGCGCCCGAACGCACCGACTCGAGTCCGCAGCCACGTCGCAACCTCGATCAGCTGACGATTCTGCATGAGGCGATCAGGTTCATCGACGAACAGGGTGTTCAGCACCTCACCATGCGGCGGCTCGGCTCTCGCCTGGGCGTCGAGGCGATGGCGCTCTATCGCTACGTACCCGGACGCGAGCATCTGCTGGACGGCGTGGTCGAGGTCGTGATGGACGAGCTCTACGCCGACACGATGAAGCCCGGGGACATCTCGAACTCCTGGACCGAATATCTCCAGCGGATGGCCCATGGCGTGCGACGGCTGGCCCTGGCCCACCCTCAGGTCTTCCCCCTGGTGACCACCCGCCCGCCGGCTGCACCGTGGCTCCGGCCACCGCTACGGAGCCTGCGCTGGGTCGAGGCTTTCCTCGAAGGGCTCGTGCACCACGGCTTCGACGGCCGGGCCAGCGTCCAGGTCTATCGGGCGTTCTCCACCTTTCTACTGGGACACCTGCTGCTGGAGACGGCCACCCTCGGTGGCGAGATGGGGTTGTCGGTGGAGGACGACACGGAGTTCATCGAGAGCAACGACCTGGACAAGTATCCGATGGTGACGGAGTTCGCCCCCATCTTGGCCGCAGACGCCTACGAGGACGAGTTCGAGGAGGCGCTCGAGGATCTGCTCGACCGTTTGGCCGAGCTGCACCCCTGAGACGTCTTTCATCGGTCGCGGCAACTCTTGGCAACTGCTTGGTAGGGCGGTCAGCCCCTCTCTAGGTTCGAAGGACACCTGACCCCACCGAGGAGCACCGCATGACCACCCCCACCAAGGTCCGTGTCCTGATCGTGGGCTGCGGCATCATCGGCAAGCACCACGGCATCGTGGCGACCCGGCACCCAGACTTCGAGGTCACGGCACTGGTCGACACGGTGGCCTCTCAAGCCGTCGCCGCCGCTCACCTGATCGCGACCGAGGGCGCCACGCGGCCTCGAATCTTCGTCGGCATCACCGAGGCGCTGGAGTCCGGCACCGTCGATCTGGTGGCGCTCTGCACGCCGAGCGGCCTGCACGTCGGCCAGGCCGAGGAGGTGCTCCGTCACGACGTACACCTGGTGATCGAGAAGCCGCTCGACGTGAGCGTGGAGCTCGCTCAACGCTTCGCCAAGCTGGCTGCGGACGCCACGGAACGAGGCCTGGTGGTCTCGGTGATCAGCCAGCACCGGTTCGACCCGGCGAACGCGGTCATCCGCCGCTCCATCGAGGAGGAGCGGTTCGGCCGGGTGACGTCGGCCATGGCGTCGATGGCCTGGTACCGAAGCCAGCAGTACTACCACCAGGGGGACTGGCGTGGCACCTGGGCCATGGACGGGGGTGGCGCCGTGATGAACCAGGGCGTGCACACCGTCGACCTGTTGCGGTGGTTCCTCGGGCGACCGGTGGAGATCTTCGCTCACACGGCGCAGCTGGCCCATGAGCGGATCGAGATCGAGGACACGGCCACAGCGACGGTTCGTTTCCAGTCCGGAGCGCTGGCGGTGATCCACGCGACCACGGCCGCGTTCCCCGGCCTGACCACCCGGATCCAGGTGCACGGCACCGCAGGCTCGGCCATCGTCAACGGCGACCAGCTGGAGTATTTCTTCTCCGCTCCGGACGCCGAGCGGTTCGGCACCCACGGCTTCTCCGCGCACGCCGGTGCGGTGATCGAGAACCAGGCCGGTGCCGTCGTCGAGGCGGAGTATTTGACCACGTCGCCGAAGCCGGCGGACAACTTCATCCGCGGCCATGCCCGGCAGTACGACGACATCGCCACGGCGATTCGCGAGGGCCGGCCGCCGGCCGTCACCGTCGACGAAGCCCTGCTGTCGCTGACCCTGGTCCGGGCCCTGTACCTGTCGTCGACCCTGGGTCAGCCGGTCCTGTTCGACGACGTGCTGGACGGGCGGTACGACGAGATCGTCACCGCCGTCCGCCCCTCCGCCGAGTAGGCAGTCATCCGGCGCCCTGGTCGGCGTGTCGCGCCGGTCGCCGGAGCCGGACCTCGCTCACGCGCGACACGCCAGGGGTGGAGGGGCCGGATGACTGCCCACTCGGGGGTCTGATCCGCGGTGGGTCAGTGCACCCAGGAGAAGTAGTACCGCTTGTCCTTGTCGCCCCAACCCGGGGTCGGATGGTCCGAGCGCTTCAGGGTGATGCCGTTCTTGACGACCCTGGGGGTGGTCCTGACCCTGTTCCTGACCCCGGCCACCGTGTAGCCGTCGCGGATCGAGAAGGCCAGCATGCCGGTCGACCCCGGGCCCGGATCCCAGCTGGGCTCGAGCACCTGGAAGTTGTTCACGTCGGTCCGGGTGTTCTGCACGCTGATGTGCATGCCGGTGGACTCGGTGTGACCGGCCGCTCGACTGTAGGTGCCGTTGACGAACAAAGACGGTCGGACATGCTTGATCGCCCCCTGGGACTGTTCGTGGTTGATGCCCGAGCCGGTCAGGGTGCCGGTGCCCGTCGAGGTGGAGAAGCACCGGTAGTCCTCGGTGTAGATGTTGGTGACGTTGTAGAACGTCATCATTCCCGCGACGCCGTGGTGGGCGTAGGTGCGATAGACCTTGGCGTCGTTGGTGTTGTTCCAGCCGATCGGGGAGGCCGCGACCCGCGTGCCCGACGAGTTGCGACCATCGACCTCGGTGTCGGAGATGGTGGTTCGGGAGGAGCTGAGCACGTTGATGCCGAAGGTCTCACCCGGCGGGCGCTGTGAGTAACCCCGCGACGCACCGGAGAGGTAGAGCCAGGAGAGGTGAGCGTCCGTGCAGCCGCTCACGGCGATGCCGCAGTAGGTCCAGCCGTGCTGGTTCTGCCCCACCAGCGTGAAGTTGCTGAGGACCGCTCCCGACTTGCCGGCGATGGTGATCTGGTTACCCGCCGAGCCATCACTCTTCCTGCGGGTCGCTGAGTTGGCGGCCACCGTGATGACGGTGCTGCGCCCCGAGCCGACGATGCCCCGGCAGTTACCACCCACACGGAGGCCGTCGTAGTAGCCGTTCCTGAAGTCGCGCAAGGTGAAGGTTCCGGCCGGGAGCGTGAGGATGCGGTTGCCGGTCACCTTGTTCACGACCCTCTGCAGGTTGTCCCCGGGGCGATACAGGTCCTCGTAGCGAACGTACTGGCTGCCGGTGGGCCGACTGGGCGCGGCGAAGGCGACCATGGGGATTGTCAGCCCGGCGACGGCGGGCACAGCGATGGCGCCGAGGCGAATTGCATGTCGCCGGCTGATCACCGAATTGAGCGGCGACGTGGTGAGATCAGAACTCATGGGAGTAAATCCTTAGTGGGATCAGGGGCAATCTTGGCGGAATAGGCAGCCATGAGATGCGGTCGTTCCAGTGCGCGTTGGCGAGCCGAGACGTACCTTAGCGCGCCGCCAGGAGTGCATGCTATATCAAACCGTTATATGAAATGAGACGTTAATCACACCTTTCGGTGGTGTGCGTCGGGTGCTTTGTGGCTAACAGGCTCAGCGGCAACCTGGTGATGCCGATGGTCGACTGGAGGGAGTGATTCTTGGTCTATACCCTGATCCGGTGGTACTTGAGACGATGAAGCCCGACCCACTGGGCGACCGTCGTTATCAGCCTGTGATTGCGGCCGGTGACGGAATGACACCCTGTTAACGCAGGGTCGTGTCCACTTCAGTCGCTGTCCAACAGTGGACAACGCGACGCCGGTTCATCGAAAGGGTTGGCTCACCAGGCGTCCAGGTATCTGCGCATCCGGGGACGATTTGGGAGATATGAGCCGAGATCTAGGATGAAAGAGATCGAGTTTATCGGGTGAATGGAGCACCGAGGAATCTACGTCCGGCGCTGCACGATATCGGCGGCACAACGACCCGCGACCCCCCGCTGCTGGGGTCGCCGCCGCGGGAGCAAGATGAGGCCCATGCTCATCGAACGCGCAGAGGTCATCGTCACCAGCCCCGACCGCAACTTCGTCACGGTCAGGGTCACCGCGGACTCAGGGCTCACCGGGTTGGGTGACGCGACCCTCAACGGGCGGGAGATGGCGGTGGTGCACTATCTCGGTGACCACATCCTGCCGCTGTTGATCGGCCGGGACCCGATGGCGACCGAGGACACCTGGCAGTTCCTCTACCGGAGCGCCTACTGGCGTCGGGGGCCGGTGACCATGGCGGCCATCGCCGCGGTGGACGTCGCCCTCTGGGACATCAAGGCCAAAGCCGCGGGGATGCCGCTCTACCAGCTGCTCGGCGGGGCCAGCCGCACCGGTCTACTGGCCTACGGCCACGCGAGCGGAGCCGACACCGAGGCGCTGTTCGACAGCATCCGGTCACACCAGGCGCAAGGGTTCAAGGCGGTCCGCGTGCAAACCGGGGTGCCCGGGCTCCGGTCGATCTACGGTGTGGTCGCCGGCTCGAGTGAGCCGGGCGTCGTCGAGAACAGCCACCAGTACGAGCCGGCGCAGCGATCTGCGCGGCCCGCCGAGGAGGACTGGGACACCCGGGCCTACCTGCGGCACCTGCCGGGTGTGTTCGAGGCGGTTCGCAGCGAGTTCGGCTCGGAGATCCCGCTGCTGCACGACGGGCATCACCGGATGTCGCCGATCCAGGCGGCCAAGCTCGGCAAGGCTCTGGAACCCTACGACCTGTTCTGGCTGGAGGACTGCACCCCTGCGGAGAACCAGGAGGCGCTGCGGCTGGTTCGCCAACACACGACGACTCCGCTGGCCATCGGTGAGGTGTTCAACAGCGTCTGGGACTACCAGCTGCTGATCCGTGAACAGCTGATCGACTACGTCCGCGGCTCGGTGACACACACCGGTGGCATCACGCACCTGAAGAAGATCTTGGAGTACGCCTCGCAGTACGGCATCAGGTCAGGGATGCACGGTCCGACCGACATCTCGCCGGTCGGCATGGCCGCTGCCCTGCACCTGGGGCTGGCGATCCACAACTTCGGCATCCAGGAGTACATGCAGCACGGCGCCAGGACGGACGCCGTCTTCGAGCAGTCGTACACCTTCCTGGACGGGATGCTGCACCCGGGCGAGCAACCGGGGTTGGGCGTCGAGCTGAACGTCGACGAGGCCGGCCAGTATCCGTACCAGACCGCCTACCTTCCGTACAACCGGTTGGCTGACGGCACCGTGCACGACTGGTGACGGCGAGCTCAACCTCTCAGTGTTCGCCGTAGAGCTGCGCCGCCGCCCGGTCGACCGCGCGGATGCCCTGGACGAGTGCGCGCAGGTCGTCGAGGGTCAACCGCTGCAGGACCGGCGTGGGCATGGTGCCGGCGGTGCTGACCAGACCACGGATCACGTCGCCGCCGGCCCCGGTCACCGTGAGCCGACGAACCCGGCGGTCCTCCGGGTCCTCGGTCCGTTCCACCATCCCGTGGTCGACGAGCCGGTCCACCATCCCGGACATGCTGGCCAGCGACACCTTCAACTGTCCGGCCAGGTTGTGGCCGGTGGCCTTGGAGGGGTCGAGCGCGATCATGGCCAGCACCTTGAGCTGCTGCATGGTGAGCGGAGTGGCGATCAGGGGCGCAGCCATCGCCGACAGGGCGCGCCGCTCGAACTCCTGCTGAGTGGCCTCGAGCTGAGCGATGAGGTCCGTACGCTCGTCATCCACCGCTGGGGGGCTGGCGGTCTGACGCTCCGCGAGGGGCGCGGCGCTGTCGAAGGTCTGGGTCACGTGATCCTGTCAAGGTGCTGTGAGGCATATTTGTTTGTACGACGTTAACTGTACTGTCGAGGCTAACCATCAGGTCAAGAAAAGGACCACCGTTTCCATGACGCATCTGACCAGGATCAGCTTGGCCAACCGGTTGATCGTCGGGCTCATCACCCTGGCGATCCTCGTCTTCGGTGTGGTGTCGGTCTTCTCGCTCAGGCAGGAGTTGCTGCCGTCCATCTCGGCACCGACGGCCATCATTTCGGCGAACTTCTCCGGCGCGACGCCGCAGATCGTGGCCAAGGAGGTCTCCACCCCCATCGAGACCAGCGTCAAAGCCGTCTCGGGCGTCACCAAGGTCGACTCGACCTCGTCCAACGGTATCGCGGTCATCGCGGTGCAGTGGGAGTACGGTCTCGACTCCGACAAGATCGTCAGCGACATCCGTAACTCGGTCGACTCGATCTCGGCCACCCTGCCCGAGAGCGTGACCACCGAGGTCGCGACCGGCAGTACCGACGACATCCCCGTCCTCCTGCTGGCGGTCGCTTCCGACGCCTCGCTCGGCGTGACCGGTGAGCTCGTCAACTCCGTCGCGGTGCCCCAGCTGGCCGGCATCGACGGGGTCCGCCAGGTCAACGTGTCCGGTCAGAACAGCACCCAGCTGGGCATCAGCCTCCGGCCCTCGGACCTGCGCAAGCACGATCTGACCACCCAGGCCGTGACCGAGTCGATCCGGGCGCAGGCGCTGGTCGTACCCGCGGGCAACAGCTACGACGGCAACACGGAGCTGGCGATCGAGGTCGGCAACGCCTTGGGCTCGGTCAAGCAGGTCCAGGCCATCCCCATCTCCACCACCGACGGACCCGTGACTCTCGGCACCATCGCCGACGTGTCGGTCGAGTCGGTGGACTCCACCTCGGTGGCGCGCTCCGATGGCCGCCCGGCCCTCAGCGTGGCCGTGTTGAAGGACACCGACGCCGACTCGGTGAAGATCTCTCACGCCGTCAACGACATGATTCCTGGACTGCAGACCAAGCTCGGCAGCCAGACCACGTTCACCACCGTCTTCGACCAGGCTCCGCTGATCGAGCAGTCGATCCACGATCTGGCCGTCGAGGGTGGCCTCGGGCTCGTCTTCGCCGTGCTGATCATCCTGCTCTTCCTGTTTTCCGTCCGCTCCACGGTCATCACCGCGATCTCCATCCCGCTGTCGCTGCTGATCGCCATGATCGGGCTCCGGATCGGTGCGTACTCGCTCAACATCTTCACTCTGGCCGCGCTGACCGTCGCCGTCGGCCGCGTGGTCGACGACTCGATCGTGGTGATCGAGAACATCAAACGCCGCGCTGTCGGTCATCGGCTGGCGCCGACGGACATCATCGCCTCGGTCAAGGAGGTCGCCGGGGCAGTCACCGCCTCGACGCTGACCACGGTGGCCGTCTTCCTGCCCGTGGCCGTGGTGTCGGGCGTGGTCGGTGAGCTGTTCCGGCCCTTCGCCGTCACCGTGGCCATCGCGCTCGCCGCCTCGCTGCTGGTCTCGATGACCATCGTCCCGGTGCTGGCGTACTGGTTCCTGCGCCGGGGCGCGTCCAGCCCGGAGCCGGTGGGGGCCCGGGCTGTGGGCGCCACCGCAGCGGCCCACGGTGCGGAGACCAAGGTGACCCGGCTCCAGCGCGGCTATCTGCCGGTGCTGCGAGCAGGTCTGGCGCACCCGATCATCACACTGGGCATCGCGCTCGTGGTCTTCGCGGGCACCCTCGGTTCGGCGACCCTGCTGAAGACGGACTTCCTCGGTTCCGTTGCCGACAAGAGCACCCTGTCCATCGAGCAGAAGCTCCCGGTCGGCACCCGTCTCGCGGCCACCAGCGCCCAGGCCAAGAAGGTCGAGAAGGCGCTGGCAGCGACGCCGGAGGTCAAGGGCTACCTGACCACCATCGGAGGGGGTGGCGGCAGACCCGGCGTCGGTGGCGCCGGTGCGAACATCGCGGCCATCACCGTGACGTTGGCCGACGGCGCGAACGCCGACGCGGTGCGGGTGAAGCTGCAGGGCGAGATGACCGAGCTCCAGGACGCCGGCACGATCACCGTCTCGGCGCAGAACACCGGCGCGACCAGCACCGACGTCAGCGTCATCGTCACCGGTGAGAACAGCGCCGACCTCCGGGTCGGAGCTCGGCGTGTCCAGCAGGTGCTCGGCACCGTCGGCGGGCTCACCGACATCCGGAGCAATGTGGGCGAGCAGCGCAAGGTGTTGAAGGTCGACGTGAACCGCACCCGGGCCGCCGCCCAGGGATTCACCCAGTCCGAGGTGGGCCAGGCCGTCTCCAACGCGCTGAACGGCACCCAGGTCGGCACGGTCACCCTGGCGGGCGAGACCCGCGACATCTACGTGTACGGCCAGCCGACCGGGGCGAGCCCGACCAACATCGGCAACCTCGAGCTGCCGGTCAGCCAGCTGCAGACCCAGAAGGCGCAGAAACGGGCCTCCGACAAGGTCACGGCCAAACAGAAGAAGGCCCAGAAGAAGGCTGAGAAGGAAGCCGATCAGGCAGCTGCGGACCAGCGGGACGAGCTGCGAAAGCAGCGCACGAAGGCGCGCGATGCCCTGAACGACCTGCGGGACAACCTCCGCAAGCTCAAGGCCTCCCCGCCGAAGGCACCAGCCACCCCGAAGGCGCCGACCACGGCTCCGGTCGCCCCCGCTGCTGTGGATCCCCGTGCCGCCGATCCCCGTGCTGTGGATCCCCCTGCCGCCAATCCCAGTGCCGCCAATCCCCGTGCCGCCAATCCCAGTGCCGCCAATCCCCGTGCCGCCGATCCCAGTGCGGCCCCGTCCGGTCAGCCCCGGAACGGTGCGGCTGACCCCAGCGCCGCCAAGCCCAGCGCCGCCAACTCCGGCACGGGCCCCAGCGGTCCGGCCGCGGGCGGTGTCCCGGTGACGACGGACCTGCTGGCCGCGACCCTGGCTCAGCAGCAGTACGCCCAGCAGGTCCAGGCGTACGCCCAGCAGGTCATGCAGCTGACCGCCTCGATCCAGCAGTCGGAAAAGGGAATCGACCAGCTCAACGACCAGATCGATGCCGCTGAGAAGCAGGCCGACAAGTCGGCGAAGCAGCGCAAGGACACGGCGGCGCTGACCGACGAGCAGGAGGCGCTCGCCGACGTCCGGGCGCAACCGATCCGGGTGAAGGACGTGGCCAGGGTCGTGCAGGTGTCAGCACCCACCACGGTCACCCAGATCGACGGGAAGGAGTCGGTCACCATCTTGGCCACCCCGGGCGGCTCGGACCTCGGCGCGCTGTCGAAGACCATCCAGCAGGCGCTGGACACCGCACCGGACATGCCGGTCGGCGTCACCGCCACCCTCGGCGGCGCGTCTCAGGATCAGCAGGACGCCTTCCGCCAGCTCGGGTTGGCGATGCTGGTCGCCATTGCGCTCGTGTTCATCATCATGGTGGCGACGTTCAAGAGCCTGGTGCAGCCGTTGATCCTGTTGGTCTCCATCCCGTTTGCGGCCACTGGGGCCATCGCCGGGCTGTTGATCACCGACACCCCGCTCGGCGTACCGGCCATGGTCGGGCTGCTGATGCTGATCGGCATCGTGGTGACCAACGCCATCGTGTTGATCGACCTGATCAACCAGTATCGAGCCGCCGGCGAGGACGTCACGACTGCCGTGACGGACGGCGCCCGGCTCCGGTTGCGACCCATCATCATGACCGCCTGCGCCACCATCTTCGCCCTGATCCCGATGGGTCTCGGGCTGACCGGTGGCGGAGCGTTCATCTCCCAGCCGCTGGCCGTGGTGGTCATCGGCGGGCTGGTGTCCTCGACCATCTTGACCCTGCTCCTGGTGCCCGTGCTGTACACCCTCGTCGAACGCCGCGTCGAGCGCCGCGCGCAGCGTCGGGCCCAGCGCGACGAGCAGGCCGACGACACGCACGAGCTGCCGGCCGTCTGAGGCCTGCGGCTTCCGGGGGATCGGTGTCAGTCACGTTCACGGTTTGTTCGCTTGCTGGTCCCAGGACGCGGCGGCAGGATGAACCGTGACCACCTTGCAGAATCAGCTGCGGTACCTCAAGGAGCGCTACGGCGCGGATGACTTCACCGTGGAGGAGCTGGACGACGACGATCCGATCCTGCGCGCCGTGGACGGCACCATCGTCGACACCTGGCGGGAGGACTACCCGTACGACGAGCGGATGACGACCGACTCCTACGAGCGGCAGAAGCGGCTGCTGCAGATCGAGCTGCTGAAGATGCAGAACTGGATCAAGGCCAACGGGCTGCGCCAGGTCATCCTCTTCGAGGGTCGCGACGCAGCGGGCAAGGGCGGCACCATCAAGCGGTTCATGGAGCACCTCAACCCGCGCGGGGCGCACGTCGTCGCCCTGGAGAAGCCGACCGACCGGGAGTCGCGTCAGTGGTACTTCCAGCGCTACATCGCACACCTGCCGGCGGCCGGTGAGCTCTCGCTGTTCGACCGCTCCTGGTACACACGGGCAGGCGTCGAACGGGTGATGGGGTTCTGCACCGAGCTGGAGTATGCCCAGTTCCTCCGGCAGGCGCCGCTGTTCGAGGACCTGTTGATCAAGGACGGGTTCCAGCTGATCAAGTTCTGGTTCTCGGTGGCTCAGCCCGAGCAGGGCACCCGGTTTCTGATCCGGCAGATCGACCCGGTCCGGCAGTGGAAGCTGTCGCCGATGGACCTGGCGTCGCTGGACAAATGGGTGGAGTACACCGCGGCGAAGGAGGACATGTTCCTCTTCACCGACACCGACCACGCGCCCTGGACCGTGGTCAAGAGCAACGACAAGAAGCGCGGGCGGCTCGAGGCGATGCGCCACGTGCTGTCCACGGTGAACTACGCCGACAAGGATGTCGAGGTGGTCGGGGAGCCGGATTCCCTGATCATCGGACGTGCGGCGGACATCTTCGAAGCCGGCGAGAACCGGGGCAACGCGTCGGTCAAGCCCCTCCGGGGGGCGCGGGCCTGACGTGGCCCTGGCTCCGGGCTAGCCGAAGTGGTACGGCAGGTACTTCTTCGGCCGGGTCAGGTGGCCGGGCTTGGGCTCGACCTGCTTCACGAGGCAGTCGGGCAGGGCCCGGGCCGAGCTGGTTGGACGGTTGGCACGACCGGCGTCGAGCGGCACGGCTGTCTCCACCCCGGACAGCAGGCCGGTGGCGTAGGCCGTCTCGTCGGCGATGCTCATCGCCTGCGTGATGCGGCCGGCGGTCAGAGCACCCATCTCGTTGTAGACCCAGGGGACCTTAGAGAACAGCTGGACCAGGGCCAGGTTGCCCGGCTCCAGTGGCGCCCGGCCGTTGTAGGAGTTCTGGGCGACCGTGACCGGGCGGTGCTGGGCCGCGGTGCGGGCCCTGGCGACGACTCGGGCGTACGTCTGGCTGAGAGCGGCCGTGGCCCGAAGGGCGTAGACGGTGCGGTGGCCGCCGACGCCGCGGTACATGGCGGGATAGCTGCCGTCGCTGCGCCGCGTGCCGCGCTGGTCGTAGGTGTGCTCGAAGCGGGCCGAGACGCCGTGGTCGTCGTGCACGCTGATCGCCAGGGCGGCGTGGAGGGTATTCGCCACCGCCGCCCGCTCGCTGTGGCTGACGCTCGACCCGGCGTGCGCCTTGGTCAGTGTGACCCGGTAGCCGTCGGAGCGGAGCGCGCTGCTCACACAGATGCTGACGTCGAACATCTCGTAGATCTCGGGATAGTTCGGGTAGTCGATGTCGCGGAGGCCGTGAAGGGCGGTGCTCTGGATCGTCTTCCCGCTGTGGCCCGGGTCGATCACGATCACCGGGCCCCCAGCGGCGACCCGTTCGACCGGCCGTGGGCTGGCGGAGGCGCTCGGGGAAGGCGTCTTGGACACCGTACTCGCCGGGGCGGTCTGTTCCGAGGAGTCGACGGGGACCGCGCCGCAGCCGGCGGTGAGCATCAGCACGACGGCCAGCGCCACCGGAGTCGCACCGCGTACGGCCAACCAACCGACCATGACGTCCCCACTGTTCGCGCCTCACCGTGGACCGGCCAGCTGCGCCTCGGCTGCCCCCGCGGCACGCTAGCCGAGACGGTGCGCACAAGCAACGCGGGGCGCCTGGCGCCGTACCCGTCCGGTCACCCGTAGCGCGGGAGCCAGGCCGACACGCCGCCCACAATGCCGGATCACTGACTGGTCGCGGAGGGCGGTGGAGGCCTGGATACAGTGCAGACGGCGTCCCACCCCTGGGCATCCCCTCACCAGACATCGGAGTCACATATGTCAGCCAGCTCGGTCCTGTTCATCGGCGGTACGGGCATCATCAGCTCGGCCTGCACCCAGCGGGCGCTCGACGTCGGCATGGACGTGTACGTCCTCAACCGCGGTACGTCGAAAACCCGGTCCGCGCCGGACGCCTGTCAGCTGCTGCAGGGCGACGTGAACGACGCCGAGGCGATGCGGTCCGCGATAGGGGACCGCGAGTTCGACGTGGTAGCCGATTTCCGCGCCTTCGTGCCGAGCCACGTGCAGTCCCGGCTCGACCTGCTCCGCGACCGGATGGGGCAGTACGTGTTCATCAGCTCGGCCTCGGCCTACCAGACGCCGCCGAGCCGGCAGCCGACCGTCGAGTCGACCCCGCTGCGCAACCCGTACTGGCAGTACTCCCGCGACAAGATCGCCTGCGAGGACCTGCTGGTCAAGGCCTACCGCGACGAGGGTCTACCGATGACGATCGTGCGTCCGTCGCACACCTACGACAAGACCCTGCTGCCGATGGACGGCGGCTACACGGTGGTGGACCGGATGCGCCGTGGGGTCGAGGTCGTCGTGCACGGTGACGGCACGTCGCTCTGGACGTTGACCCATCACGCTGACTTCGCGCACGCGTTCACCGGCCTGCTCGGACACCCCGCGGCCATCGGCGACAGCTTCCACATCACCTCCGACGAGTGGCTCTCCTGGAACCAGATCTTCGAGACCGTCGCCCGCGCGGCCGGGGTGGAGCCGAAGATCGTGCATGTCCCGTCGGACGCGATCGCCGCCGCAGACCCCGAGTGGGGCGCCGGCCTGCTGGGGGACAAGGCGCACTCGATGATGTTCGACAACACGAAGGTCAAGGCGCTGGTGCCCGATTACGTCGCGACCATCCCGTTCGCCCGGGGTGCGGTCGAGATCATGGACTGGTACGACGGCGACCCGGCCCGTCAGGAGGTCGACGCCGACCTGAACGCCACCATGGACCGGCTGGTCGCGGCCCATCGGGTCGCCGCGGCCTAGCCGGTAGGTTCTGCCGTGCTGGTGGTCGTGCTGTCCGACACCCACAGCCCGCGTCGCTGGAAGGGCATGCCGTCGGCCGTGGCGGAGCACCTGAGGGAGGCTGACGCGATCCTGCACGCGGGAGACGTCTGCACCGTCGAGGTGCTGGAGAGCCTGGCCACTTTCGCGCCGGTGTACGCGGTGATGGGGAACAACGATCTGCCGGAGGTGGCGTCCTGGGGTGCTCCGGAGACGCAGGAGCTCGAGCTGGCCGGCTTGAGGGTCGCCATGATCCACGACAGTGGGCAGGCGACCGGCCGGACGGCGCGGATGCGGTCCCGGTTTCCGACCGCGGATCTGGTCGTGTTCGGCCATTCCCACATCCCGATGGACGTCACCGGCGACGGCGTCCGAGTCTTCAACCCCGGGTCGCCCACGGATCGGCGACGTCAGCCGCACGGCACCCTGGGCCGGTTGGACATCCGGGACGGACGGCTCGAGTCCGCCGACATCATCGCCTTGGCCTGACGGGCGTCAGCTGGAGCGTGACAACGGCCGGTCCGTGAGGACCGGCCGTCGTAACGTGCAACCGCCTGATAGACGCCTCTCGGCGAGTGGCCGCTCGAAGCAGCGATGGGTGAGACCCGGGGGTCTTGCACCAGACGGCACCCGATGTAACCGGGCGCCCCTCGAGGATATTCCGCCGAGCGTCGAGCTCGCCGGATCAGCCAGGCACCCGGACCACGAGTGCACCTGGCGCGACCTCAGCGGTCAGCATCGAGGCTTTGCCCATGGCGTCGCCGTCGAGCTGGTAGTGGTCGGGCTCGTCCAAGCGGATGGTCACGCGCTGGGCCTTGAGCTGGTCCACCCGGTCATCCTTCTGGGCGCGCCGGGTGATCATCCGCAGCAGCACCTTGACCCAGTGGGTGAATCGTTGAGGTGAGGCGATGTAGACGTCCAGCAAGCCGTCATCCGGTTCGGCGTCGGCGATCAGGGTGATGCCGGCCTGGAGGTCGCCGACGTTGCCGATCAAGCACAGCATGGCGTGCCGGCGCAGCACGCGGCTTCCGTCGACCCGGACCGTCAGCCTGAGCGGCAGCCGCCCCAGGGCCTTGCTGGCAGCGACCACATACGCTCCGACCCCGATCTTCTTCTTCAGGTCGGGATCGGTCTCGTTCATGATCACCGCGTCCACGCCGACGCCGGCCATGACGGCGAAGTGGACGGGATCCTGTTCGTCGACGGTCAGCTTGATCAGGTCGATGCTGCGGCTGTGATCGCCGAAGGCGACCCGGATCGCGGTGGCCTCGTCGAGAGGGAGCTGGAGGTTGCGGGCCAGCAGGTTCCCCGTGCCCGCCGGAATGATCCCCAGCGGGATCCCCGTATCAGCCAGGCCGTCGGCGATCAGGCGGATGGTGCCGTCGCCGCCGGCCCCGATGACCAGGTCGACCTGGTCCTCGACGGCCCGGCGGACCATGCCGTGGCCCGGATCGTCCTCCGAGGTCTCCAACCACAGAAGTGGGGCGTACTGGTCGTCGGGCAACGCACCCTCGATCAGGCTACGAAAGTCATCGCTGACCTTGATCGGGTTGAAGATGACCGCGCATCGGGATAGGGAGGCACTCGGTGTGGCAGACATGGAGCATTCTAACTGTCGATCCGAATACCGACGCTATTCGCCGTCCTCGGTGCGAAAGCCCGCCGCTTTGTGGCTTCCGTCGCAATAGGGCTTGATAGCCGAAAGGCCGCAGCGACAGAGCGCTATGGTCCGTCGTCGACGAGGAATTGTCGCCCCCGCCGCGTCCAGCACCTCGAAGTCCCCCCGGACCAGCAGGGGTCCATGACGGCAGGCTGTGATGGTAACGGCTGGGCCGGCGGGGGCCGACAGCGAGTCCGCCGGCCTGTCACCTTGCGCTGGAATCGGCATCAAGCCACTCGAGCCAGGGGCTGGCTGAGCGAGGAACGCCCGGCTGTCCAGCAGCCGATCAGGTGCTGGGTCACCCACCCGTCCATGGCCAGGCAGGCGGCGGCGCCGAACAGCACGTCAGACAGCATCTCCGGCTGGGCCTCGACCAGCCCGCCCGCCAGATCTCGCGCGGCGATCTGCTCGTGCACCGCGTCAGCCTCGACGTGCTCGTCGAAGTATTCGGTCAGCTCCGCATGGCCCAGTCGGCGAAACCCGTTGGCGTAGCGCCGGTTCGGGGACGAGGAGGTGATCTCGAAGGCCGCCAGGTGGCCGACGATGGCGCCACGCAGCCGGCGGTGCAGGCCGAACATCGTCATCATGTTGACCGAGGCCAGAGTGATCGCCGCAACAGAGTCGACGTAGCTGCCGTAGGTCCCGTCCAGGCCGAGACCGCGCATCGTGGCGGCAAACAGCTCCGAGTGCATCCGCTCAGGCCGCCCACCGCCGTACTCGTCGCTCTGGATCTCGACGAGGGCGGCCTTGGCTCGGCCGTTGAGCCTCGGGATGGCCCAGGTGTGCGGGTCGGCCTCCCGCAGCTGGTAGATCGACCGCTGGATCATGAACTCCAGCAGCTGGTCCTTCGTGGCCTTGGTGGCGACGTAGCGCGAGAGTCCGGGGCTCTTGTCTGCGGCTGCCAGGTCGAAGAGCGCGCTCGCGACCGACTCTGCTGTTGCCGTCGAGGGCGCCGCCGTGACTGGGACCCGGTCGCGTAAGGCCGCCTCGAACGCGGTCTCGATACGGGACCGGACCTCGGTCAGGTCCGCGCTCCATTCCCAGGCGTCGCTGACTCCGGCCAGACCCTCGTAGTGCAGCGCGTTTAGGCAGAACAGGGTCAGCTGCAGGTCGGCGTCGCGCACGACGTCCTGACTGCTGCGCACGGACTCGGCGGTGACGTCGGCCAGCTGGGTTGGGCGCGCCGCGTCGTGCGGCGGGCTGGTGAGCAAGGCGAGGAGTGCCGCACTGACCGGTCCACGACTCATGGGTGTCTTCACATGTGTCTCTTCCGCGGCCAGCACTCAACCGGATGCGGTGAGTTTACGTTGTATACCGACGTCGCGGGCGGAGTTTCGTGTCAGTAGCTGAGGCCGTCGCCGAAGCGGAACACCGGGTCGGCCGTGTCGAACGGGACGTCCGAGCGGCTCGCCTCGACCGCCGCCATGGTGCGCGGCAGGTCGATGGGCAGTCGTCCTCGGGGTGGGTTGGCACCGCTGACCACGTCCAGGTAGGCCTCGGCACGGACTCCGAACGTGACGGTCAGCGCGGCGGCCACGGCGTTGAGCGGGGTGAGGATGGCGGCCCGGTCCAGGTGCACGTCCACGATGGTGGGCAGCCGATCGCCGAGGAGCGCCAGGTGCGCGATCGTCTCGGGGTCGAAGTCCAACGAACCGGCATGGAAGAGCGCCTCGAACCCCCCAGGCCGTGGCTCGTACGGAGCTTGCAGCCTGACCAGCGCGACGTCGGCATCCTCGACCCGATCGGCGACGCGGAAGTAGCGTGCCAGAACGTCCGGGTCGATGCCTTCGGCGTACACCCGGGTACCGGCGGCCAGCGGTAGCAGCGGCGCGTCGTCCGAACCGTTGGTGAGCAGGACGACGGAGTCGCGCTGTGCCTGCAACCCGGCGGCGACGAAGTCGGCACGTCCCAGCGTCCCGGCCGCGTGTCGAGCGTCGATGTAGGGGGAGTCGACGAGGCCCAACGCCAGCTTCTCGACCAGCAGCTTGTGCACCGAGTGGTCGATGCGGCTTTCGCTGACCTGACCGCTCTGCACCAGGTCGATGACGAGCCTCGGGTTGTGCTCGCCGCCGAACTGGTCGACGCCGGCCTCGATCAGTCTGGCTGTGCGCTGGAGCTCGCTGAGCGCTTCCACCCCCCAGGCGCGGGCCGGCATCGGCTGACCGAAGATGACCGCGTCGGTGATCAAACCCCAGTCGGTGCAGACGATGCCCCGAAAGCCCAGCTGGTCACGCAACAGGTCGGTGATGATCCCCCGGCTGAAGGCGAACCCGACGGGCTCGTGCTCGGTGTCCACCGGCATCCCGTAGTACGGCATCATCTGGCGGGTGCCGGCCTCGATCGCGGCGAGGAACGGCTGCAGGTGGAGGTCGAACCGGCCGCCCGGGTAGACCTGTTCGCGGCCGTAGCTGAAGTGCGGATCCTCGCCGTCGAGCTGGGGTCCGCCGCCGGGGAAGTGCTTCGTCATGGTGGACACCGACTGAGCGCCGAACGGGGTGCCCTGAAAGCCCCGGACGTAGGCCCGGACGAGGTCGGCAGTCAGCTCGGCGGACTCGCCGAAGGTCGCGCCCATCCGCGCCCAGCGCGGCTCGGTGGCCAGGTCGATCTGCGGATGGAGCGAGACGCGGATACCGGCCGCCACGTATTCCTGTCGGGCGATGTCGGCGAACTCGTAGACCCGGTCGGCGTCGTTGAGGGCAGCCAACCCCAGGCTCTCCGGCCACTCGGAGAACACGCCTGCTCTGGCGGCGGTGCCGACGTTGTCGACGAAGGCATGTCGCGGGTCACTGGACACGGTGAGCGGGATGCCGGATCCCGACTCCACCGCCAGCCGTTGCACCGCGTTGTACCAGCGGACCAGGTCGTCCACCGAATCGACCTGACCGGCCAGGTTGACGTGTCGGAGGTGCCGGTCGACCACCAGCTCACGGGTGCTCGGCAGATCCATACCTGCGGCGGGCTCGAACAGGGTTCCGTTCGGGCCCATGATCACCATGCCGTGGAACATCATGCCGGCCTTCTCGGCGAGCGACATGGTGGCCAGTAGCTCGTCGGCCCGGCGGATCAGGTCCCGGGCGGAGCCGACGCCCTCGTCGGTGGTGATCGCTGCGCTACTTGCTAGAAGTTGGACATACGCGAAACCGGGTCGCTGGAGGCTGGCCGAATGAGGGACGAGATGCGCGCAAACATTGATCTCCTGGAGCGTCCGAACGCCGAGGTTGACAGAGCTGGAGTCCGAAGGCGTTCTGTGACCCGCGGAATGCTTGACCAGTTAAGTACGGGTTCAGACTGACCTCCCCCGCGATTTGACTTCACGATACCTCAACTGGTCGAAGCGGCAACTATTCAGATGTCTATTTAAAGTTCTGACCGGTGCTGGACATGAAGAGGAGTCCGTGACTGCCTGCTTATCGACCACGCGTGCACGGCCGCTGATTCTTGTTGATGTCCACATTCTTTACCCTTCGTCAACACTTCGTGAAGGGGGTCGCCGTCTCATTATCGGTGACTGCTGAGCTGAATGAGTGGGGGGTCTCACAGGCGTCCTTCTCGAGCGCGTCGATGGCCGACGCTGTTGCGGCGGGTGGTTGAGGAGTTCGGCGGACGACGGAGCCATCGGCTGAATGGTCGCCTGGCGTCAAAGCGGTCGCGTCCGAGAGACTGGGCAGGTGTTTGATACCGACAGTCCCCGAAGCGGCGCCCCCGGCAGACGTCTGCACGTCATCGATGCGCACCAGCATTTCTGGGACCCTGCCGGGGGGCACTACCGCTGGCTGGAGCGGGAGGGGCCCGAGCTCCGACGTGCCTTCGGCTTCGACGACCTCTCACCCCACCTCGAGCGGCACGGCATCGACGCCACGGTGCTGGTCCAGGCCGAGGACTCCGACGCCGACACCGACGCGATGTTCGCGGTCGCCGACGCTCACCCTGTGGTGGTCGGGGTGGTGGGCTACGTGCCACTGGAACGACCTGCAGCAGCCGCGACGCGGCTGACGGAGCTGCAGACCCGCGACAAGCTGGTCGGCATCCGCAACCTGATCCACGACCAACCCGACGCGGACTGGCTCCTCCGGGCCGACGTGGCCGAAGGGCTGGCCGTGCTGGAGCAGTCCGGCCTGCCGTTCGACCTGGTCGGGGTGTTGCCACGCCACCTCGAGCACCTGGACTACCTGAGCGAGCGGTTCCCCCGACTGCCCATCGTGATCGACCACCTGGCCAAGCCGCCGGTCGGCACCGACCGGTACGAACCCTGGGAGACCCAGATCCGCCGAGCGGCCACCCATCCGCAGGTCTACGCCAAGGTGTCCGGCTTGTACCCGGTCACCGGCGCCCGGTCCCACGGCCCGGACGATCTTCGTCCCTGGATCGACGTGGCCCTCGACGCCTTCGGCCCCGAGCGGCTGATGATCGGCAGCGACTGGCCGGTCGCCCTGGTGGCCGGCGGCTACGACCTGGTCTGGTCGAACCTGGTCGAGGTCCTCACCGGTTACGGCCCCGACGTGGCGGCGGCGGTGCTGGGTCGGACCGCAGCCACCTTCTACTCCCTCGGCTGAGCCGAGGGAGTAGCAGGGTCAGGCCCGCGGGGCCAGCTTCTCGAAGAAGAACTCGTGCTTCAGGAACGAGACGTCGTATTCGTGACCGGCCTGCGGCGGCAGCAGCTGAGCGGCCTGGATCATCCGCCAGCCGTCCTTGAGCGCGTCCAGCCCGGTCTCGTACGGCGGCACGTCGGAGTCACCCGTGGTCGGCGAGGTGGCGCCGGTGCCGTCGTAGGTCGACCAACCCAGCACCTTGTCGTCGAGGGCTGAGGTGGCGAGGTAGAGGACCAGCACCTGCTGGCGCAGCTCGGGCATCGTGGCTCCGTGTTCCGGGTCGTGGGTTGCGGCGTCTGGCGTGGCAAAGGTGGTCATCGGCTGCTGCTCGCGCCGACAGCGATCCGGTCCGGCCGGTTGGCGACCCGCGTCATCCAGTACTCCACGTCGAACGCGTCGTTTCCGGTCAGGGCCCGCCAGAGCTTCACCCGGTTGACGATCTCCAGCCGGCCGGTGGCGTTCTCGTACCAGGGGAAGCGGATGTTCAGCTCGGCCTGCACGGCCGGGTCGTCGAGGTCGTCGGTGTTCCACAGCCGGAGCTGGCGCACCGTCGCGTTGAACCGGATCTTGAACATGTAGCGCAGGATGTCGGAGTCGTTGCGGCGGCCGCCGTGCCAGATGCCGTGGTGCAGCATCACCACGGTGCCGGCCGGGCAGACCAGCCGGGTCTGGCCGCGCAGGTTCTGGTATCGCCCGATGTCGCTCTCGTTGATCCGGCGCAGGTGGCTGCCGGGCACGCTCAGGGTGCCGCCCTGCTCCAGGGTGACGTCGTGAGGGTAATACATCAGCTGGGTGTCGAACGCGTCGAGCCGGGTGTCGATGATCGCGTCGCCGTGCATCTTCTGAGCCTCGCCGCCGTGCGGCTCACGGACGTGCACCGCGTGGTGGTCGATGGTCGGGTTCGGCCCGACCAGGCTCTGGATGGCGCCGGCCACGACGGGCAGGCTGATCAGCCGCTGGACGAACGAGCCTTCGGGGAAGGCCTGCTCCACGGGGGTGCCGTACGGCAGGTGCTCGATGCCGGCGTCGAGCACACCGATCGCTTCGGCGTTCATCTCCGGAGGGACGACGGCCTCGAAGATCAGGGCGCCGTGCGAGACGAAGTGCGCCATCTCGACCGAGGACAGCAGGTTCTTGCGATGGATGAGCTCTGGCATGGAGTGATCAACCCTTACGAGGATCTGGGGGGACCGTTTGGTGGTCCTGGTGTTTCCAATCTATGACCGCCACCCGGTCGGTGTCCTGGCTCTCAGTCACCATTAGTGGTAGATAATCACCATGGACCTCAACGACGGCGCCCAGCGGGGTGCGGTGCAGATCGGTCTGGACCGGCCGCCGGAGGTCGTCCGCCTCGGCGTCGGCCGTCACGGGACGGACGGTCTGGTCGACCGCTTCAGCCTGCCGGAGCTGTGGTCGTTGCACCTCTACAGCTACCGGGCGACGCTGACCGTGGACGGCCGTCCGTTCGAGATCGCCCCCGACGACGTCAGCCTGGTGCCGCCGGGCACCCGGATCGAATACCGCTACCTCGGCCCGTCCCAGCATCTGTACGCACACCTGCGGGTCGATGCCGGCGGCACGTCACGGACCCTGCCCGTCGTCTCGGCGGTGGGCCTGGACGCGCCGATGCTGACCACGCTGCTGCGCGGGGCCATCGAGAGCTTCGCGACCGCGCCGGTGCGTTCACAGGCCTACATCTGGTCGGTGTTGTGCCGGCTCGAGGCGATGGCCGAGGGCACGGGGGTCCGCCACAGCCCGTACGTCAGCGGGGCGATCGCCTACCTGGAATCTCATCTCGCCGGCCCGGTGACGGTGCCGGACGTCGCGCGGCACCTGGACATCTCGCACAACCACCTGACCCGGCTCTTCCAGGCCGAGCTGGGCTGCACGGTGGTGGCCTACCTCCGGACCGCGCGGTTGCGGCTGGCCGAGCATTTGCTGTGCGACTCGACCATGTCGATCGCCGCCATCGCGACCACCGTGGGGATCCCTGATCTCCAGGCGTTCAACAAGGCCTGTCGTCGCTCACTCGGCGCCTCTCCCAGCGCCGTCCGCGCGACCGCCCGCCGCTGAGCAGCGGGTCGCCTCGGGTTCAGCCGGCCGGGAGGTGGAGCCGGAACAGTGCGCCCCGGGTGGACGGCTCGCAGGTCAGGTCGCCTCCGTGTGCCCGGGCCAGGCCGCGCGCGATGGCCAGTCCGAGGCCTGAGCCGCCGCGGTCCTGGGCCCGGCCGGCGTCGAGGCGGACCAGCCGGTCGAAGATGCGTTCCCGGTCAGCCGCCGGCACCCCGGACCCGGAGTCCTGGACCTCGACGAGCACCCACCCGGGCTGTCGGCTCAGCCGGACGCCGATCTCCCCGTCGGGACCGCAGGCACGGATGGCGTTGTCGATCAGGTTGCGGAGGATGCCGCCGATCTTGTCCCGGTCGGCCGGTACGGAGAGGTCAGGTCCGGCCAGGTCGAAGGTGACCCCGGGATGCAACAACCGGGCCCGGTCGACCTCCGCCAGCACCAGCGACCGGAGAGCCAACGGGGCGATGACCAGCTCGACGCCGACGTCCAGCCGGGCGGTGACCAGCAGGTCGGAGACCAGCTTGCCGGCTCGTTGAGCCTCACGCACCAGCAGCACCTCGAGCTGCTCGCGTTGCTGTGGGGTCAGCTGCGATCCCTCGTGCAGGAGCGTCTCGGCGGCGGTCTGGACACCGGCGATGGGTGTTCGCAGCTCGTGCGCGGCGTCGGCCAGGAACGCTCGCGTCTGCTCCTCGGCCAGTCTGGCCCGCGTCTCGGCCCCCTCCAGCTCGTCCAGCATCTCGTCGAAGGCCGTGGCCGTCTGACCGAGCTCGGTGTCGGTCCGGGTCGGGGCCAGCCGCTGGCCACGGCGGCCGTCGGCGATGGTCCGGGCCAACAGAGCCATCGTGGTCAGCGGTCGCAGCGCGAGCCGAACAGCGACAGTCACCAGCAGGGCGCTCAGGACGAGCGCGGCGAGACCACCACCGATCAACGCCCGCCGCAGGGTCAGCTTGGCGCCGTCGACCAGCGAGGTGTCCACGGCCAGGGTCAGCTCCGCGCGGTTCAGGCGTCCCACCGCGGTCAGCGTGGTGCCGGCGGTACGGATCTGGTCCCCGGGCGCGATCTCGGGGCCGAAGGCAGTACCGGACCGGAGTACGAGGTGAGCTCGTACCCCGTCAGCACCGACGCGGTTCACCAGGGCCTGCGCCCCGACCCCGTTCCGGGCGAGCTGGCGAGCGAGCTGCACCCGACCGCTGAGCAGGGTGTCGAGGTTGCGCTCCGCCTGCGCGGCGAAGACCGCATTCACCACCAGACCCAGCGCGACCAGGACCAGCCCCAGCACCGCGATGACGACGATGGTGAGCCGACCCCGCAGCGATACCGTGTTGAGCCCGGCTGTTTCGTCAGCGGACGACGCGTTCACGGTTGAACGCCCAGCAGATAGCCCCGCCCGCGGACCGTGTGCACCACCCGCGCACCGCCGGCCTCGAGCTTGCGCCGCAGCGAGCTGACGTGGACCTCCACCAGGTTCTCGTCGAAACCGTCGTAACCCCAGACCGCGGTCAGGATCTGGGTCTTGCTGACCACCCGGCCCTGCTGTCCGGCCAGATAGCTCAACACACGGCGCTCGGTGTCGGTCAGGTCGATCAACCTGTCGTCGCGCGAGACCACCGACACGTCCTCGTTGATCAGCAGGTCACCGATCGCGATGGTCCCGCCGCCGGGACGGACCCGGCGCAGCACTGCCGACACCCGAGCCATCAGCTCGGCCAGCGCGAACGGCTTGACCACGTAGTCGTCGGCACCCTGGCGCAGGCCCTGCACCCGGTCGGCGACACCGTCCCTCGCGGTCAACATGACCACCCCGGCGGTGCTCGTGCTCCGGACCACCTGTAACAGCGCGAACCCGTCGCGGCCGGGCAGCATCACGTCCAGGATCACCAGATCGGGTGCGAACGATCGCAAGGTCCACTCGAGCTCGGAGCCGTCGGCCAGAGCTGACACCTGGAAGCCGTGACCAGACAGCGCGGCGGCGAGGGGGACCCGGATCGCGTCGCTGTCCTCCACGACGAGAATCCTCGAGGCCGACATGCCTGCCATTGTCGCTGCACCGGCTGTGCGACCGGCGTGGAGAGGGGTTCGACCAACGGCGGTCGGTCCACGGCAGGTCGACAGGAGTCTCGCCGCTAGGCTGACGCCATGGCTGACAACCCAACGCGGAGAGTGGCAATCCTGGGCGCCGGCATGATCGGCACGGTGCACAGACGGGCGGCGCTGCTGGCCGGCGCCGACGTGGTGGGCGTGATGGCGTCGACCCCCGAGCGGTCGCGCCAGGTCGCCGAGAGCTGGCGGGCCGAGCAGGCCTACGCCAGCAACGACGAGGTGGTGGCCTCCGACGTCGACGTGGTCCACATCTGCACGCCGAACGCTTCCCACGTGCCCTTCGCGGTGGCGCTGATGGAGGCGGGCAAGCACGTCATCTGCGAGAAGCCGCTCGGGGTGAGCCTGGCCGACGCCACCCACGCCGCGGAGGTAGCGGCCCGAACGGGCATGGTCAACACGATGCCGTTCGCGTACCGCTTCCACCCGATGGTCCGCGAGATGCGGGCCCGGGTGCAGAGTGACGCCTTCGGCAGCGTCAACCTGATGC
Organism: Propionibacteriales bacterium; assembly: GCA_038238065.1. GTDB lineage: Bacteria > Actinomycetota > Actinomycetes > Propionibacteriales > Propionibacteriaceae > Microlunatus. The sequence continues at coordinate 6,966 of JBBRYD010000009.1, read as the reverse complement.
ACGGCACGTATCTGCAGGACTGGCTGCTCAACCCCCGGTCGACCAGCTGGCGGGTCGACCCGACGGAGGGTGGACCGTCCCGGGCCTTCGGAGACATCGGCTCGCACTGGTGTGACCTGATCGAGTGGGTCAGCGGCGACCGGATCGCCGAGCTCGTCGCCACCACCTCGATCAGCATCCCGCAGCGCCCAGCCGCCACGGCAGCCAGCTTCAGCGCGGTCGAGAGCGACGCCCCCCTGATCGACGTGACCACCGAGGACAGCGCGCTGATCCTGTTCCGCACCGTCAACGGAGTCGCCGGTTCGGCAGTCATCTCCCAGCTCAGCGCCGGGCGCAAGAACCGGCTCTGGGTCGAGGTCGACGGTGCTCACCAGAGCGCGGTGTTCGACCAGGAACAGCCCGAGCAGCTGTGGATCGGGGCCGACGAGGCGACCACGCTGCTGGTCCGCGACCCCAACCAGGGGTCGCCGGAGCAGCGTCGCCTCGCCACTCTGCCGGCCGGTCACGCGCAGGGGTACGCGCAGTGCTTCGAGAGCTTTGTGGCCGACTCGTACGCTGCAGTGGACGCCTACCACGGTCATGGTGAGGTGCCGATCGGGCTCCCGACGTTTGCCGACGGAGCCCGCGCTGCAGCGATCTGCGACGCCATGCTCACCTCGGCGACTAGCAAGCAGTGGGAGCCGGTGCCCGTCTGACCCGAGAGTGAGAGTTCCGCGATGTACGCCGTCTGCAGCCTGGGCCACAGCCATTGGGGAGTGTTCGGCGCAGCGGGGGGCCTGCTGGTGGCCCCCGGCTCGGACGGCCCACGAGTCCTGCTGACACTGCGCAGTGCGGAGGTCCATCACGGCAACACGTGGTCCATCCCCGGCGGGGCCATCGACCCAGGAGACGTCGACGCGCACGCCGCCGCAGCCCGTGAGATCCACGAAGAGCTGCACATCGACGTGTCGCGGCTGCCGGTGATCGGGTGGCACACGTTCGACTGCGGCGGCTGGGCCTACTCGACCGTGCTGCTGGCTGCCCCGGAGGCGTTTCCGGTCGTCGCTGACGGCTGGGAGACCGACGACGTGCGTTGGTTCGACCTCGGTCAGGTCGCTCGCCTCGCCGCCCACGGCGTCCTGCATCACAGCTTCGCGGCCAGCTGGCCGGTGTTGTGTGGCCTGGTCACCGAGTCCGACCACGACCTTCCCGACCCTCACTCCCGTGAGGGCCGAACGTCAGACCTACGCGGTCGCCGATAGTGCATGAACTCACGACGTGATCTCCACCCGGGGCGGGATGCTCCCGTGATCCTGGACCTCTCCGGACCCGCCGCCGACGTGGCGCCGACGCTGCTCGGCAGCGTCCTCAGGAACGGCCCCGTCGCGGTGCGGCTGACCGAGGTCGAGGCTTACGACGGCGCCGAAGACCCCGCCTCGCATGCCGCTCGCGGCCGGACGGCCCGCAACCAGGTGATGTTCGGCCCGCCCGGTCACCTCTACGTGTACTTCTCCTACGGCGTGCACTGGGCGGCGAACGTGGTCTGCCGTGGCGAGGGCCGAGCCTCGGGTGTGCTGTTGAGGGCGGGGGAGGTGGTCGACGGCGTCGAGCTGGCTCAGGGGCGGCGCGGCCGGTCGAGCGTCCGTGACCTCGCGCGCGGACCGGGCCGGCTGACCCAGGCGCTGGGGATCAACGCCGAGCACCAAGGCCGCTATCTCTTCGATGGTGGCGACCTGATGCTCATCCCGGCCCCGCGGCCGCCGGCGGCATACGTTGGGGGACCCCGGGTCGGCGTCTCCCTCGAGGCCGACCGGCCGTGGCGCTTCTGGATCTCGGGGGACGCGTTCGTATCTGACTACCGGCGGAGCCCTCGCGCTCCCTGAGCCGGCCAAGTGCAAGCCGGTCAGCGGTTCGTGAGGTCAGCCGTTCAGAGGTTGCAGCGACCCCAGGATGGACGGGATGAACTCGGCCATCGTCGGATGGACAGGCAGCGCGTCCCGGACCGCCGGATACTTCACCCCGGTCTGCATGGCGGTGCCGATGATCTGGCAGAGATCGTCACCGTGCAGGCCCAGGAAGGTGCCGCCCAGGAACTCCTCGGTGTCGGCGTCCACCAGGATGCGCATCACGCCGGTGGTCTCGCCCTCCAGAATGGCGCGACTGACGCTCGACATCGGCACCTCGGCCTTGAGCACGTTTCGGCCGGAGCTGCGGGCCTCTCGCTCGGTCATGCCGACGCGGCCCAGCGGCGGGTCGGTGAACATCGCGTAGGCGGTGATCCGGCCGTCGACCGTCCGGGCGTCATCGAGCAGGATCTGTCCGTCCTGGTAGGCCGTGTGGGTGAAGGCACCGTGCCCGTTGACGTCGCCCAGCGCCCAGACGCCCTCGACCGAGGTCTCGAACCGGCCGTTGATGGCGATGAAGCCGTGGTCGTCGAGGTCGAGGCCGTGCTGCTCGCCGATCAGGTCGATGTTGGACCGGCGGCCGGTCGCCATCAGCAGGTGGCTGCCGGTCAGGGTGCTGCCGTCGTCCAGAGTCATCTCGACCCCGTCCGGATGTGGTCGAACGCTCCGGGTCTTGGCCCGGATGATCGTGACGCCCTCGCCGGTCAGGGTGTCGGCGATGATGGTGGAGACGTCCTCGTCCTCACGCGGCGCGATACCGCCGCCGGCCACGATCGTGACCTCCGAGCCGAAACGCTGGAACATCTGTCCGAACTCGAGCCCGATGTATCCGCCACCGACCACGATCAGGCGTTCTGGGAGTTCGGTCAGAGCCAGCAGCTCCACCTCGGTCAGATAGTCCACGGTGTCGATGCCGTCCAGCGGCGCCACACTGGATCGCGCGCCCAGGTTGAGATAGACCGCCGGCGCGGTGTGCGTGACGCCATCGACGGTGACCTCGTGCGGGCCGTCCGAGTCGGTCTTCAGCGTGGCCCGACCGTAGATCAGGTCGAGCCCATCGGTGCCCTCGAGGTAGTCGACCACCGACTGCCGCATCGCGTCGATCATGATGTGCACACGTGCCATGGCCGCGCCGAAGTCCACGGTCACCTCACCGGTGTGGACGCCGTACTCCGAGGCGCGGCGGGCCTGGTGGGCCACGACCCCGGTAGCGCGCAGGGCCTTGGTGGGTTTGCAGCCGTGGTTGAGGCAGGTCCCACCGACTCGGTCCAGCTCGATGACGGCCACCCGCTTGCCCTCACCCGCCAGCGACCCCGCCACCCCCGGGCCCGGTTGACCGGCGCCGATCACGATCGCGTCATAGTCAGTCATCAGTCGCTCCCTCTGGGTCGAGTCGTGGGAGACAACCTACAAGAACGCGATGACTGTATCGGGCGGCCGATCGGGGGAGACCAGGGCGCTGTTCGGGCGCACAACACCTCGGTGCCGGAGGCAGATCTTCGTGGCCTCGAACCCGGCGATTGGGTTTCGAGGCTGATCTCTGCCAGAATCCTTCGCGAACGGTAACGATTTGATCTCGATTTTCTCCCGGGGGTTTCTCATAGTGGTGGCTCGAACAGGCCCACGGCGTGCTCGCAAGGCTGGCTGGACGAGTCGCCTGACGTCTCTCGCGATCCCAGGCGTGGTAGCCGGACTGCTCACGACGGGCGTGGCCGTCGCCGGCTGGCCGGACTCGGCGACCGTCACGGCTGACCCTCCGGCGAAGGTCGCCGCCAGCACCCCGGCCTCGGCCAGACCCGACACGATCGAGCGGACGAGCCGCCTGCTGGCCAATGGCCGACCGGCCCTCAGCAACCTCGCTGGGCCCGCCGTGAAGGGGAAGTCCGACCCGGGCAAGGCCAGCGAGAAGGCAGCGGATCGAGCCGTCACCGAGAAGAAGAACGCCGAGAAGCAGAGGGCCGAGAAGGCGGCGGCGAAGAAAGAGGCTGCGGCGAAGAGGAAGGCCGTGGCGAAGGACAAGGCCGCGGCGAGAAGGGCGGCCACGATCACGCCGACCCGCTCCGAGCTCCGGGTCAGTGGGCACAAGTACACCCGCGTAGGCCTCAACGTCCGAGACCAGCCGACCAGCTCAGGCCATCTGGTCACTGTGTTGAGCGCCGGCAGCAGGCTCACCGTGACCAAGACCACCCACGGCGCGTGGACCCTGGTCATCCACCGCGGCAAGGGGCGATGGGTGCATACGGAGTACCTCTCGGCCTCGAAGCCGAACCCGAAGCCGAACCCGAAGGCCAAGCGCAAGCCGACGAGTCAGCGGTCGTCCTCGTCATCGTCGTCGTCGTCGAACTCCGGTTCGAGTGCCGGATTGTCCTCAGCGCGTTGTGCGTCCGGCTCCGCGGTGGAGTCGGGCCTGCAGAGCAATGCGATCAAGGTGCACCGCGCTGTCTGTGCGAGGTACCCGTCGGTCAAGTCATATGGCGGACGGCGCTCCGGAGGAGACTCCTTCCACACGTCTGGCCGGGCCGTGGACATCATGATCCCGAACGCGTCGACCGGACGAAAGATCGCCGACTGGGTTCGCGCCAACCGCAAGAGCCTCGGGGTCAGCGAAGTCATCTACGCCCAACACATCTGGACCGTGCAACGCAGCGGCGAGGGCTGGCGGTCGATGTCGGACCGTGGCAACAAGACGGCCAACCACTACGACCACGTCCACGTCTCGGTCTACTGAGTCCGGATCCGTCGCGGCTGCCCGGTAGAGGTCCGTCGATGGCCGATCGGCTCAGCGGCGACTTGTGATCGACCCTCCACAGTCTTAGGGTTTCTTTATGGTGGACCCTTATCAAGTCGTGCTCAGCATTGTCGCTGTGGCCATCATGATCGGTGTCCCCATCGTCTGCGTGGTCCTCTACGACCTGCTGGCGGGCCGCTGGGGCGGACCGATGGAGCGTGTCCGGGAGAAGGTTTTCGAGCTTCGGGAGCACCGCCGCAACCTCAAGATGCTGCGGCACCAGCAGGGCGTACCGCTCGAGCAGGTGGCGGCAAACCTCCGCCGGCTCCGCAGCGTGGTCGCCACTGACGCCAACCGGTCTGCGGCGCACCAGATGGGCAACCGGCTGGCCTACGACCGGGTCCTGGTGCAAGCCTGCGAGATGCTGAACGTGGAGCACGACCTCGGGCGGGAGTCGGGCGGGATGGACCGCGATATCGAGCGCTTCCGGTTGGAAGCCGAACTGGAACGCGCCGGTGTCGTCCTGTCGAACCGCCGCTACGGTCAGGCCGCCTGAGCCTCGATCATCGGTGGGACTGGTCGGTGGCCACGGCGACGCGGACCGGATAGTGGTCCGCGACCAGCTGTGCGAGTCGGCGCCGAAACGGGTTGAGCTCTGACCAGGTGCGGTTGGGATGGACCCGGTTGGTCACCAGCACCAGCACCAGATCCCGAGCCTCGTCGATGATCAGCGAGGTGCCGGTGAACCCGGTGTGTCCGTAGGTCCGTCCCGTGCCGGCCAGTGCACCCATGAACGTCGGGTCGTCGATCCGGAAGCCCAGCCCTGACTGGTAGCCGGCTCCGACCCCCGGCGGCAGCTGAGGGGTCAACATCAGCCGTGCCCAGTCCCGCCCCATCCCCAGGGCGTTCGGTTCGCCGCTCGTGGCCGCCGCGAGCAGCGCCCGGCCGAAGACCAAGAGGTCGCGCGCCGGGCCGAAAAGACCCGCATTGCCCGATACGCCGCCCAGAGAGGCCGCGTTCTCGTCGTGTACGACGCCCCGGGGGTCGAGATCGTGAGGGTCATGGTCGCTGGTCCAGGTGATCGGGCGCATCTCTGCCGCTGCGATGGTGTCCTTGACCGCAGCCCGGCAGCCGGTCGGCACCCCGAAGAGTGGACGGTAGGTGGTGTGTTCCAGTCCGAGGGGGGTGCAGATCAGCTCCGAGACGAGCACGTCCAGCGGTCGGCCCAGCAGCCGCTCGGCCAGCAAGCCGAGGGTGATGTAGCCGACGCACGAATAGAGACTGCGGGTCCCCGGCGGTGCCTCCAGAGGATGGGCCAGCACGGCGGCACGCCGGCTGGCCGGGTCGGGCAGGTCGCGCCACAAGTGCACCTCGGCGGGAAGGCCCGACGTGTGGGTGAGCAGCTGCCGGATCGTCACCGTGGCCCGGGGACCCGGCGTGGCGTACTCGTCCAGATAACGGGCCAGCGGATCATCGAGGCCCAGCAGGCCGTTCTCGGCCAGTCGGACGATGACGGTGGCGGTGTAGAGCTTGGTCAGTGACGCCAGGTCGAAGAGCGTGTCCTCGGACACGGGGCGCTGCAGGTATGGCGGCAGCAGGGCCCCGACGGAGTCGGCATAGCGGTAGGCCGAGCCGGACGCGAACAGCTGAACCTGTCTCTGATCGTCGATCCCGCACACGGCGCCGGGAAACCCCCACCCGGGACGCCGGTCGGGCAGCCCTGGCTCGGTGGCGTCCCGGAGCAGCTCATCGATCTGCCTGCTCAGGGGCTCCGTCAACGAGTCGGCCATGCGTTGGAGCCTACGGCGCTCACCACAGCCGGTACCGAGAGGCGGAGGAATAACGGTGGGGGTCTGGAGCGTTGTATGATTAGTTCGAATTCGAAACCTTCGAATCCGAAGCAGCGGTACGATCTAGCCACAGATAGGAACTGATTACCATGTCACGCCTCGCGAAGGCCTTCCGTAGCCACCGTGAGATCAGCCGTACCCGGCGCGAGATCGACCGGGCGATCTCCAGCGCGTCCACCCCCGCCATGCGGGACGAGCTCATCATGGTGGCGCAGCGCAACGGTGGGCTGTACGGGCGCTGATCAGCGCCTCGACCACAGGCTCCCAGCGAATCGCTGGGAGCTTTTTCATGCTCGGCCCACGTGCCCTCGCCGGTCCGAACCTGTCGGCCGCCACGACCGGTGGCTGCCCGGAGGACCACCTCAGTTGTGGAGCTGTGTCACCAGATGTCGGGTCACGGTGGCGAGCGCCGGTATGAGCAACACTGCGCCGACCGCGAGCCCGACCAGGTTGGCCAGCAGGAAGAACGTCGTCCACACCGCCCCGGGGATCCTGGTGAGTCGCG
>JBBRYD010000008.1:0-55785 GCA_038238065.1 Propionibacteriales bacterium | reverse complement strand
GTGGCGTCGGTGGTCAGGCTGCCGATCAGATCGGTGTGGATCAGCGTCTGGACCCGGTCATGGTCATGGCCGCCTGGTCCATCCCCATCCGCGGACGCGGGAACCGCCGATCCGAGAGCGGCGAGCACCACGACGGTGGCACCAACGATCGAGCGACGAGCGAGCTTGCGCATGAAAACCTCCTGATGGAGACCGGGCTGCGCAGCCCCAGCACCGGTCGTTGTGCGGATGGGTGGAGCCGGGGCGGCGCACCGGCCTGGTCGGCTGACCAGGGCAGCGTCCGTCGTACGGCTTCACTGCCCTAGACGACGTCGGACCGGCAAGGGTTCAATCGGGTGCGCCGCAGCTGGTCGGGTTCGCCAGCCAGTCCCGATGCAGTATGCGAAACGTGCGGCCTGAGGCTTCGGGGGTTCGCTATGCTCCGCTGCGTGTTCTCGCCCCCTGTGGATCCGCCGCGGCCGTCCCGGTCGACGCCGCGTGCTGGGTCAGACTGCAGGGGTCGGCCGTGACCTCGGTGCCCGTGCCGAGCGAGCCGGACACCGCGCCCGGCCGGATCATCTCGGGCGTGACCGAGATCCTGCAGACCCGGAGCGACCGTCCGGTCATCCGCATCGGCGACTTCGTCCGCCATCCACGACAGCCCTGGTCGGCTTCGGTGCACGCCCTGCTGACCCACCTCCGCGAGGTGGGATTCACCGAGGCGCCCACGCCGGGACCACTCGGCCCCGACTTCGACGACGTGGGTTTCATCCCCGGCGTCGGCGGTGACGACGCCTGCCAGCTGGTCAGCACTGACGAGGCAGTCGCCCAGGTCGCGCACCTGCTCCGGCGCTACCATGACGCGGTCTCGAGCTGGGCGCCCGACGTGGCCCCGGTCTGGTTCGACGGACAGGTCGGCGCCGGCAGCGGCGACCAGATCGTCTGCCACGGCGATGTCGGCCCGTGGAACCTGGTCTGGCGCGACGGCCAGCTCGTCGGGCTCATCGACTGGGAGTACGCGACGATCGGCAGCCCGCGCGAGGACATCGCGTACGCGTTGCACTACCTTGCGCCGTTTCGAAACCGGAGCTACTGGTCCGACGTGCTCGGTATGAAAACCCGGCCGCGACGACGGCACCGGATCTCCGTCTTCGCCGACGCGTACGGGATCGCCGTGGACGAGCATCTGGTCGAAGCCGTGCTGGCGTCCCAGCGGGCCGGCGTCGACCTGATGGTCAACCTGGCGGCCCGCGGCTACCCCCGCCAGCAGCAGCTCATCGCCGACGGTGAGCTCGATCGGGAACGGCGCGCCGTCGTCTGGGGAGAAGGGCACCGGCACAAGTTCCACGCCAAACCGCCCCGGCCGGGGAAGTTCCGACCCGGCACCGGCCCTACTTGAGACCAGTGGTCGCAAACCCCTGCACGAAGAACCGCTGGAAAGCCAGGAACAGCACCACCAACGGCGCCACCGAAATCAGCGTCATGGCCATCAGCGCGCCGTAGTCGGTCTGGTACTGCCCCTGCAGGAACTGCAGGCCGATCGGCAACGTGTAGAGCGCCGGGTCCTTCAACACGATCAACGGCCACAGGAAGTCGTTCCACTGATACATCAGGCTGAGCAGGGTCAGCACCGCGAGCAGCGGCTTGCACAGCGGCAGCACGATGTGGATGAACGACCGCCAGGTCCCGGCGCCGTCGATCTTCGCGGCCTCCATCAGCTCGTTCGGGATGGCCAGCATGAACTGGCGGGCCAAGAAGATGCCGAACGTCGCCGCCGCCCCCGGAATGATGACCGCCCAGAAAGTGCCGACCAGACCGAGTCCGTTGACGATCCGGAACTGCGGCACCAGGATCGCCTGGGTGGGGATCATCATGGTGGCCAGCAGGATCAGGAACAGTGCCGCCTTGGCTGGTAAGCGCAGCTTGGCGAAGGCGAACCCGGCCGCGACGCTGACGGCCACCGTCAAGATGGTGGTGATCAGGGTGATGGTGACCGAGTTCACGAACCAGGCGCCCACCGGCCAGGAGTCCAGGACCCGCTGGAAGTTGACCATGGTCACCCGTTTCGGCCACAGCACCAGCTCCTGGGAGAAGACAGACTGACCCGAGAACGCGGTGATCAGCATGATCCACAGCGGGAAGATCATCACCAGACCCACCAACACAGCCAACACGATCCGCGCGGCCAGCCCCACCCGGGACCCGCGCCGTGGACGGCGCGTGCGCTCAGTCGTCGCGGTCAGCGGTTGCACGACCGCTCGCGAGGCAGTGATGGCCATCAGGCGACCTCGTCACGTGTCCGGTTGAAGCGCCACTGGAAGATCGTGAACGCGAGGGTGAGGAAGAAGATCACAACCCCGATCGCCGCGCCGTACCCCTGGTCACGAGCGGGCCCGAACGCCGTCTTGTACGCGTAGGTCCCGAGCACCTCGGTCGCCGACCCTGGGCCACCGTTGGTCAGCACGAACACGGTGTCGAAGACCTGGAAGGAGTAGATGACGTTCATGACCAGCAGGAAGAACGTCGACGGACCGAGCAGCGGCACGGTGATGAAACGGAAGCGCTGCCAGGTGTTGGCCCCCTCGACCTGGGCCGACTCCATCAGCTCCACCGGCACGGCCTGCAGTCCGGCCAGGTAGATGATCATGTTGAACCCGACCCTGATCCACAACGTGATCAGGATGATCGAGATGAAGGCTGCCGGACCGTTCGACTGCCACGACACCGACGGCAGGCCGACCGCGACGAAGATCTTGTCCACCACCCCGACGGTCTCGTTGTAGAGGAACGTGCCGATCAGGCCGACCGCGACTCCGGAGATCACCAACGGGAGGTAGACGATCGTCCGGAACAGCTTGCGGGCCGGCAGCACGGAGTTGAACAGCACGGCCAGCCCGAGACCGATGGCCAACCCGAACGGCACCGTCAACACCGTGAACACCGCCGTGTTGACCAATGACCGATAGAACGTCGGGTCGGTGAACATGGTCGTGTAGTTCGCCAACCCGACCCAGGTGATCTTGCCGCTCAGGGCGGCGATCCGGGCGAACGAGTAGACGAACGCCAGCACCATCGGCAGCAGCAAAAATCCGGCCGCCAACAACAGCGCCGGCCCGACGAAGGCGAGCGCCGAGCGGTCCAACGACGAACGGCGCCGGCGCCGGATCGCCCCGGTCGGTGCACTGAGCCCGACCGCGGTCACGTGCCAGCCTTGTTCACCGCAGCCGCGAGCGCTGCCGTGGTGTCGGCCGCCGACCTCCCGCCCAGGAAGGCCTTCTCGAGCTCGGCCTGCAGCGCCGCGTTGAGCTTGGCGAACTGCGGCACGGTGACCTGCTTGACCTGGTCGGGCGTCAACGTCGTGGCCTGCTGGACGAACGTCGTCATCAGGTCCGGGCGGGTCTGGAAGTCGAGCTTGGCCGAGGTCAGCGACTTGAGCGTCGGTAGCTCGCCGGTGGCCTCGCAGAAGGTCCGCATCTGGTCCTCGCGCACCAGGAACTCCAAGAATTTGGCCGCTGCCTCAGGATTCTTGGCGTCCTTGGCGGCTACCACGGCGTTGCCGCCCAGGTCCGTCGCCGCCATCGCGTCCCGCGGCTGCGGCATGGCACCGTACTCGAACTTCTTGCCCACGTTGGTGTCGATGAACGGCACCAGGAAGTCACCGGCGAAGGCCATCGCCACGGATCCGGCGATGAACGCGCTGTCGGGATAGGTCGCACTCTTGACCGAGGTGTTCTTGGCCACCCAGCCCTTGGTGAAGAAGCTCTGGGTGAACTCGACGGCCTTGCGCCCCTGGTCGGAGTCGATCGCCGGTGACTTGAGGTCCGAACCGAGCAGGTTCCCGCCGGCCTGGAAGAGCCAGGAGAGCCAGCGGTAGGCGCCGGCGCTCTGCCAGTCGTAGATGAACGGGGTCTGCTTCTCCTTGACCACGGTCTTCAGCTTCTCGGCGTTGGCCGCGAACTCCTCCCAGGTCCACGCCTCGTCCAGCGTGGTCGGGACCTTGGTGATCCCAGCCGCCTCGAACGCGTCCTTGCGGTAGAGGATCGCGGTGGTGTCGATCTGGTGCGGCACCCCGTAAGGCTTGCCGTCGAAGACCACGCCCTCCCACAATCCGGGCTCGAACGCGTCGATCTTGGCTTGGTCGAACGTGCCGGAGACGTCGAGCAGCACGTCCTGGCTGGTGTACTGACCGATGTCGATGTAGGACACCCGGAAGAGGTCGGGCGGGTTGCCCGCCTGGAACCTCGAATCGAGGTTGGTCTGGACGCTGGCGTACGGCACGGTGTCGGTCTTGATCGTGATGTCGGGGTTTTCCTTGTGGAAGGCCGCGATGACCGCGTCGAAGGCCTTCTTCTCCGCATCTCCGGACCAGTTGACGAAGGTCAGCGTCGCCGCTTTCTGACCGGCCGAGCCCGAGGCTGGTGCCTCAGGCGTCTTTCCGGTCAGTCCCGCGCAGGCACTCAGCCCCGCCACAGCCCCGATCCCGAGAGCCCCCTGCAAAACCTGTCGACGATTCAACGCCATCTCGTTCCTCTTCTCATCCTCGATCGCGTACCACCCAGGCCACGCGACAGCTCGCTGCTCACCCCGGGCCGATGGCCTCGTGTCGCAACTACTGGTCACTCTTCCATCGATGATCGGATAAGGATGCATATATCCACCAGGATTGCTGTGCCGCGCCGGAACATGTCGCGAGTCATTTGTGTTGTCACACGAAAGGGAAGGCGGCCTCGAGCCGCGGAACTTGCTTCCGGCCTCGACCGGAGAAATGACGAGGAGAGTACGTGACCACCACCAGCTCAGACATTCTCGAGGCCGACGACACGGCCGAGTCCACCGGCACCCGAAACCGGGCCGACTTCTGGTTCGACCAGCTCTGTCCCTTCTGCTGGATCACCACCCGCTGGATCCTGGAGGTCGAGAAGGTTCGTGATATCGAGGTCCACTTCCACGTGATGAGCCTGTCGATCCTCAACGAGGGTCAGGACATCTCGGAGGACTACCGCGCGATGCTGGACAGGGGCTGGGCCATGCCGCGGGTGGCGATCGCCGCAGCGCAGCTGCGGGGGGAGGAGATCCTGGCGCCGCTGTATGCGGCGATGGGCACCCGCCTCCACAACCAGGGCAACAAGGACTTCGCCGAGGTGATCTCGCAGTCGCTGGCCGAGGTGGGCCTACCGGCCGAGCTGGCCGATGCCGCCACCAGCACCGACTACGACGAGGAGCTGCGCCGAAGCCATCACGAAGGCATGGACAAGGTCGGCGAGGGCGTCGGCACCCCGACCATCCACGTCAACGGCGTCGCCTTCTTCGGTCCCGTGATCACGCGCATCCCGCGCGGTGAGGAGGCCGGCCGACTCTGGGACGCGACCGTCACGCTGGCCAGCTTCCCGTATTTCTTCGAGATCAAGCGCGAGCGGACGGACTCCCTGCACTTCGACTGAACCGTCGCCGTCGGGCCAACGCCGTTGTTCGACTGAGTCGATCGACGTCGAATGTGGAACGATGCTCTGAGTGACCGCCGACGCCGTGCGCCAGACCCTGCAGAACCTGCGCCAGCGCGACCTACCCCCGCACGGTGGGCGCGCGCTGGCCGGTGTGTACGAGTCGGGACGCGCGGACATCGAGTCGCTGGGGCGAGAGGTGATCGCCACCTTCTCCTCCACCAACGGGCTCGACCCTGACGCCTACCCGTCATGGCTGCGGATGGAACAGGACCTGGTCACCTTGGCCGGGGGGCTGCTGGACGCGCCGCGCAGCGTGGTGGGCACGGTGACCTCGGGCGGGACCGAGTCGATCCTGCTCTCACTGCTGGCGGCCCGCGACGCCCGCCCGGATCTGACCGGACCCACCGTGGTGCTGCCGTCCTCGGCCAGCGCCGCCTTCTTCCAGGCGGCCCGGACCCTCCGGGTGCGACCGGTCGTCGTTGAGGTCGACCCGCAGAGCTGCCGGGCCCGGTCGGAGGCGATGGCCGACGCCATCACCGAGACGACGGTAATGGTGGTCGCCTCGGCCCCGTCGTACGCGCACGGGGTGATCGACCCGGTCACCGAGATCGCCGCGGCGGCGGGAGCGCGTGGGGTCCGCTGCCACGTCGACGCGGGCCTCGGCGGGTGGTTGCTGCCCTACCTCCGTCGGGAGCAGCCCGAGCTGCCCGCCTTCTCGTTCGAGGTCGCCGGGGTCACCAGCATCTCGGTCGACCTGGACAAGTACGCCTACACCCCGAAAACCCTCTCGATCCTGCTGCACCGCACCGCCGAGCTGCGGCAACCGCAGTTCTTCGCCTCGGCCTCCGGACCGGGCTATCCCCTGGTCACCGCCACCGCCCAGGGCACCCGCTCTGGCGGTCCGCTGGCTGCTGCCTGGGCGATCACCCGGTTCGTCGGCGACGCCGGGTACGCCCGGCTTGCCGGAGCCGTTCACCACGGCATGAAGACCCTCATCGAGGGGGTGTCGAGCGTCGACCACGTGCAGGTGGTCGCCCACCCCGAGGCCAGCATCGTGGCCCTCAGCACCGACGACCGTTGTGACGTCTTCACCATCTGTGACGAGCTCTCGAGCCGTGGCTGGCACGTCCAGCCGCAGCTGTCGTCTGGTCCGTTCCCGCCCACGGTTCATCTCGTGCTCAGCGCCGGCACGGTGCCGCGGGTGCCCGAGTTTCTCGACGCGTTCAAGGCGTCAGTCCGGACGGCTTGCGGGGCCGGGCCCGTTCGGCTCACCCCAGAGGCTCTCGACGCGGTCCGCACAGTCGATCTGCGACATCTCGACGAATCCAGGATGGATGACCTGCTGGAGCTGGCAGGCCTCGATCCCGGCCCCGGGATGGCGTTGCCGGACCGGATGGCGCCGGTCCGGGCGATGCTCGACGCGGCCACACCCCCGGTGCGTCAAGCCGTCCTGGTCGCCATCCTGGATCGGCAGTCACGACCCCGACGACACGGATGATCCGTCGATCCGTGACAAGATCTCCTGGCAGTACTGGCAGCGCCGGATTTCGCCCGATGGAAGGACCGCATGCCCGACCCCGCGGTTGATGGTGACGATCCGACGGCGCATCGCCGCCGCCGTCCCACGCTCGAGCAGGTCCTCGCCGTCGTCGTCATCGTCGGCGTGGCATTCCTGGCTCGGTTCTTGCCCACCATCCGCGGCAGCGGTCTCTTCGGGATCAACTTCTACGATGACGGCGTGCACTACGCCGCGGCCACCGGGCTGGTGCACGGTCGGGTGCCGTACCGGGACTTCCTGCTGCTGCACCCGCCAGGGATCGTGCTCGCCCTGGCCCCGTTTGCCGAGCTGGCCCGGTGGATCGGCGACGCCCGCGGGTTCGCCCTCGCCCGCGTCTCCTTCATGGCTCTGGGCGCGGTCAACGCGCTCCTGGTCAGTCGCTACCTCCGGCCGGTCGGTAGCTACGCGGCCTGGCTGGGAGGACTGTTCTACGCCCTGTTCTGGCCGGCCATCTACAGCGAGCACACCGTGCTGCTCGAGGGCCTGGCCAACACCTGTCTGCTGATCGCGCTGCTCTTCATCAGCCCCGCGGTGCGCGCGGTCAAGGCGGGCACGGCGCCGCTGGTCGTGGCCGGCGCGCTGCTCGGCTTCGCGGCCACCATCAAGATCTGGGGCGTCGTCCCTATCGTGCTGGTGGTGGGATGGCTGACCATCTCGCAGGGTCTTCGGCGTGCTGCCCTGCTGCTGGCGGGCGCTGCTGGCGGCACCACAGTCGTCTGCCTGCCCTTCTTCCTCGCCGCACCGGCCACCATGTGGCGGATGGTGGTGATCGACCAGGTGCAGCGCAACGACACCGTCTTCGTCCTCTGGGAGCGCGTGAACCAGATGCTCGGCCTGTCCCTCTACCGGCTGTCGCCCGAGGTGACCACGACCGGGGTGGTCGCCCTCGTCGTCCTGGTCGGGGCCACCATCGGGGCCTGGACGGTGCCACGCGCGCGGTCGGCCGTGATACTCATCGTGGGCCTGAGCGCACTGCTGCTCAGCACCCCGTCCTGGTTCGTGCACTACACCGCGCTGATCGCTGCGGTGCTGGCCATCGCGGTGGGCGCGGCCGGTCAGCAGCTGGTCCGCATCGGAGCGCCACGCCGGCGAGGGCTCCGCATCGTCGTCGGGGGGCTGACTCTCGCCGGTCTGGTCGCGGTATCGCTGCCCGCGGCGACCGCCTCCATCGGCGATCCGTTCCCGGGCCGCACTCTCGGAGCCTCGGTCTCGTCGCGTCCTGGCTGCGTGGTCTCCGACCATCCGAGCACGCTGATCCTGATGAGCATCCTGAGTCGCAACCTGGACCGCGACTGCCCGCTGGTCGTCGACCTGGGCGGCGCCTCGTACCATCTCGACTCCCCCGACCGTGGAATCACGACCCGGCGTCGGAACGAGGTCTTCCAGATCTACGCCCTCGAGTACTTCCGGAGCGGGGACACCGTGATCCTGGCCAGGTTCCGTCGCAACTTCGGGTTGGACTCCAGCTCCTGGAAAACCGTTCAGAGCTGGCCGGTGGTCAAACGCGCCGGCGGCTACGCCCTCCGTCAGCCACAACCCGCGCGCTGACCGGGCCGCCTCGTCGAGACCGCTCCAGTGCCGGTTAATGCGGTTGTGGTCGGCGCACACGATCCCTACCGTGGTGGGAGCGCACGAGGCTGCGCCTCCATGATGGACCAGCTCAGGAAAGGGGGTGCCCGACTGTGGATCTCTCCAAGACTGCGTCAGCTCCGATGCACGTGACGCCGTTCAGCGCGGTGGATGTCTGCTACACCACGAGCGCTGCCTTCGGGAGTCTCGTCTAGCTCAGGACCAGACGTCACGGTCGTGCCGTGACCTGGTTTCTGCTGCCCGCGGCCCCTGTGGTGGGCCGTCCGAGCACGGCTTCAGCCCTCAACAAACCCTTCGCCCTGACCTGCCCCGGCGCAGTCTGGGCTCAGCGATGACATCAGTAGATGTCACTATGGCTTGACTATGACGTCAGTGTGATGTCATAGTGATGTCAATCGATGCGACAGGAGAACGGCATGAACAGCAGCTCGGACCAAGCAGCGAACGGCTACAACCCCTGGAACGCCCACGACCGCTACGTGCCCGGCGTCCACCTCAACCGATCCGGCGTCACGGTCAGCGAGCTCGCGGCGGAGCGGTACGCCCTGCTCCAGGCCGTGGCGGAGTTGAAGTCGAGCCCGGAGCAGAAGGCGCGGCGGCGGCCGGTCCGGCGCCGAGCCCCTGCAGTCGCGACCAAGACCGCCTGACCGTGGTCGGGCCGCAGCCCGGCGGCGCGCGGTAGCGCTCGATACCCGACGACATCCCCGACACTCGAGACCGAGTGCCGGGGATGTCCGTCTCTGGTCGGCGTGATCAGGTCCTGCTCGACGTCTCGACGTCTCGACGTCTCGACGTCTCGAGGTCAGCGCGGGGCCGTCGACAGGGCCCGCAGATCACCCAGGATCTCGAGCTCGATGTCGGCGAGAGAACGTTCCTCCTGCTCGGCAATCCACTGCCGGAAGGCGACGCCGAACACCGTGACACCGGCTTCGGCAGCGAGGGTCGCCTGTGGCTCGATGATGCCGCGCTGGCGCAAGGCCTCCGCGATGCCTGCAGCGAGCCACGCCATCTTCAGCAGCTCGCGCTCCTGTAACCCCGGGTTGGCGACGATGATCGACTGCCGGAGGCGGGCATGAGGTCGGCGATCGTCGGGGAAGAACGACGCTGCGGTGCGCAGCGCGAAGGCCACGGCGTCGAGCGCGGACGAACCCTCGGGCGCCGCGGCCACTCCGTCCAGGAACACCTGCTGGAACAGCTCCTGGCCGTGAAACAGCACCTCGCGCTTGTCGGCGAAGTATCGGAAGAAGGTTCGCTCGGTCAGTCCGACCGACAGCGCGATGTCCGCAGCCGTCGTCTGCTCGAACCCACGGTTGGCGTAGAGATCCAGCGCTGCCACCTGCAGTCGCTCCCGAGCACCGGGCTCCCATCGGACCATGACCTCAGTCTAGTGATGACAGTGGCTGATATCGAGGTGTAGGCTTTCATAGCAGTCACTGACATCAGTCACCGGCACCATCGGCCTATCCACTCGGTCGGCCTCAGAGGAGCTCACGTCCCATGAACGTTTTTGTCACCGGCGCATCCGGCTGGATCGGTTCCGCCACCGTGGAGGAGCTGCTCGGCACGGGTCACGCGGTCACCGGCCTCGCTCGTTCCGACGCCTCTGCGTCCGCCCTCGAGGCCCAGGGAGCGACAGTGCTCCGCGGCGACCTCAACGACCTCGACAGTCTGCGGGCGGGATCAGCCGACGCGGACGCCGTCGTGCACCTGGCGAACAAGCACGACTGGGCCGACCCCGCAGAGTCCAATCGCGCCGAGCGCGCCGCCGTGGAGACCCTCGGCGATGCGCTCGCCGGGTCGCACCGGCCGTTCCTGCTGGCGTCCGGAGTCGCCGGCCTCGCGGCTGGGCGTCCCTCGACCGAGAACGACCGCGCCCCGTGGAGCGGTCCGGATGCTCCGCGCGGCGGGACGGAGAACCTGGCGCTCGACTACATCGCGCGTGGCGTCCGGTCGATCAGCCTTCGCTTCGCCCCCACCACGCACGGCGACGGTGACCACGGCTTCATCTCCTACATCGTGGCCGCAGCCCGCGCGAAGGGAGTCTCCGGTTACGTCGGCGACGGCTCGACCGGGTGGGCAGCCGTGCACCGACGTGATGCCGCGAGGATGGTCCGCCTCGGTCTGGAGAAGGCACCCGCCGGCGCTCTCCTGCACGCCGTCGGCGAGAGCAGCGTGTCGAGCAAGGCGATCGCCGAGGCGATCGGTCGCGGTCTCGACCTCCCCACCACCTCGATCGCCCCCGAGGACGCCCACGAACACTTCGGTTTCGTCGGCACCTTCTTCGCGATGGACCTCGCCTCGTCCAGCGCGATCACCCAGCAGCTCCTCGGCTGGACCCCCACCGGTCCTACCCTGGTCGAGGATCTCGAGAGCGGTTCGTACTACCGCGACTGATCACCCCGTCAGTCACGCCAGGAGTGCTGCGGGACCCATCCGATCACCTCGTGGGCTCGACTGATGTCGAAGGCGCCGCGACCGGGTGGTAGCGGCGCGCGCAGCTCGATCTGGGGTGCGTGCGCCGTCACCAGGTCGGCGATGGACTCGTCGGTCAGCGAGTCCGCCGCCACGATGTTCATCGGCACGAAGCCGTACGGCGTCTCCCGCGAGGCCTCCACGGCGAGTCGACAGGCACGGGCAGCGTCGCGCAGGTCGATGTAGCCCCATAGCTCACGCAGCTGCGTCGGCCAGTCGCGGTTGGTCCGCAGGTCGGCAACCCGCTCCAGCTGGGCCTCCCGAGTGGCGATCCAGTGGAACCGCAGTGCCGCGATCGACATCCCCTCCCGCCGGGCAAACATCGCCCCGGTGCGCTCGTCCACCTCCTTGGACAGCCCGTACGGGTCGTAGTTCCTCATCGGGTGCTGTTCGTCCAGCGGCAGGTAGACGGCCTGGGTGGGCTGCGGCGACCAGGGCATCCCGTAGGCCGACACGCTCGAAGCTGTGGCCACCCGCCGGATTCCCGCCCGTGACGCTGCGGCCAGCGCGGCGAAGGTGGCGGTGGTGTTGTTGCCGAACACCACCTCGTCCGGGTGCTGACCGGGTGTGGGTATCGCGGCGAGGTGCACCATCGCTCGGCAGTCCTCCAGCGCCGTGACCAGCGTCTCCAGGTCGCGACCGTCCCAGTCGAGGTGCGTCATGCCCTCGGGCACCCGGTCAGGTGCGACGCGGTCCGCACCGACCACCTCGTAGCCGGCGGCCAGGAAGTCCGCCGTCACCGCCCGTCCGAGACCACCGCTCGACCCGGTGACCAGCACCCGCTCCGGGGCCGCGCCGGACGCCCCGTCCGAGGGCGGTGTCACCGTTTCCGCCCGGTACCGAAGAGGCTGCGGGCGATCTGGCCGGCCGCCGTGCGGGTGAACTGCCGGAAAGCCCCCGACTCGAGGACCTCGGCCACCACGCTCTTCTGCTGCCGGGCCCGGCCGCGCGGCGCGGGCGCATTGCGCTCGGCCTGGACCCGCGCCGTCTCGTCACGCCTGGCCTGCGCGGCGGCCGCCTTGTCGGCTTCGGCCACCTGCTGCGCGGCCTCGACGGCCTGCCGATCGGCTTCAGCGGCCGCGGCCCCCGCCTCGAGCTTGCGGGCCAACATCTCCCGGGCCGACTCGCGGTCGATCGCCTGCCCGTACTTGGCGGTCATGGCGGAGGCCGCGATGCCGGTCTCGAGCTGATCCTCGGGCGTCGGCGCCATCAGGGACTGCGGTGCCCGCATCCGGGTCCAGGCCACGGGTGTCGGCGCGCCGTCGGGGTCCATCACCGTGACGATGGCTTCGCCGATCCCCAGCTGCTGCAGCGTCTCGCCGAGGTCGTAGTGCGACTTGGGGAAGGTGGCCACCGTCTGCTTGAGTGCCTTGGCGTCGTTGGGCGTGTGCGCCCGCAGCTGGTGCTGGACCCGTGACCCCAGCTGGGCCAGCACGTCGTCGGGCACGTCCTTCGGGGTCTGGGTGACGAAGAAGATGCCGACACCCTTGGAACGGATGAGGCGGACCGTCTGCGCGATCGCGTCCAGGAACGCCTTCGAGGCGTCGTTGAACAGCAGGTGGGCCTCGTCGAAGAAGAAGACCAGGCGCGGCTTGTCGACATCACCGACCTCAGGCAGGTCGTGGAACAGGTCGGCCAGCAGCCACATCAAGAAGGTGGAGAACACGGCGGGTCGGTCCTGCAGGTTGGGCAGCTCGAGCAGCGAGACGACACCTTTTCCGTCCCGGGTGACACGCAGCAGGTCGGCCGTGTCGAATTCGGGCTCGCCGAAGAACGCGTCGGCTCCCTGGTCCGCGAAGGTGATCAGCGAACGCAGGATCACCCCGACCGTGGTCGCGCTCAGCCCGCCGATGTCCTTCAGCTCTGCCTTGCCCTCGTCGCTGGTCAGGTGCTGCAGGACAGCCCGGAGGTCCGCCAGGTCCAGCAACGGGAGCCCCATCGTGTCGGCGTAGTGGAAGACCAGCCCGATCGAGGACTCCTGGACGGCGTTCAGACCCAGCACCTTGGAGAGCAGGACCGGACCGAACGAGCTCATGGTGGCGCGGAGCGGCACACCATGGCCCTGGCCGCCGAGCGCATAGAACTCGGTCGGGCACGCCGTCGCCTTCCAGTCCTGACCGATCTTGGCGGTTCGGGCGAGCAGCTTCTCGTTGCCGTCGCCCGGGGAGGCGATGCCGGACAGATCACCCTTGATGTCGGCGGCGAACACCGGCACACCGGCAGCGGAGATCTGCTCGGCCATCAGCTGCAGCGTCTTGGTCTTGCCCGTGCCGGTGGCGCCGGAGACCAGCCCGTGCCGGTTCAGCATGGCCAGCGGGATCCGCACCACCGCCGCTGGGATGGGGACATCTTCCTCCATCACCACGCCCAGGTCGATAGCCGGTTCGTCGAAGGTGTAGCCCCGGACGATGGCCTTCACGGCGTCGGACATCACAGCAGCGGAATCAGTCACAGGTGAATCGTAACGATGTCGTGTTCGGCAGGGTTCCCAATCTTGACTAGAGTGTCACAGTGATTTTCAAGCGCGTCGGGGACGTTCGCCCGTATCCAGATCATGGCTACGTGCAGAAGCAGTGGGCCGCCATTGCGCCCCATCAGGTGCGCCTGGATCAGCTGGTCACCACCAAGCGCACGCTGGATCTCGAAGCGCTGCTCGAAGAGGACTCGACCTTCTACGGCGACCTGTTCGCCCACGTGGTGTCCTGGCGCGGTGAGTTCTACCTCGAGGACGGGTTGCACCGGGCGCTGCGGGCCGCCCTGCAACAACGTCAGACCATGCATGCGCGCGTTCTTGAACTGAAGTAGCGCTTGGTGCAGGTAGGCTCGCGCGGACCAGCACAGACGTCGGGCGACCGACACAGAGGAGCCTTGCGGTGATAGGTCGCGTCTTCCGGATGGTTCGGACGCCCCTGACACTGCTCGTACTGCTGGGCGTGCTCTGCTACGGGGCCTGGTGGGGTTATACGAACCTGCTGAAGCCGGTACCGCCGACGCCCCCGACGCCGTGCGTGAACCAGAAGGTCAGTGCGGGTGTGCTGCGTTCCACCCAGGTGACGGTGAGCGTCTACAACGGCGGTACGAAGAAGGGCCTGGCCGGCGACGTGGGCCGCTCGCTGCGCTCGAGGGGTTTCAAGGTGTCCAGCACCGGCAACACGGGTCAGAAGATCGAACAGACGATCGTCGTCGGGGCGGGCGCCAAGAACCCCGAGGTGCTCCTGGTGCAGAGCTTCTTCAAGAAGTCCAAGATCAAGGTCGACAAGAGAGCCGACCACTCGGTCGACGTACTGGTGGGCAACGACTACGGCGGCTTCAACAAGAAGGCGAAGCCGGCGTATTCGGTGAAGGCCAAAACGGTCTGCCTACCGCCGCAGGTCGCTTCCACCGCCGCCCTGAACAACTGAAGGTCCGGTCGAGCCCCCCTCAGGCGCGCGGGCGTTCCCAACCGGCCAACCTCCCGCCCCGCCCGAGGGCACGCAACCGTTTCTCGGTGACCAGCCGCTGAGCGGTCGGGGTGACGATCAACAGCTCGTCGCCGACCTTGATCCGTTCCCGGGGGGCCGGGCTGAACGGCGCCGCATCACGGATCACCAAGGACACGACGGTGTGCTTGGGCAGCCGTAGCTCGCCGATCTCCACCCCGCTGAGCCGCGACCCCGGCGGGATCCGGACCTGCAGCATGTCGGCCGAGATCTTGTCCAGTGGAGCCGCTTCGACCTCGACGTCGCGCGCCGCCTCGTCGTCGATCAGACCCAGCCTCCGAGCCACGAACGGCAGCGTCGGAGCCTGCAGACAGGTGAAGACCACCACGAACACGAGCACGACGTCGAACAGGAACGTCGCACTCCCGATCCCGTCCGAGAGGGGGATGGTGGCCAAGATGATGGGGATCGCACCGCGCAGTCCGGCCCAGGACAAGAAGACCTGCTCGCGTACGGGCACCGTGAACCAGACGGTGGACAGGTAGACCGAGATGGGGCGGGCGATGAAGGTCAGGAAGAAGCCTGCGGCCAGGGCGACGAGCACGGCCCTTAACGAGACGCGGCTCGGGGTGGCCAGAAGACCGAGCATCACGAACAGCCCGATCTGGGCGATCCAGCCGATCCCCTCCACGAACGAGCGGGTGGCGCCGCGGTGGGGCAGCTGCGCGTTGCCCAGCATCAGGGCGCAGACGTAGACCGCGGCGAAGCCACTGGTGTGCGCCGCCGCGCCGACGCCGTACGAGAAGACGGTCCAGACCAGCGCCGCGAGGGGATAGAGGCCGCTGGACGGCAGGGCCACGCGACGGAGGATCCAGACTCCCAGCCAGCCGAGGGCGATGCCGATCACCAGCCCGCCGACCAGCTCGGCCGCGATCAGCCCCACCAGCGCGGGCAACGGCTCCTGCGCGGACCCGTGCGCGGCGTCAGCGCTGGCCACGATGACCAGCAGCACGGTGGGAGCGTCGTTGAGGCCGGACTCGGCCTCGAGGGCCCCGCGGAGTCGGTGCGGGATGGGTACGTTCCGGAGCACGGAGAAGACGGCGGCCGCGTCGGTCGGCGAGGTCACCGCGCCGAGCAGGACCGCGATCCAGACGTCGAGGCCGAGCACGAAGTGGCCGAAGAGCGTCATCAGCCCCACGCTGACCGCGATCCCGACCGTGGCCAGGGCCGACGCCATCCCGATCGAGGGCTTGATGTCGGACCAGCGGGTGGTCATGCCACCCTCGGCCAGGATCAGCACCAGCGCACCGAACCCGAGGTCCCGAGCCAGGTTGGCGTCGTTGAAGCTGATGTGCAGGAACGGGCCGGAGTCGCCCATCAGCATGCCGAGGCCCAGGAAGAGCAACAGCGACGGCAGCCCCACCCGAGCTCCGACCCGGGCCGAGACGATGGCCACGATGAGCACCACCGCACCCAGCAGGAGGATGCCGTCGAAATCGAACACGGCTCCTCCTGACGATGGCGCTCACTGCGCGCTGGGGGTGGGTACCCGATCAGACCACATCGAGGTAACGCGCGCGAGTCGAGCGCCGCGGGACGGACCCGAGGCTGCTCCTAGACCCCCTTGGCGGTGACTTCGATACGGTTCAGCCAGGGATCCTCGAACCCGAGGATGCGGCCGTCGTCGTGGATGGACACGCCGTGGTGGACCAGCCGTTCCTCCAGCGCGCCGAAGTCGTCGGTGGACGGCACCTCGATCCTGACCAGGCCGAGGCCCAGGGTGTAGCGACGTCGGCCGGCGCCGGCACTGTGCCAGGTGTTCATGGCCAGGTGGTGGTGGTAGTGGCCGGCACTGACGAAGAGCGCCTGGGAGCCGAACTCGCTGGTCGTCTCGAAACCGAGCTGGTCGACGTAGAACGTCCGGGCGCTGGGTACATCACCCACGCTCAGGTGCACGTGTCCCACCGTAGCGGGGCGGCTGCTCGTCTGAGCCACCGCCTCATCGGTGACGTAGTCCCGCAGGAAAGCACTCGGGTCGAGCTGCAGCGAGGCCATCTCCACCCGTCCGTGCGTCCAGCTCCACTGGCTCCGGTCGCGGTCCCAGTAGAGCTCGATGCCGTTGCCTTCGGGGTCGTCGAAATAGAAGGCCTTGCTGACCAGGTGGTCGGCGCTCCCGGTGAACGTCCGGGGATGGCGCGAGGCGACTGAGTAGACCGCGGCGGCGAGGTCGGCCTCGGTCTCGAACAGGATCGCGGTGTGGAAGAGCCCGGCCTCGTGGGGTCCGGCGTGCTTCAGCTCAGGTGCGTGCTCCAGGATCACGATCGGCGTCCGACCGCGACCCAGGATGCTGCGTCCGCTCTCCTGCGCCAGCACCGTCAGCGTGACGGCATCGCGGTAGTACGCCGTCATCGCGTCCAGGTCGGCGACGCGGAGGGTGACCGCACCCATGGCGGTGTCAGCGGCGAGCAACTCGCCCGTGGCTGGGTTGTCGAGGTCCATCGTGTTCCGATCGTGGCGTGGTGGTGTGGGAGGGTTCGGTTTTGGTTGTATGTACAAGTAAATTACCACGTTTTAGTTGTAGGTACAACCTCTTTGCTAGACTAGGACCATGACCGCGACCGAGACGAGGTGGCTGAACACCGACGAGCACGATGCGTGGCTGAAGTTTGCGGCCGTCCTCGAGCTGCTTCCCGGCGTGCTGGACGCTCAGCTCTCGGCCGACCACAACCTCACCCATTTCGACTACTTCGTCCTGGCGATGTTGTCCGACGCCCCCGAACGCACGTTGCGGATGACCGGCCTGGCCGCCCGCACCAACGCCACGCTCGCTCGACTCTCCCGGGTCGTCAGCCGGCTGGAGAGAGCCGGCTTCGTCGTGCGCTCCCCCTGCCCAAGTGATCGTCGGGCTACCAACGTCACGCTGACCCTGGCCGGCTGGGAGAAGGTCGTCAACGCCGCTCCTGGTCACGTGGCCACGGTGCGCTCGTTCGTGATCGACGCGCTGTCGGCTGCGGAGATCCAGCAGCTGGCCGACATCTCGAGCCGGCTGCTGGCCAAGCTCGACCCTGACGGGCGGATGTTCGCCTCGGCGGGGTAACGAGAATTCATCACCTCAGAAGTGGTAGCGCCGGCGGGCAGGGGGTACACCACAGGCACATGGGCCGGGCTGGACGCTGATCAGGGGGAACGTGGTGACAAGTCAACTGGACCTGCCGACCGACGTCGTCGCGGAGATGGGCCGTCGAACCGAGGAGGAGGCCGTTGCGTGGTTCGCTCTCTGGCTCCATCGGCGCGACGAGCTGGGTGCGGAGTTGGCGACGGAACACCTGGCTGAGGCTCTGGAAGTCCTTGCCTCCGAGCTTCGTGGCGAAGCCCAGTTCGCCGCGACCGCTCGGACCCGAGGGCTGCTGCTCGCCGCTACGGTTCTCTGCGACGCGGCCGGGGGGTTTCGCGTCGGCGACACCGTGACCCTCGACGAGGGTCCTGCGGCGCAGACCGCTCCCATCGAGCCGACCGCGCAGCTCCCCAGCAGCCGGTGAAGCTCGTCTACGGGCTACGACAAGGCGCTCGTTCCCCCAATGCCTCTATTTGGTCGGCCGATCCAGTGAGTGGGTGTCGATCACGCGGTTGAGCCATTCCGACAGGAGCTGACGTTCCGCCCGGCTGAGCATGTCCAGTTCGGGAGCGACGGCGCCGAGGGCGATTGCGGCCGTCACGGGGACACTCCCGGGCAGCTCTGGTGCGTCGGTGAGGATTTGTCGCAGGACCGCCTCGTACATCGTCTCGGCGAGACGGCCGTCGCGTTCATCGGCCGGTTTGGAGAGGAGAACGAGCACTGCCCCTGTTCCGCCTGCTCGAATGAGGTCGACGGCCCGCTGCTCGCTGACGCGGAGCCGTCCGGTCGACGCGACGCGGCGAACCCGGGACTGCAGGATCTTGAGACCCGCTTGTGCGGCCGGTGAGTGCAGCCCGTGGCCCGGGACGCTCAGCAGCGTGAAGAGGGTGGGGTTGGCGATCCCAAACTCGATCTGCGTGTGCCACCCGGCGCGCAGGTCTTCCAGTGGGTCGGTGTTTTCGGTCGACGCCGCCTCAACAACCTGCTTTGCTGACACGTAAGTGGCCATGACGTGCTCGGCCACCGCGTCGAGCAATCCGTTCTTGTCTCCGAACAGGCGGTAGATGGTCGGCGCTTGGACTCCCGCGCCCTGAGCAACGCCTCGTGTGGTGACGGCGCCCGGCCCGTGTTCCTGCAGGAGGCGAGCTGCGACGTCGATGATCTTCGATCGCGTGTTGACCTGGACGCCAACCTCCACACCACCACTCACGTTCCAACGCTACCGCAACTTTGGTATCGCTGTGATTCCGCTGTTAAGCTATCGGTGATTCCATTGGTACCGCGAAGGGGTAGTCCATGATCATCGTCACCGGAGCCACCGGCGCACTCAACGGCGCGACCGTCGACCAGCTGCTTGGGCGCGTGTCCGCCGAGGACATCGCCATCGCCGTGCGTGACGTCGGGAAGGCTGAGCGGTTCGCGGCGCTCGGGGTGGAGGTACGCCACGGCGACTACGCCCACCCGGGTTCGCTGCCGAAAGCTTTCGCCGGAGCGGACCAACTGCTGCTCGTGTCGTCGAGCGACCCGGGTGCCGACGCGGTGAGCCTTCATCGGGCCGCGATCGACGCGGCCGTTGCAGCG
This sequence comes from Propionibacteriales bacterium, assembly GCA_038238065.1. Lineage (GTDB taxonomy): Bacteria > Actinomycetota > Actinomycetes > Propionibacteriales > Propionibacteriaceae > Microlunatus. The sequence goes on along the minus strand of JBBRYD010000008.1, from coordinate 36,627 downwards.
GGGGTGGGCCGCATCCTGTACACCAGTCACCAGGGCGCGGGACTGGACAGCCCGTTTCGCCCTGCTCGGGATCACGCTCAGACCGAGCGATTGCTCGCCGAGTCGGGCGTGCCGTGGACGTCGCTGCGCAACGGGTTCTACGCGCATAGCCTCAATTGGCTGACGGGAAAGTGGCGCGAGACCGGCACCATCGCAGTGCCCGCCGACGGACCAGTGTCGTGGACGGCCCGCGAGGACGCCGCGGAAGCCGCCGCGATCATCCTCACCTCGAACGGCGCGTACGACGGTCCGACGACTCTCACCGCGGGCACCGCGGTCACGTTCGAGGACGTCGCCGCGATCGCGTCGGAGCTCACCGGCCGCACCGTCGAGCGCGTGGTTCTGGGAGAGAACGAGTGGATCGCCGCACAGGTCGCCCACGGCTCGCAGGAACTTGTGGCGCGGTTCTCCCTCGGGATCTACCAGGCTGCACAGGAAGGTCGCTTCGCCGGCACCGATCCGCTGCTCGGTGAGCTTCTCGGTCGCGAGCCGCGCACGGTCCGTGAGCTGCTTGCTCAGCCCCCAGCCAGGTGATCGGTCAGAGATGCGAGGAGTAATCGGCCGGATCGCCTGGACTCGGATGGTGAAGCGGTCGCCGCGCTGAACTTGCTCTAGGACGAGCGGCTCCTCGAAGGACCACGGACCAGCGAGCTCACCCTCCGCGGATGCGCATTCGTCCGCACGGGCGATGCGCATCCTTGCCGAGTAGGGCTCGGGCGACAGCCAGTCGAGACGTTCCGGCATCCGATCACGCTAGAGGACCGTCTCGGCCGGGTCGCACGCGTGCGATCCTCGACGGCTTTCGGGGCCCCAGTTGAGACCACCGTCGAGACCATGACGTCGAACGCCGGTCAGCGCATGATGCGCTGACCGGCATCCGCACTGGTCAGGCTGGCGGTGGCGGAGAGATTTGAACTCTCGGAGGTTTGACCCTCACGCGCTTTCGAGGCGCGCTCTTTAGGCCGCTCAGACACGCCACCGCGGGAGAGATTACCCAACGGAGGGCCTCCGGGGCGAATCGTGGTCCGGTGGCGTGGACGGACCGCGGCAAGGTCGCCCCTCGATCAAGGGTCGAGACCACCATCGCTCCGGAAACCGATCGAGTGGTCAGTTCGCCGCGGTCAGCGCCGGGAAGCGAAGAAATCGGCCAGGATCTGACCGGTTTCGACCTCGAGGATGCCGCCGGTGACCTCGACCCGGTGGTTGAGCCGGGAGTCGCGCACCACGTCCCAGAGCGAGGCCACGGCACCAGCCTTGTGGTCGTAGGCCCCGAACACCAGACGGCGGATACGCGCCAGCACCAGCGCACCGGCACACATCGTGCAGGGTTCCAGCGTCACCACCAGGGTGCAGTCGTCCAGCCGCCAGGACCCGGCCGCGGCGGCGGCCGCCCGCAGCACCAAGACTTCGGCGGGCGCCGTCGGGTCGCCGGTCAGCTCCCGTTGGTTGCCGGCGACAGCGACCACGTCGCCGGCGGGGCCCAGCAGCGCGGCGCCGATGGGCACGTCACCGTGGGACTCCGCAAGCGCGGCCTGCTCCATGGCGATCCGCATCGCCGGATCCCACTGGCTGGCCACGCGGCTAGTTGGCGAAAGCGGCCTCGGCCACCCGGCGGAACTGGGGACCGATCTTGATCTTCTCGGCCACCTGGATCAGCATCTGGTCGCTGCTCAGGTCCAGGTTGTCGATGATGGCGCCCAGGTCGAACTCGCCCAGCCCGAGGTCGGCCAACAGCCCTAGGTCACCCATCGGCTCTGCGTCGTCGTCTTCGTCGGGGATCTCGGCCTCCAGCAGGTCGGCGACGTCACGGGCGATCGGCCAGTCAGCGGCCGCACCACCGTCGGAGAGCAGCACCTGGACGTGGCGACCGCGCACGCGCACGATCACGAAGACTTCCTCGACCAGGCTGACGTATCCGATGGCACCGGCGTCTCCGGGCAGCCGTCGCAACTGGATGATGAGCTCTTCGAGGTCGTTCGCCAGATACTTGTTCAGCGCCTGGACCAGCGCTTGACCGTCCTCGCGATATGCCGCGATGACGAAGTCGATCTCGTCCTCGGAAGCATCCTCGGGTTCGTCGTCATCGTCATCGTCATCGTCGAGGTCCTCGGCATCGGTGTCGTCGTCGGACTTGGCCACCGCCGGAGGCTGACCCTCACGCGCGGCGGAACCGAAGCCGAACGTCTCGTACTCCTCGCTATCGATGTCCGACATCTCACTCCCTCGACCTCACCCGGACACCCTGTGCCCGCGTCCATCGTGTCATGGCCGTCACGGCGACGCCAACGCAGCGATCCCCCGCCCCCGAGGGAACAATCGCCGTGCCGTCACCCACGCAGGCGCGGAAGTCGATAGCGTTCACGCGTGGAACTCGTCATCGTGGAACATCCTTTGGTCGCGCACAAGCTCACCACCCTCCGGGACAGGGAGACCGACTCACCGACCTTCCGGCGACTGACCGAAGAGCTGGTCACCCTTCTGGTCTACGAGGCCACCCGCGAGGTGCGGGTCCAGCCGTACACGGTGCAGACCCCGGTGGCCGAGGCCCACGGCGTCAAGCTGTCGTCGCCACGGCCGCTGGTGGTACCGATCCTCCGCGCCGGACTCGGCATGCTGGAAGGGATGACCCGACTGATCCCGACCGCCGAGGTGGGTTTTGTGGGCATGGTCCGCGACGAGGTCACCCTGGAGGCCTCGACGTACGCTGAGCGGCTGCCCGACGACCTGTCAGGGCGCCAGTGCTACGTCCTCGACCCGATGCTCGCCACCGGTGGCACCCTGGCCGCGGCGGTGCAGTTCCTGCAGAAGCGCGGCGCGGATCACATCACGTGCATCTGCATCCTCGCCGCCCCGGAGGGGATCGACCGGCTGAGCCACCTGTTGGAGGACCTGGCCGTACCCTGCACCCTGGTCGTGGCCGCGGTCGACGAGAAGCTCAACGAGGTGGGCTACATCGTGCCCGGCCTCGGTGACGCGGGCGACCGGCTGTACGGCGTGGTCGACTGAGGGGCGTCGCCGCAGCTGGAGCTCAGTAGTAGTACGGGAACGCTGACCAGTCGGGCGCGCGCTTCTCGAGGAACGAGTCCCGCCCCTCGACCGCCTCGTCGGTCATGTACGCCAGCCGGGTCGCCTCACCGGCAAAGACCTGCTGCCCGATCAACCCGTCGTCGATGGCGTTGAACGCGTATTTCAACATCCTCATCGCCGTTGGACTCTTCGCACAGATCTTCTTCCCCCACTCGAGCCCGACGGCCTCCAGGTCGGCGTGCGGCACGACCAGGTTGGCCATCCCCATCCGGTACGCGTCGTCCGCGTCGTGGACCTCGCCGAGGAAGAAGATCTCGCGGGCGAACTTCTGACCGACCTGACGGGCCAGGTAGGCCGAGCCGAAGCCGCCGTCGAAGGAGCCGACGTCGGCGTCGGTCTGCTTGAACCGGGCGTGCTCAGCACTGGCCAGCGTCAGGTCACAGACCACGTGCAGGCTGTGCCCTCCGCCGGCGGCCCAGCCGTTGACCAGGGCGATCACCACCTTGGGCATGAAGCGGATCAGCCGTTGCACCTCCAGGATGTGCAACCGACCGAGGGCGGCGGGATCGACCGAGGCGCCATCGTCACCGTCGGCGTACTGGTAGCCGGCCCGGCCACGGATCCGCTGGTCGCCGCCGCTGCAGAACGCCCAGCCGCCGTCCTTGGCCGACGGACCGTTACCCGTCAGCAGGATGCAGCCGACGTCGGACGAGGTGCGGGCGTGGTCGAGCGTCCGGTAGAGCTCGTCCACGGTGTGCGGGCGGAAGGCGTTGCGTACCTCCGGCCGGTCGATGCCGATACGCACCACGGGCGCGTCGACGGCCCGGTGGTACGTGACGTCGGTCAGCTCGAAGCCGGGCACCGCCTGCCACAGACTCGGGTCGAAGGGCTGGTCGGATGCTGTCGCGTCGCCGGTCACCAGCCCAAGTTAGCCTGCGGCATCGCTCCCAGGGCCGCGATCCGCGCCCACGAGCCTTGCGCCACCGGTCGCTGAGGTGACCTAACTTCTCTCGGGGGGAACGGCGCCGGAGTCCGGCCACCAGTCTTCCGACGGATCCACCGCGGAGTCGTCGAGATGTCCCGCCGGCCTCGTCTCGGTGGCGGGGGCGGCGACGACCTCGTCCACTCCGGCCTCGGCGGCCTGGACGGGCGGCGGCTGCTCGTGGACCGGGGTCCGGTCGGGTGGCCCTGGAACATTGACGGTCCGCCGCCACAATCCCAGGGCCAGCACCACGATCAGCACGATCACGACCAGGAGAATCCACTTCATCGCGCCGCCCCTGGCTCCTGGTCCGTCATGAGTCCTGACTATCAGATACATGGCCCGCGGCCTAGTGGGTCGTCGCTCAGCTACGACTCAGGATGTCCGATACCTACCCCGATGAACAATTCTTAGACACGGACAATGACCGAACAATGTCTGAGGCGTTAGGCTGTGATCCACGGCCTGGGGGGAACCGCCGATCGAGCGAGAGCGAGCCCGTCATCACCTCCTTCAGCGACGAGCTGCGTCGTTTTCGACGGCATCAAGGCCTTTCTCAGCAGAGTCTCGGGCGCCGTGCCGGTCTCAGCACCGAAGCCATCTCTTTGCTCGAACGGGGCCTCCGTACGCCTCGGGTCACGACCCTGCGGCTGCTCGCGGATGCGCTGCGGTTGCGCGATGACGAACGCGACGCCCTGTTGGCCACCGTCACCTCTCGGGTGCCGCCCGAGTGTCTCCTGCCCCGATACGGCGACGCGCTGATCGGTCGCGACGAGGACCTCTCCCAGCTGGTGCGGTTGCTGCAGCCTGAGGCGCCTCGGCTCATCACCCTCACCGGGCCCGGCGGCGTGGGGAAGACCCGACTGGCCGTGGCTGGCGCGCAGGCGGCCAAGGGCCGGTTCGCCGCCGGCGTGCGGTGGCTGGTCGCCGCCGAGTCGAGCGGTGTTCCCGACCTGGTCGCCGCACTGGCCCGAGCGGTCGGGTCGGCCGGCTCCGACTCGGTCGACGCGGTGTCCAGCTCGATCGGTGATGCCGCCCTGCTGCTGGTCATCGACGGCGCGGACGCCAACCTCGGGGTGGTCGCCGCTGTGGCCGACCAGCTGCTCGCCGGCACCTCGGCCGTCACCATCGTGGTGACCAGCCGGCAACGGCTGCGGGTCTCGGGCGAGGTTCTCGTCGCCGTACCACCCCTGGCTCTGCCGCGGTTGGCGCCCGACGGGTCGCCGCTGGACCTGGACGACTCGCCGGCGACCCGGCTGTTCAGGGCCCGCGCGTCGCTACCCGGTCAGGCGGATCGGGACGGAGATCCCCCATCGTTCGACGACACCGCAGCCATCGCTCGGATCTGTCATCAGGTCGACGGTCTGCCCCTGGCCCTGGAGGCTGCAGCCGCGCAAACCACCGTCTGGGCCATCACCGAGCTGGCCAACACCCTCAGCGCGTCGCTCAGCGTGCTGGTGACCGGGGCCGACGCCGACCGACGACTGGCCGACATCATCATCGGTGACAGCTTTCCCTCGCTGAGCGAGGCGGAGCAGACGATGTTGGCCCGGTTGTCGGTCTACGCCGATCGGTTCACCCAGGCCGACGTCTGCGCTCTGGCGGGTGCGGAAGCCTCACCCAGCGAGTCGTCGGTCACCCTGTCCCTGCTCGTCGCCAAGTCGTTGGTCGTCCGCGAGGACGACATCGACGGGGACGCGACCTTCCGGCTGCTTCGCGTCATCCGCGAGTTCGCGAAAGAACAGCTGGCCGACCAGCACGGCTGCCGGGTGGTGGGTCATCGCTTCGCCCGGCACATCGGCGCGCTGGCCGCCCAAGCCTCGTACGGCATGACCGGGCGGGGCATCTGCACCAGCGCCTCCACCCTGGACTCGCACGCCCGCGATCTGGAGCAGGCGCTGAGCTGGAGCGTCCAGCACGACCAGGACACGGCGTTGACGCTGGTGGGGGCGCAGTGGCGGTGGTGGCAGCTACGTGGGCACTACCGATCGGGACGGGCGGCCGCCGCGACCGCCCTGGACTCGGGTCGGCGCCGGCCGGCCGCGCTCCGCGCCCCGGCGTACTCCGTCGCCGGTTTTCTCGCGCTGCTGCAGTCCGACTACGAGGGTGCTCAGACCCTGGTGCAGCACGGGCTCGACCTCTACCCGTCGTCCCCGGATACCAGCGGCCATCGCTGGTCACTCGCACTGCTGGGATCCATCGCCCAGGAGCGCGGCGACTACATCGTCTCGGCTCAGCTGCACCAGCAGAGTCTGGTGCTGGCCACCCGCGCCGACGACCCATTGGGCACGGCAGCCCAGCTCGGATCGCTCTGCCAGGTGGCGTGGCTGCGCGGTCACCTCGCCGAGGCCGAGGACTACGGTCAGCGGGCCCTCGAGCTGGCCTCGGAGCTCGGCGACCAGCTCACGGTGGCGACGGCGCTGACCGATCTCGGCACGACGGCGCGCTACCGAGGAGACTTGACGGGGGCCGACGTGCTGCTCAACCACGGCCTCGAGCTCAGTCGGCGTATCGGCTTCCGCGAGGGGGTCGCCTGGTCACTGCACCAGCTCGGCGTCGTGGACCGGCTGTCGGGGAACACCTCCAGCGCCGAGGCACGCCAGGCCGTCAGCCTCGCCGAACATCTGGCCCTCGGCAACCGCTGGCGGATGACCAGTGTGTTGGACGAACAGGCTGCACTGGCGGTGGAAGCTGACGACCCGAACGGCGCCAACCGGCAGCTCACCCGCGCTGACCAGCTACGGCGGGAGATCAACGTCCCGGTGCCGCGGGTCGAGGTCGCCGGGCGCGACCAGACCCTGGCCAGGGTGCGCGCCCTGCTGGGCTCGACCTACCGGGCGTCCAGCCTGACCAGCTTGGCGGTCTCCACCGGCTGAGCCCGACGATCAGAGGCTGACGGTGGCGTTGTCGCCGACGTCGGGACGAGCGCCGGTCACGATCGCCTTGGCGTACTTGATCGCGGAGACGAGCTTGGGGCTGTCGACGGTCCAGTACTCGGCGCTGTCGGCCTTCACGCGCAGGAGCGCCACTGAAGGGTCGTCCTTGCCGTTCTCGAACCAGGCCTCCGCGCCGGCGTTCCACAGCTCGTCGATCATCGCGGGGTCCTTGGACACGGTGGCGGTGCCGGCGATGGAGACCCACCCCTTGTCGACCTGCAGCGAAACGTTGACCTGGTCGTTCAACGCGATCTGCTCGGTCTTGGGGGACGGGTCCTGGGTGAAGAACCACAGGGTCCCGTCGAACTCCCGCTGTTGCATGGCGAGCGGCCGGCTGACGAGCTGACCTTCCTCGCCGACTGTGGTCACCACCGCGATGCGGCTGCTCTCGATGAGCTTGGAGACCTTCTCGATTTCGTCCACAGTTGGGGTCGTCATGGTCCCAACGTAGCGTGGCCCGGCAATCCGCGCCGGGGCCGTCAACCCCGACGTGCGAGCTTCGGTTTCGACGGGTCGGTACTGGGTATCCACCAGCACTATGACGAATTTTGGCTACACCCTGATGACCGAACAGAGCGGTCCCCGAGAGCTGGTTCGTTACGCCGTGCAGGCCGAGGAGGTGGGGTTCGACTTCGAGGTGAGCAGTGACCACTACTCACCCTGGCTCACCTCGCAAGGTCACGCACCGTACGCCTGGACCGTGCTCGGCGCCGTGGCCCAGGCCACCGAGCGGGTCGAGCTGATGACCTACGTGACCTCGCCCATCCGCCGGTACCACCCGGCCGTGGTGGCGCAGAAGGCCGCCACGATGGAGATCCTCTCCGACGGCCGCTTCATCCTCGGTCTGGGAACGGGTGAGAACCTGAACGAGCACGTGGTGGGGCAGGGGTGGCCGAGCGTCGACCTGCGGCAGGACATGTTCGTGGAGGCCGTCAATATCATCCGCGCGCTGCACACCGGCGAGCTGACGACGTGGGAGGGCAAACACTTCCGGGTCGACTCCGCCCGGATCTGGGACTGCCCAGAGGGCGGCGTCCCGTTGGCGTTGGCTGTCTCCGGTGAGAAGTCCATCGAGCGGTTCGCGACGCTGGGTGACCATCTGATCGCGATCGAACCCGACGCCGAGCTGATCAAGGGCTGGGGCAAGGCTCGCGGCTGGGGCGCCGACAAGTCCCGCAGCATCGGCCAGGTCCCGATCTGCTGGGGTCCCGACAAGGAGCAGGCCATCCAACGGGCGCACGACCAGTTCCGCTGGTTCGCCGGAGGATGGGCGGTGAACGCGGACCTGCCCACGCCCGCCGGGTTTGCCGGAGCGAGCCAGTTCGTCCGCACCGATGACGTGGCTGACGCCATCGCCTGCGGCCCGGATCTCGATGAGCTGGCGATGAGTGTCCAGCCGTTCCTGGACGCCGGGTTCACCGACGTCGCCCTCGTGCAGGTGGGGGACGAGCTGCAGCAGCAGTTCCTCGACGAGGCGGCCAAGCCGTTGCTGGACAAGCTCCGCGCACTGAGCTGAGTCCGCGACACGCCGGCAGATGTGCAGGTCTGGTGCCCACTCGGCGTCAGAGGCGACCTACGTCGGTGACCCTGAGCACGGCGACGCCCTGGTCGTCACTGGCTCGCAGGTCGATCTCAGCACTGATACCCCAGTCGTGGTCGCCGGCCGGGTCGTCGAGGATCTGCCTGACCAGCCAGCGGTCGTCCAGCTCCTCGATCAGCAACATCGCGGGTCCGCGGGCGTTGGCGCCGGTCTGCAGCGTCTGGTGCTCCTCGAAATAGGGGCTCAGTGCAGCCACCCAGGCGTCGACGTCCCAACCCGCGTCGCCGTCCAGCTCGCCGAGGTCCCAGTACTGACGCCGCGCCGCCAGCTCCACCCGGCGGAACAGCGCGTTGCGGACCAGCACCCGGAAGGCCCGGGCGTTGGCGGTCACCGGCGGCGTCCGGTCGTCCAACGGGCTTGCCGCCGCTGTCGTCTCGGCCGAGGGGTTGCGCAGACTCTCCCATTCGTCCAACAGGCTGGAGTCGACCTGGCGGACCAGCTCGCCCAGCCAGGCGATCAGGTCGGCCACGCCCTCGTCCCGGGCCTCCTCCGGTACGGTCTGCCGCAGCGCCTTGTAGGCGTCCGACAGGTAGCGGAGCACCATGCCCTCGGATCGCGCCAACCCGTAGAAGCTGACGTACTCCACGAAAGTCATCGCCCGCTCGGACAGGTCCCGGGCCACCGACTTCGGCGACAGCTGGTGGTCGGCGATCCACGGCTGCGCCCGGGCGTAGGTGATGAAGGCGCCAGTCAGCAGCTCGTTCAGCGGTTTGGGGTGCGTGACGTCCTCGAGCAGCTCCATCCGCTCCTCGTACTCCAGCCCGTCACGCTTCATCTGCTCGACCGCCTCGCCGCGCGCCTTGGAGCGCTGGGCCTGCAGGATCGTCCTGGGGTCCTCCAGCGACGACTCGATCACCGACAGCACGTCCAACGCGTAGGTCTCCGACTGTCGGTCCAGCAGGTCCAGCGCCGCCAGGGCGAACGGCGACAGCGGCTGGTTGAGCGCGAAGTCCGGCTGCAGGTCGACGGTCAGCCGGGCCGTCCGGCCGAGCTCGTCGGGCTCGGCCAGCCGCTCCACCACCTCGGCGGCCAGCAGTCCACGGTAGATCGACAGGGCACGGTGGATGTGCGCCCGCTGTCGCGGGTGCGGCTCGTCGTTGGTGGTCAGCAGGTGCCGCATCGAGGCGTAGCAGTCGCCCGGGCGGTTGATCACGTTGAGCAGCATCGAGTGGCTCACCGCGAAGCTCGACTCCAACGGCTCCGGCTCGGCGGCCACCAGCCGGTCGTACGTCGGCATGCCGTAGCCCACCTCCCCCTCCGGCGGCTTTCGACGGACCACCTTGCGGCGCTTCTTCGGGTCGTCGCCGGCCTTGGCCAGTGCCTTCTCGTTGGCCACCACGTGGTCCGGCGCCTGGACGATCACCGTGCCGGCCGAGTCGTAGCCGGCACGCCCGGCCCGACCGGCGATCTGGTGGAACTCGCGGGCACTGAGCAGCCGCGACTTCACCCCGTCGTACTTGCTGAGCGAGGTGAACAACACGGTCCGGATGGGCACGTTGATGCCGACCCCCAGGGTGTCGGTGCCGCAGATGATCTTCAGCAGGCCGGCCTGGGCGAGCAGCTCGACCAGCCTGCGGTACTTGGGCAGCATGCCCGCGTGGTGCACCCCGATACCCGTCCTGACCAGGCGCGACAAGGTCTTGCCGAAGCCCGCGGTGAACCGGAAGTTACCGATCAGGTCGGCGATCTGGTCCTTCTCCTCCCGGGTCGAGACCTTGAGGCTGGCCAGCGCCTGGGCCTGCTCGATCGCCGCGGCCCGGCTGAAGTGCACCACGTAGAGCGGAGCCTGATGGGTCTCCAGTCGCTCCTCGATCGTCTCGTGCAGGCCGGTGGTGACGTACTCGTAGTGCAGCGGCACGGGCCGTTCGACGGTGGTCACGACCGCCGTCGGCCGGCCCGTCCGGCGCTCGAGGTCGGCCCGGAAGTGGGTGACGTCACCCAGCGTCGCCGACATCAGCAGGAACTGAGACCGAGGCAGCTCCAGCAGCGGCACCTGCCACGCCCAGCCGCGGTCGGGGTCGGCGTAGAAGTGGAACTCATCCATCACCACCGAGGCCACGTCGGCGTCGGCGCCCTCGCGCAGCGCGATGTTGGCCAGGATCTCGGCGGTGCAACAGATGATCGGGGCGCCGGCGTTGACGCTCGCATCGCCGGTCAGCATGCCGACCTGCTCGTGGCCGAAGATGTCCACGGCCGCGAAGAACTTCTCCGAGACCAGCGCCTTGATCGGGGCCGTGTAGAACGTACGGCCGCGGCCGCCGACCGACGGGCTGTCCACGGAGGACGTGGCCAAGGTGGCGAAGTGCATCCCGGTGGCCACCAGGCTCTTGCCGGAGCCGGTCGGGGTCGAGAGGATGACGTTGGAGCCGGAGACGATCTCGATCAACGCCTCCGCCTGGGCCGGGTAGGGGGTGAGCCCGCGCGCGGTCGCCCATCCCGTGAACGCCTCGTAGATCGAGTCGGGTTCCGGCGGGGTCGGGATCAGGGACGTGAGCGTCATGGTCCTTCGATGTTGCCTTGTCGACGCCTCGTTGCGCTAACCCGGGTCACGCACCACTGCTCCGAGCCGAGACCGCCGACCACAGCCGCTCATCGCTCGGCACGCGTCAGGTGGACAATGGCCATCATGATCCGGGTGGGCATCTCCGGCTGGCGCTACGCCGGCTGGCGCGGCGCCTTCTATCCGCCTGGGCTGGTCCAGCGGCGCGAGCTGGAGTACGCGTCACAGCGGCTCAGCTCGATCGAGATCAACGGCTCCTTCTACGCGTTGCAGCGTCCGGAACGCTATCGGCAATGGCGTGCGGAGACCCCCGACGACTTCCTCTTCAGCGTCAAGGGCGGCCGCTTCATCACGCACCTGAAGAAACTGGCCGGGCTGGAGACCGCGCTGCCCAACTTCTACGCCTCCGGGGTGCTGGCACTCGGACCCAAGCTCGGCCCGTTCCTCTGGCAGCTGCCGCCCACCCTCGGCTTTGACGCGACTCGGATGTCCGACTTCTTCGACACGCTGCCGCGCACGGCCGGCGCCGCGGCGGAGATCGCGGCGCGGCACGACGGTCGCCTTCCGACTGACCAGGCGCTGACGACCGCCGAGGATCCCCACCAGCCTCTCCGGCACACGGTGGAGGTCCGGCACGAGACGTTTCGCGACCCGGCGTTCTTCGCGTTGCTGCGCGCCAAGGAGGTGGCGTTGGTGGTGGCCGACACCGCGGGCAAGTGGCCGTATCTGGAGGAGTCCACGGCTGACTTCCAGTACGTCCGGCTCCACGGCGACTCCGAGCTGTACGTCAGCGGGTACAGCGACCACGCCCTCGACCACTGGGCGGCGAAGGTGCGCGGCTGGGCCGAAGCCGGCCAGGACGTCTACATCTACTTCGACAACGATGCGAAGGTGCACGCACCGTACGACGCCATCGAGCTGATGAAGCGGCTGGGCTGAAGCGGCTGGGCGGACGGACGGCTGGGCAGGACGACCGCCGCTACTGGACGAAGATCCAGGGCTTGGGCTTGCTGGCGCCGCGGCCCGGCACGCTCCAGTCGCAGACTCCGGCGGGGAACACCGTCTTCAGGAGTTTCCGCTGGGCGGCGGACAACGAGCGCCGGTATTCGGTCGGGTCGACCGGGCGCAGCATGCACTGGACCACGTCCGCGGTCAGCGGCTCGCCTGCCACCAGCCGCGGCGATGAGAACGACGGATAGAGGCTGTTGCACTCCCCCGGTCCGGCGTAGGTCTGCTTCTCCGCGACCTTGGTGCCGTCAGCCGTCCAGCACGCGTCCACCAGGTCGACCGGCTTGGAGGTGACCACGCTCCGGTGCCCGGCGCGACCGATGGCCTTGATGTTGCTGATCCACTGGTCCATCCCGTCGATCGCCGACGGCAGCACGCCGGCTTCAAGGTCGAAGCCGATCTTGCCGGGCACGGTCAGCAGCACCTCGTTGTCGGCGTCCCCGTTCGCTGCGACCAGCCGCGCCTGGGTGACGAACGTGTGGTAGCGCATGTGCAGGTCGGTCGAGCTCGGGCCCTCGGTGTAGGAGCGGAAGTCGATGATCGGGATGTCGTCCAGCCCGCCGCCACCGTTGAGCACCCGCCCGGTGGCGTACGCCGCGGCCACCGCCGTGCGGTCGGCGGCGGTGCGACCAGACGTCGGGGTGAGGTCGATGTCCAGCCCACCGACCGCGCGGTTGAGGTCGAGGAACTGGTCGACGCTGATGGCCCCGTCCTGCAGCGGCTTCAGCCCGTACTGGACGCCCACGTTGTCGATCGGGCGCCGGGCGAAGCCGGTCTTGCCGAACTGCCCGTAGACGTTGGCCGTGTGGTCCCACAGGGTGGCGCGGGCGCCTCGGGGGTTCGTCGTCGGGTGGTAGCGCTCTTTCACCGGCACGGCGCGGTTGAAGTCGCCCTCGGGGTCCATCCGGTTGGCGGCTTTGCTCATCGCCACCAGGGCGGCCTCCGAGCCGAAGCCGGTCACCAGCCGCATCTGCTCAGGGCTCAGCCGACCCGGGAAGTTGCGCCGGTAGGCCGACAGCAGCCGGGCGTCGAACAGCAGCTGGGCGGTGTCGAAGCCCACGTCGGAGAAGCTGCAGCCCACCACGATGCCGTCCAGCAGTCCCGGGTAGTTGTCGGCGATCTGGTGCGCCTGGTACGAACCGCCGGAGCAGCCGATCCCCATCGTGTACGCCGGCGCACCGTGGTCCTCGATGAACTGCTCACGGGTCATCGCGAAGGTCTCGGAGGCGAGCAGGTCGTTGCAGTTCTGACCGAAGACGTTGAGCGTGTTGGAGGCGATCGCGTACCCCTTGGCGAGCAGCCGCGGCGACAGCACGCCGCCCGTTACGGTGCCCTGGACGTACCAGCCGCCGCTGCAGCCACCGCCGAACGTGTACAGCAGCTTGTGGTTCCAGGGGTCGCGTTCCGGGTCGGCGGGGTCGACCAGCATGGCCACCTCGGCGATCCCCCGGTTGATGGTGCGGGTCTCCACCCGCACGATGAACGGGGTGCCGGTCCCGTCGGCGTTGGCGATCACGGCCAGGTCGCGCGGCCGCTGCGCCGGGTTGTCGACTCCGTCCGCGGGCAGCGGTCGAAACGTGTTCGTGGTCGTGCTCCGGTAGACGTAGTCGGTCCGCGGCTTCACCGAGCAGTCGGCGTCGAGCGGCTGGCCCAGCTTCTGGCCGGTGACGAGGGTGAAGCGTGCGGTCTGGCAGATGAAGGGCTCCTCGTGCGCCCCCGCGAGCAACGGTCCGGTGCCGGGGTGGTTGGTCAGCGTGAGTGCCGCATCCTCGGCGCCCGGCGCTGCCGCGGCCACGGTGTTGGTCCGCGCCGCCAAACCGCTGACGACACCCTCTAGGGCCCCGGCGGACTCGCGCAGCTCGGCCCGGGCGTCGTGGTTGTCGACGGTGAACGTCACCTCGGCCGCATCGACACCCGTGGGTAGCCTGACCCTGATCCGGGCGTCGCCGCCGGTCACCGCATCGGGACGGCTCGACAGCACCTCGATGGACAGGGCTCGCGACTGCTGCGCGCTGCGCTGGCGGACGACCACGGCGACCGCAGCGATCACCACGATCACCACGATCACCAGGGCCAGGCTGAACACGGTGATCAGGAGGCGTCCCCGCCCTGACCGGAACAAGGACGGCACGCCTCATGCTAACCGAGGGCCGTCAGCCGAAGCGCTTCTCGAGCTGGTGACGGATGTCCCTGCCCCGCTGCCACTCCCGGGCGAGCAGGATGCCGTAGGTGAACCCGTTCTGGCCCTGGTCGGTGCCGGCCGCGGCACCGAGCCGGCGCAGGAACACCGCGCTCACCACACTGTCCTGGTGCTCACCCAGCAGGGTCTGGATCTTCTTGCCCGCCGTCACGGCCTTGGCGGCCCGCTTGCCCAGCACCGGCTCACTCAGCTCGGCGGCGTAACGGAACCGCTTGCCTGCCTTTCTGGCCCGGTGCAGCGCCTCGGCATCACCGTGGGCCGTCCGCAACCGCTTGTCCAGCTTGAGCTCGGCCTGCGTGACGTAGGCCTTGAGACCGGCCGCGGGTGCGGCGGCGAGCTCGGTGAGTGGGGGCGCGGTCCGCCAGCGGTCCAGCGTCTCCAACAGGGCGAGGTAGCGCTCGCTGTCGAGGGCCTCGTCGACCCGCTTGAGGTACCGGGTCTTCTCCGTCCGTAGGGTCGACTCGATGTGCGCGGCCACCGGTCCCAGCACGAACTCCACCGGGAGCCTCTGTACCTGATCCAGCAGCCGTTCGGCCAGGATGTCGCGGTCGCGCACCTCACCCAGCAGGCCGGCGTACCAGACCAGCTCGGTCTCCAGCTCAGCCGCCAACTCGGTGTCGAAGACCGGACCGAAGATCCGCATCGTGCTCCGGAGGCGCCGGATCGCCACCCGCGTCGGGTGCACCACCGACCGGGCCAGCCGCAGTCCGAGATCACCGTTGACGATCTCCGTGCACTGAGTCGATACGTAGGCCGCGACCAGGGCGCCAACGGTCTCCAGGTCCGGTTCGACCTGAGCCACCTCGACCCCCAACGCTCGCTGCAGCTTGGAGACCGAGGTCGAACGGGTGGCGCCCCATTCCACCAGCCGGTCGCCGATGGAGGTCAGCAGTGCTTCGTCGCCGGACGATCCCAGCTCCACCTCCACCTCGCGCCAGCTCCGCAGCGACGACTCGGCACCCATGGTCGAGCTCTCGACCTGGTCGTCGGCGATCTCGGCCAGCAGCTGGCCGTGTGCGGTCAGCAGCCGCAGCACGTCACGGGAGGTCTGCAGGCTCGCGATGGCGGTCAGCTCGTGTCCTCGGGTCACCCCGCGGACCAGATCGCTCAGACTCTTGGGAACGGTGCGCAGCCGCGACTTGCTGTGGATCTCGGTGCGGGCGTCTCCGGCGGGGATCTTCAGATGCCAGCCGGCGTCCGGGCCCCCGACGCGTTTGCGCAGGGTCAGTCGGGCTTGGCCGAGATCGCCGTCTGCGGTGTCGTAGTAGGTGTTGTTCAGCTGGTAGGTCGCCGTCTCGATCCAGCCGCCCTCGGGCACCAGGTCCACCAGTTCCGGGACCACGAACCCCGGGCTGACGTCGAACTTGTCTTCTCGTTCCCGCTGCTCGCTCACCATGGCGTCCATTGTCCCGGTTTCCGGCAAGCGTGACCTGAGGGACCCCACCCCTTCCCCGAGTGGGCACTCATCCTGCACTTCTGGCGGCGTGTCGCAGCCCGAGGACACCACCCGTCCGGTATCCCTCGGTGGCCGCGGTCGTCACCATTCCGCGAACGAGCCGTCAGTGTGCCGCCAGATCGGGTTCCGCCAACGATGACCCTCAGCGGCGCGCTCGACCACGTACTCCTCGTTGACCTCGATGCCCAGACCCGGACCGGTGGGGATGGTGACCATCCCATCGGCGTAGGCGAACACCGACGGGTCGAGGAGATAGTCGAGCAGGTCGTTGGACTCGTTGTAGTGGATGCCGAGGCTCTGCTCCTGGATGAAGGCGTTGTAGCAGCCGGCGTCGATCTGCAGGCAGGTGGCCAGCGCGATCGGGCCGAGCGGGCAGTGCAGGGCGAGCGCGACGTCGTAGGCCTCGGCCATGAAGGCGATCTTCCGGGCCTCGGTGATGCCGCCGCAGTGCGACGGGTCGGGCTGGATGATGTCCACCGCGCCGCTGGCCAGCACGTGCTTGAAGTCCCAGCGGGAGAAGAGCCGCTCCCCCAGGGCGATCGGCGTCGGGGTGTTGCGCAGCGTGTCCACGATCGAGTCGACGTGCTCGCTCAGCACCGGCTCCTCGATGAACATCAGCTTGTAGGGCTCCAGCTCCTTGATCAGCACCTTGGCCATCGGCGCGTGTACCCGGCCGTGGAAGTCGACAGCGATCCCTACGGCGTGACCGACCGCCTCTCGGGCCGCGGCCACGTTGGCCACACAACGCTCGATCTCGGCCCAGGAGTCCACGAACTGCAGCGCGTTGGAGCCGTTCATCTTGACCGCGCTGAACCCGCGCCCCACCGCATCGAGAGCTGCGACCGCCGTCTCGGCTGGTCGGTCACCGCCGATCCAGGAGTAGACCTTGATCCTGTCCCGCACCGGACCGCCGAGCAGCTCGTAGGCCGGCACCCCGAGGGCCTTCCCCTTGATGTCCCACAGCGCCTGGTCGATGCCGGCCAGGGCGCTCATCCCGATCGGACCCCCGCGGTAGAAGCCGCCCCGATAGAGGACGGTCCACAGATCCTCGATCCGGCGGGGGTCCTGACCGATCAGGTAGTCGCTCAGCTCCTCGACCGCCGCGGCCACGGTGGCGGCCCTCCCCTCCACGATGGGTTCACCCCAGCCGGTCACGCCCTCGTCGGTCTCGATCTTCAGGAACAGCCACCTGGGCGGAACGGTGTAGGTGGTGAGCCGGGTGATCTTCATGGGTGACCCTCCTCGTTGGCGGACGACCCCATTTTGTTCCGTCCAGTGAGTTGGCTGTCAGTCGGGGGCGGGCGGGGCGGCGCTCTAACCGCTAGCGCTGGACGGACGAAACTGGGTTCGCCCGTCGCGCAGCCGTCATGGAGAGCGACCAGACGAACGTCCCGCCGGCCCCGAGCTGAGCCAGATCGTGGACGCGACCGTGGTCCCAGTCGGCAACCCGGCCCACCATGGGCTCGATGCCGATGGAGGAGTAGGGCGCCCCGACGGGCCACCCGCTTAGGTTGCGCCACAGCATCAGGGAACACCGGGACGGATCATCGGCGGACCAGTTCATCGACAACCGGTCCTCGCCGTCGACCACGTCGGCCACCGAGCAGCCGCGCAGGATGGCACAGGTGGCTGACCCGTCGTCGGGTCCGAGGCGATCCAGGCCGGACGGCCAGCTCATCGGTTTCGTGTCGCCGGGCACCGGTTCGTCCAGGACGACCGCGTCGACGTCTCCGTGGATCACCAGCCGGGCTTGCGGGCTCAGCTCCAGCAGGGCGTGCACGGCGTGCAGGAAGGTGGCGCCGGGTGGACCCGTGACCAGGTAGTCGACAGTGACGACACCGTCCGTCTCTCGGATGGTGCGCCGAAGTACCCCGCTGACCACCCGGCCATCCTGGTGCAGGTCGACGTCCACCTGGATGGGCGCCGTGGTGTGTTCCCCGGTCCACGGGCGGGACCAGACGCCGCCATGGTCAGGCGTTCCTCGGACGGTGGGCAGGCACTCCTCCACCCCCCCGGCGTCCACGAACGCATCACCGGGTCGCACCCTGCCTCGCGCACGACGCACCAGCGGGTCCGGGTTGGACCACAGCCATTCGCGCCCTCCCCCACGCAGTGACGTCCAGCGACCACCGAGCTGAGGCTCGGTGGCGAGCGTCAGTGCGACGGGCTCCCACGTCGTCACCCCGCCGGCTCGAAAACCAGCACATCCGCATCGGCGCTGACAGAGAACGGCACGTCGATGCCCGCCGCAGCCTCCCCGCCGGTGAAGGTGTCCGGACCCCCACGAAGCCGATATCGCCGATCCTCCACCAACGTCGTCGGCCGGATCTGGACGGTCTCCGGGCGGGTCGACCGTGCGTAGACCAGCACGCAGGTCCGGTGTCCCTGCTCGACCCCGCCGCCGAACTCGACGGCGTAGACGTCGTCAGCCGGCAGGCCGTGCCGCACCACTCGTCCGTTGTGCACCACCGCGCGGATCTCCTCGTACAGCCCGACCAGCTCCGCGGCCCGCCGCCGCTGCGCATGGTCCCAGGCCAGCAGATCGGAGCCGATCCCGAGCACGCCGGCCATCGCCACCACGAACCGGAATTCGAAGCTGGCCGGTTCGACGTCGACCAGATCCGGCGCATCGGTGACCCAGGAGCTCATCACCGATGGCGGGTAGGCACTCAGGAAACCGTGCTGGATGGCCAACCGGTCACGCGGGCCGGTCTCGTCACTGGGCCAGACCACGTCGCTGATCGCCAGCACGGCATGGTCGATCCGTCCGCCACCGCCGGCGCAGGCTTCCACTGTCACGTGCGGGAACTCCTCCCGCAGCATCGTCATCACCTGGTAGTAGCCGCGAGCGTGCTGCAGGCTCCACTCCCGGCCGTGCACGTCGCCGGGCCGCCCGCCGTCGCTGATCGGCCGGTTCATGTCCCACTTGAGGTAGCTGATCCGGGGATCGGCCAGCAGGTCGCGGAGCATCTGCTTCGCCCAAGCCACGACCTCGACCCGGCCGAAGTCGAGCACGTACTGGTTGCGCACCGTGACCAGCTCCCGGTCCGCTGCCCGGTAGACCCAGTCGGGGTGGGCGCGAAACAGATCGCTGTCCGGGTTGACGGCCTCCGGCTCCACCCAGACGCCGAACCGCATGCCATGTCCCTCGACCGCCGAGATCAGCGGGCCGAGCCCGTCGGGGAACTTCACCGGGTCGGGCGTCCAGTCGCCCAGCCCGGCCTGGTCGGTGTTGCGGCCCCGGAACCAGCCGTCGTCCACCACGAACACCTCGGTCCCCATCAGCGCAGCCACGGCCGCCAGCTCGGACTGGTGGCCCAGCTCGACGTCGAACTCCGTGGCGTACCAGGAGTTGTAGACGATCGGTCGGTGCTCCGGACCGGTGCTCCGGGCCAGCGCATGGCGTTGGAAGTCGTGCCAGCGTCGGGTGACGCCGTCGGTGCCGTCGGGCGCGAAGACGCCGTGCGATTCCGGGCTGGTGAAGCTCTCCCCGGGCAGCAGGGTGATCACCGCCGACTCGTCGTCCACCCCACCACCGACCCGGACCCGGTCCCGCAGCGGCACCGCGTCCACCAACAGCCGCCAGGACCCGCTCCAAGCCAGTGCGATGCCGTACGCCGGCCCACTCGCCCCACCGGTGACCGCAGACACCGTCACCACCGGCGAGTAGGTGTGCGAGGTGGTCCCGTGCCGGCTGCCGATGGAGAGCTCGCCCGCCGGGAGGGTCACCGCGTACGGCGTGAACTCGTGCGACCAGCGCCCTCCGAGGTAGTCGATCCGGGCGCCCGGCCCGACGGGCAGCTCCCAGGCGGCACTGAACGCCCGGGGCAGCTCGATCGTGCTGCTGCCGGTGTTGTCGATCCTCACCCACCGCCGCACCACATCGTGCCGGCGGTCGGTTTCGGTCACGGTCGTCCAGCCGAGGCGTCCTGCCCCGGCGGTGAACCGGGCGGTCAACCGGCAGCGCGGCTCCTCGTCGAGGAAGGTGATCTCCGGCGGACCGTCCGGCCGGGCGCCGACCTGCCCGTCACCGAAGTCGACGATGAGCTCAGCCCCGCTGACCTGCCGGGTGCCCATCGCTGCGTACTCCAGCGGCAGGGTGTCGGCCAGGGTCTCGAACGACAGCCGCTCGGGCTCCGTCCAGGGACGCGGCGCGGCGTCACCGCTCCAGCCGTCCAGCAGCAGGCCGGATGCGTCGCGAGCGAGACTCACCGCGTAGCTGGACGTGGCGGTGGGCAGGACCCACTGGGTCATCGACGGCCTCCTGGGTAGCGGGTTCGGTCGTGCCGCGTCGGGCACCGTCACTTGTTGGCTCCGACGAGCAGCCCGGACACGAAATGCTTCTGGAACATGAAGAAGATGATCGCGGGTGGGACGGCGGCGATCAGCGAGCCGGCCGCGACCACGTTCCACTCGCTCACGAAGCCGCCCTGCAGGTTGAGCAGGGCCGCCGTGATCGGGAACTTCGTCTGGGTCCGCAGCACGGTCATGGCCCAGATCAGGTCGTTGAAGATCCACGTCGTGGCCAGTGCGCCCAGTGCCGCCATGGCCGGACGGCACAGCGGCAGCACGATCTGCAGGTACGTCCGCACCGGCCCGGCCCCGTCGACCACGGCAGCCTCGAACACCTCCCGGGGGATGCCGCGCATGAACCCGTGCAGCACGAACGTGTAGAAACCCAACCCGAAGCCGACCTGCACCACGATCAGCGCAAACAGGGTGTCGTAGATGCCCAGGCTCTCGGTGATCTTGGAGACCGGGATGAGCAGGATCTGCGGCGGCAGCAGGTTGCCGGCCAGCATGACGAGCAGGATGGTCCGCCGGAACGGCACCTGGAAACGGCTGAGGGCGAACGCCCCCATCGACGACAGGAACAGGGTCAGGAAAACCGCGACCACCGTCACGATCGCACTGTTGATCAGCGCGCCTCGGGTGCCGGCGTTCCAAGCGGTGACGAACCCGTCGACGGTGAACGTGTGCGGCAGCGCCGCCAGACCGCGGACGGTGATGTCGTCAAAGGAGCGGAAGGCGATCAGGACCACGAACACCAGCGGGCTGATGTAGACCAGCGTGAACGGGATCATCCCGATGTGGAACCACGGCGAGGTCCGGTTGGGTCCGCGTCCTCGCCCGGTGCTGACCTGTGGGACGTCGGAGCGTACGGAGAGGGCGACCTGGGCCATGTCAGTCCTCCTCGGCCCGCGCGGCGCGGATCAGGTAGGTGATGATGAAGAGGATCGCCAGGGCGAAGATGACCACCGCGATCGCCGAGCCGTAGCCGAGGTTCACCACGGTGAAACCCTGCTGGTACATGTACGTGCTGAGCAGCTGGCTGCTGTCGTACGGCCCACCGCGCGTCATCGCCCAGACGATGTCGAAGGTGCGCAGCGAGTCGATCACCGTCACGGCGAACACCACCGTGTTGACGCCCTGCAGCTGAGGCATCACCACGAACCAGAACCGTTGCCATTTGTTGGCGCCGTCGACCGCAGCCGCCTCCTCCAGCGACGGGTCACAGCTCTTCAGGCCGGCCAGATAGAGCACCATGATGTAACCCAGCTGCCGCCAGACGGCCGCCAGCAGCACCGCGTAGAGGGCGGTGTCGGGATCGGCCAGCCAAGGGTGCTCGAGACTGCTCAACCCGAGCGCACCGAGGATCCCGTTGACCGGACCGCCCGGCTGGTAGAGCACCCGCCAGAACAGACCGGTGACGGCCAGCGAGAACACCATCGGCAGATAGATCGCGCTCCGGTAGATCCCGACCCCGCGGCGTGGTTTGTTGAGCGCCACCGCGAGCGTCAGCCCCCCGGCCACCGACAGGCCGCCGAACAGCACCACCCAGATCGCGTTGTTCTTCAGAGCGGTGATGAAGACAGGGTCGGTGGCCAGGTCGGTGTAGTTCTTGAACCCGACGTACCGGGTGGGCCCCACGCCCCGCCAGCTGGTCAGCGACAGCGAGAAGGAGTTGGACGCGGGCCAGAAGACCCAGAACAGCTCCACCACCAGCGGGATGGCGAGGAACACCCACACCACCGGCGGCACCCGCCGCAGCGCACTGTGCCGACGACGGGTCGGAGCCACCGGGAGGTCGGCGACCTCCGGGCTGGGTTTGAGGCCCGTCGCGCTCACTGGGTCCGGACCTTCTTGGCTGCGGCCTCCCAGTCGCTCAGGGTTTTGGCGATGTTGGACGGGTCGTCCAGGAACTTGGTCAGCGCCGTGTCCGCGGTCAGCTGCAGCGCGTCGCTGGAATCCCGGTTGAAGAACTGGGTGATCTCCTTCGTGTCGGCCAGCAGCTGGATGCCCTTCTTCACCAACGGTGTGAACCCTGACGAGTCGACGTCGGGCGACGTGGGCAGGTTGGACGAGCCGGACGCCTTGTTGTAGGTCTCCTGCGACTTCGGTGCAGCCAGGTAGGACATCAGCTCCTTGGCCCCGGCCGGGTTCTTGGCGCCCGCGCTGCCCATGTACCCGTCGGTGGGTGCTTCCTCGGCCGACGGGATGGACGGGTCGATGGTCGGGACCGAGAAGAAGTCGACGTCGTCCTGCATGGCGGCCGGGATGGACTGGGTGATGAAGGCGCCCACCAGATACATGGCCGACTTGTCCTGGACCATCGGGGTGACCGCGTCCTGGACCGAGTAGGACGTCATGTTCTTGTCGAAGTACGGGATCAGCCGCTTGTACTCCTCCAGCACGGGGGTGACCTTGGGATCGGTGAAGGGGTACTTGCCGGCCAGCAGGTCGCGGTGGAAGGGCGCACCGTTGATCCGCAGGTCGAGGTAGTCGAACCAGCCGGAGGCCATCCACGGGGTGGAGCCGATGCCGTTGGTCAGCGGGTTGACCCCCTTGGCCTTGAGGGTGTCGCAGACCTTGATGAACTCGTCCCAGGTCTTGGGGATCTCGATCCCCCACTTGGCGAAGGCGGACTTCTTGTAGAAGATGGACCACCAGTAGTAGCTGGTCGGCACGAAGATCTGCTTGCCGTCGGCGTCGCTGCACAGGGCCTTCAGCGCCGGTGAGAACTTGGCGCAGGCGCCGTCACCGGTCCACAGGTCCGAGACGTCCAGCAGCAGGCCCTGCTTGGCGTAGTCACGGGCCACCGAACCGGCCAGCCAGCCGATCACGTCCGGTGGGGTCGACGAGGTGAGATACGTCGACAGCTGGGCGCGGAACTGCTCCGTGGCGACCGCGTTGACGGTGGTCTTCGGCCCGGTGAAACCCTTCACCGTGGTGAGCAGGGCGTCTTTGGTCTTCGCGTCGGAGAACGCGATCTGCAGGGTCAACGGACCGCTGGCGGAGGCGGCGCCCGAGGCCGGCGCGGGTTCCGGTGTGCTGCCTGATCCGACACAGCCGGCGAGCAGCGCGGAACCCCCCAGAGCCGCACCCCCGACCAGCAGGGACCTTCGCGACAGGCTCAGGTTGCTCAGGCTCATCTTGGCTGGACTCAGCGGGCTCATGCTTCTCCTCGGAATGTGCGGTGCGGATGTGGTGTGCTTCGGGACAGGACGGCGAGCTCGAACCGGGCCAGGTCGATGGCGTCGGCGTGGTTCGGATCGGCGGCCAGCACGGCGGTGACCTGCTGTCGCGCCGCGGCTGCGTCGCCGCGACAGACGTCGAGCTGGGCGCGGATGAACTGCACCCGGATGCCCTTCGCCACGGCCGGATCCTCGGCGAACAACAGCAACGACGGCAGTGAGGTGGCGAAGTAGTCGATCTCTGCCTCGCTGGCCTCGAGCCGGTCGCAGAAGGCCGCGACGTCGGCGATCAGCCGCTCCGCCGCCGGCTCGTCGCCGAGTCGTTGGTAGGCCTGGATGGACGACGCCGTGGCCTCGCTGAACGGCTGGCTGCTCATCGACAGGAAGTCACCGACCTGGCCGGCCGCCAGCGACCACTCCGTCCGAGCGTCCTCGGCGCGGCCGGCGGCGGCCAGGCTGTCGCCACGCAGCAGGTGCAAGGCTGCAGTGTTGGCCAGCGGATGTCGGCCTTCACCCAGGTTGTGCGGAGGCTCCAGGGCATCGTCCAGCAGGCGCCAGGCCGCCTCGGGCGACTCGACCAGGGCCCGCCGGGCCAGAGCCAGGCAGGCGCGGTCCCAAGCCGCCAGCGTCTGACCCTCGCCTCCCTCCCACGGCTGGAAGCGTCGACCGGCGAGCAGCGCCCGGGCTTCTTCCGGTCGGTCCAGGGACAGGTAGACGTGGGCCAGCTGCACCGAGGCGTCGTCGCGGCCCTGCACCAGGGTCAGGTCCTGCTCCAGCAGACTCAGCCGCTGCTCGGGGGAGACACCGGCCCGCTGGGCCAGCTGGTCCCGCTCGAACCACAGCCGAGCCGCTCCGGGCGAGACGGCGATCGCCCGCTGGTAGCACCGCTGCGACTCCACCAGATCGTGATCGACGTTGTACGCAGCGAGCCCGAGGTTGCGCCAGGCCACGGAGTCGGACGGATCCATGGCCACTGCGTGCCGCCAGGCCGCGACGGCGTCGACCCGCCGGCCGACGGCGTAGAGCCAGTGGCCCACCAACGCGTGCGGGCGGGAGAGCTCGGGACGATCGAGGGTCAGTCGGAGCAACAGGTCGGCCTCATCCAGCCGCCCCGGGAAGCAGTACGTGTCGTCGGTCTCTCCGGCCGCCGCCCGGGCCCGGTCGGACTCCGCCTGGCGGCCCGACGCCTGCAGCACCCCCGCCCGGAGGTAGCCGATGACGGGCCCGGCCGCCGGGGCCCCGGAGGCCCGGTGCTGCTCCTGCAGCTCGGCCACCTCCAGCACCCGTAACACCTGGTCGAGCTCCCCGGCCGCGCGATACTCCAGGGCTACGTCCAGACACGTCTGGGCGTCGCAGGACAGCACCTCACCGGAGAGGTCGCGGGCCCACCAGTCCAGCGGGTCGAGAAGGAGCTGATCGGCCAACGCAAGCTTGGCCGCCTCGTGCCGGCCGAGGTGCTGCAGCTGGAGCACCTGGAGGGACCGGGCCTGCAGGTGGTCCGGCTCGCAGGCAAGCACGTCCTCCAGCCGTCGCAGCGCAGCCGGGTGGCGTCCCGCCGCCGCGTCGATCCGGGCCAGCTGGAATCCCGCGGGGGCGCGCCACTCCCGGGTCCAGGTGGCTCGTCCGAACGCGTCGTAGGCCTCATCCGGACGGCCGAGCCGGTTGAGGGTCAGACCCTGGTAGTAGAAGGCGGTGGTGTCGCCGGGATTCGGGTTGAGCAGGGTCAGCCGGGCGATCGCGGTCTGGAGCAGCTCCTCGGCCGCCGCATAACGGCCGGCGCGGTACGCAAGGGTGGCCAGCTGGACACAGCTCGGGGGGTGCCCCGGATCGCGGCGCAGCGCCTCGCGCCAGTAGGGCTCGGGCGCGCGGGTGACCTGGCGGTACTGCGCGAGGTGCACCCCGATCCGGTAGAGCTCGTCCACCGAGGCCACGTCGGCGGGAGCGGCCGGCTCGGTGGCCGGTGACGTCGGCGCCGAAGCGTCGCGCTGACGCCAGTGGAGGAGCTCGACGCCCTGGTGATGCACGCTCACCTCCAGGTCGGCCCAGCTCAGCGGCCGGGAGGCGACGTGCTCGAGCGCCACCGGACGGCCCGGCTCGACGTCGACGCTCCACTGGGCGAGCAGTTCGCCGGAGGCGTCGCGGAGCTCGATCGCGGTGTCCGGCCGGACGCCGGTCGTGGCCACCCGCACGGATACGGAGCTACCGGTGTCGATATGCGCGACCTCGAGGTGCAGGGCGGCCTCCACGGTGGCCTGCTGAGCGGGACCGATGTCCTGGATCGGATACCAGTACTGCGAGAACACCTTGGTCTCGCCGGGCGCGATGAACGAGAAGTCCGGCTGGTTGTCGGTGAACACCCCGGCCATCAGCTCGACGTAGGCCGCGTCGTCGTCGGCCAGGTTACGGTCCCAGGCGCGGCCGAACGGTTCGTTGCCCCAGGTCCACTGCTTCTTGCCCACGGAGACCTGGTGGTCGGCGACGTGCACGAATCCGGCCCGCGCAGCGTGGTCGTAGCCGCCGAAGAAGTCGTCTGAGCTGTCGAGGCACATGTAGGACGTCGGCACGGCGATGTTGCGGTACCAGTCCAGCCGGTCGCCGGCCACCTCGATGCCGGCGGCGCTGGTGGACACCACGTCGTGCCGGGCAGGGTAGTCGACGTCGTAGTAGGGCCGGTCGGCAGCGGGAAACGAGGTGACCGCCCGCTTGGCGTGATCGGCCACCATCTGGACGTCGGTGGGGAAGAACGACTGGTAGTCGGCGTGCGCCCGGGCGGCCACGTTGGCCCACCAGAGGAACGTTCGCGGCTCGTCGTCGCGGTTGTAGAGCCGCACCCGCGCCTCGACCACAGCCCGGTCGGGATGCAGCCGGATGCCGTGCATTCCCTTCATTCGGGTGAACGGGTCGTGGTCGGAACACCAGACGGTCACCGCCCCGTCCTCCTCGTACTCGATCGAGACGTCGGTCGGCAGATAGGTCGCGGGGCGGTGGTGCTGGGGCCAGTTGAACTCCACGCCGCCGGCGATCCACGGTCCGGTCAGGCCGATCAGGGCCGGTTTGATGACGTTGTTGCGGTAGAAGAAGTCGTAGCCGTTGGTCAGGTCCTGCCCGATGTGGATCCGACCGCCCAGCTCGGGCAGGATCATCAGCCGGATCCACCGGTTCTCCAGATGCACCGCCTGCCAGGAGACCGGGGTCTTCTGCTGGCTGATCCTCTCGAAGAAGGGCAGCGGATAGACCTTGCCGGATGAGCCCTGATAGATCCGTTGGTCCAGGTAGGCGGGATAGCGGTCGGCCGGTTCGGGGACGTAGGTATCGATCGTCACCGGCTGCTGCCAGGCACCGACCGGCCGGTCGGCCTGGTCGGCGGGACGGGCGGGCAGATCGATCGACGACTCCCCAGTGAGCATGATCTGACAGTACGGAACCGATCAGGCCGCGTGAATGTCCGATTCGCCGGATCTACCTGGACGTTTCGATGATGGGCCTACGATGAGGTGGTGCTGACACCCGACGGCTTTCCCGGCCAGCGCCTCCGCGTGCTGCCGCGACCTCTGGTGGCGCGGGCGCTGGCCGAGGGGCTCACGTCTCGGCTGCTCGTCACCGACGCGGGGCATTTTCCGCATGCCGTCAGCCATGGGCGGAGGCGGCCCCGCGGCGCACCCGAGGCGGTGGTGATCGTCTGTGTCGACGGGCTCGGGTGGTGCGAGAGCGACCAGGAGATCGTGGCCGTCCCTGCGGGTAGCGCCCTGATCATCCCGCCCGGAATCCCGCACCTGTACCGCGCCGACGTGGCCTCGCCATGGACGATCTGGTGGCTGCACGCGGCCGGCGGCGACCTGGCCACGATGCTGGAGGCACTCGGAGCGGGACGCGAGCCCCGGGTCATCGAGATCGAGGACATGTTTCGGGTGACGGCCGTGATCGAACACGTGATCCAGTGCATGGAACGAGACGAGACCCCGGCGAGCCTGATGGAGGCGGCTGGTGCGACCTGGGCGCTGCTGGCCCAGCTGGCGGCTGACCGAATGCGGGGGACCCGCCGCAGGCACGAGCCGGTGCACGACGCCCAGGAGCACCTGCGGGCCAACTACGCGTCGCCCGTGAGCGTCCCCGAACTCGCCCAGCTGGCCGGACTGAGCACGTCGCACTTCGCCGCGCTGTTTCGTTCGGCCACCGGTGGTGGGGTCCTCGACTACGTGAAGAGTCTCAGAATGGCTCGCGCGCGTGAGCTGCTGCTGACCTCCACCCGAAGCGTCGCGCAGATCGCCGAGGACGTCGGCTACGTCGACGCGTTCTACTTCTCGCGCCAGTTTCGCACCATCAACGGGGTGAGCCCGAGCGTCTACCGGCGACACAAGGACGAGACCGTTCTCTAGCCGTCCAGCGGCGCCGGCGACTCAGCAGATCTTGTGCTTCTGCCACTGGAGCTCCTTGGACCATTCGGTGAACAGCAGCTCGTGGTCACGCCAGTAGTACTGCAGACTCTCGTCGCTCCATCCCTGGTAGATCTCGTCCCACGTCAGGATGTCGCAGTGCGGGGTGATGGAGCCGGGCGTGATCGCCTCGTCGGTGCGCTGGTAGCGCATGTCGAGCGACAGCCTGACCCGTTCCCGGGCCTGGTTGGGCATCCCGCGATGCACGGTCAGGCTGGTGAAGGTCAGCACGTCGCCGGCTCGGAAGTCCGCCACCCCCCAGGCGTGGCCCGAGCTGCAGATGTAGGCCTCCAGCTCGCCCGCCCCCTGAGCCGCGTGATAGGTCAGCAGACCGTCGCGATGCGATCCGACGAGCACCGAGAGCCCACCCAGCTCCCGCGGGCAGTCCCCGACGGGGAACCAGCCGGTCCACACGTTCTTGGTGCCCTGGATGTGGATGAAGTCCTGGTGGGCCGGGGTCGGGACGAACTTCGTCCCGGGCACCATGACGCGGGCGATCGAGAGCGGTTGTCGCACCACCGTCCCCCCGAGCAGGTGCTGATAGAGCGACATCAGCGCCGGATCGTGACCGATGCCGTGGAAGTCCTGGATCCGGTAGATGTCCTGGTAGGCGGCCAACGGCACCCCGGTGCCACAGAAACCCGCCTCAACGGGCGGGACGCGGTCGAAGGCCGCCACGTCGGCGATCCCGTCCATCGGGTCGGTCCCGTCGACCAACCAGCCGTGGGCCGCGACCACGTCCATCATCTGTCGGCGCAGGTCGAGCACCCTGTCCCGTTGGAGCAGGCCGCGGAAGAATAGGTAGCCGTCCTCGTCGGCGCGCTCGAGCAGGCCGGAAGGGTTGTCGAGCAGAGAGGTGGAGTCCACCAGCTCGACGGTGGGGTTCGGTGCAGTGGTCACGGTCGTCACCACCCAAACGCTAGACCCGTGCCGCGACGACAGGAATGAAGTATTCGACGAGATACCTGGACGATCCCACGCCGCAAGCTTGCCCACACCCCGCCTCGTCGACCGGTCTCCAGCCTGTGCGCGACGTGGTCTGATCGACCTGCCGGACGTTCATCGCCAGGAACGGGAACCGCCGGAGCCGGGAAATACGCCCGACCGACCGACCGGTTCACCATATCCACAGTGGCACTATGCAATGGTCAGGGAACCCCAGTTCGCGCACGATCAATTGAATCGATATTTTCGGCGACCGTGAATGAAACAGTTTCCTGATAAACAGTAGAACGTTAAATCGTTCCACTCGTGGGGGAAATGCGTCAGGGCAGGCACAATTGACATTTACTGTTTTTCGACGCACAATAATGGCAGTTGAACGACTCGGGTCGAGGGCCGGCGTGGCCGTCAATGGGCATCATTTCGGAAGTGCCCTCGCCAGAGTTGAAGTTGTGGGAGTCGGGCAGGTCCCGCGTTCACGCGCTCTTCGGTTCCACGTGCGTTGGCCTTGCTGCTGTCTCATCACGATGCGATTCATGCCAGAACATCGGCGTTCTGTTGGTCAACAAGGTCGACCCACCCTCGTGACGACGAAGTGCGACAGTCACGAGGCCACCGGTCACCTGGTCGCCTCGAGCCGCGCCCGAGGCGGCCTTTGACCTTCCCCGCAGGGATTGCCGCGCGTTGTGCGCCGCCAGCGATGAGTCTTTCCCCGATCGGCAGTCTTACCCCATGACGGGACCGCCCAGGTCTCGACGGAAGGGGAACAGACCATGCCCAAGCTCACCCCATGCCTGTGGTTCGACACCGACGGCGAACAGGCTGCCCGGTTGTACACCTCGATCTTCAAGCGCTCCCAGATCCTCGACGTCGTCCGCTACACCGACGCGGGCCCCGGCGCCGAGGGCACGGTGATGACGGTGTCTTTCGTGCTGGACGGCCAGGAGTTCCTCGCTCTCAACGGCGGCCCCGCCTTCACCTTCAACGAAGCTGTCTCGTTCCAGGTGAACTGCGAGAGCCAAGACGAGGTCGACGACTTCTGGAGCAGGCTGTCCGAGGGCGGTGAGGAGGGCCCGTGCGGCTGGCTGAAGGACCGGTACGGCGTCTCCTGGCAGATCGTGCCCACCAGGCTGCCGGAGCTGTTGCGCAACCCCGATCGGCAGTTGTCGCAACGGGTGATGGAGGCCATGCTGGGGATGAAGAAGATCGACATCGGGGCGCTCGAACAGGCTGCGCTGGCGTAAGGACCGCGAGGGACTGGTTCGGCGGCGGTGCTGACGCTGCTCAGCCGTGTGTCGGCGTGACTGACTGGCCGGCGACGATCTGGCCGGCCACCCGGAGGAACTCGTCGGCGGCGTGGGGGCCGATCCACTCGCCCAGACAGTACGTCCGGTACGCCCGCCGGTCAGCCGCGAGCGGGTCGTCGCCGAGCAGGTGGTCGAGGGCTTCGTCCAGGGTGCTGAGGTCCTTCTCGATCACGTACGCGACGCGAGCCATCGGGAAGTCCCGGCGGAACTTGGCGCCCGCGGACCGGATCGCCACCATCGCGAACGGCTTACCGGAGGCGAGGTTGTCCGAGGCCACCGAAGAGACGTCGGTGACCAGCGCGTCCGCAGCATTGAGACAGGCGGCAACATCCCAGGCGGTCTCGGCGCGCTGACCCCAGACGTGCGGACGGCGGGTGGCGGCACGGTCGGACTCCAGCCGGGACTGGATCTGTCGGATGGTCGCGGTGTCGGCCGGATCGGTATAGCTGAGGGGATGGGGTCGAAAGATGACCGTGGTCCGACGCTGCAGCAGAGCCGCCACGATCTGGTCGCCGATCCGGAGCGAGGAGTAGTCGGTGCTGGGACGACCTCCGCGCCAGGTCGGCGCATACAGCACCGTCCGGGGTACGCCCGGCGGGAGCGGCTCGTCGCGGACCTCGACCTGCTCCACCTGAGGTCGCCCCACGATCGCGAACCGGTCCGGGGGCACCGTCACACCGTGGGCGGCGTAGCGCGCCACCCCCTGCTGCCCCGACACGAACAGCTTGTCGTAGGTGGCGTGGCGCGCACTGAAGTTGGCTGCCTTGTCGGAGTCGCCGTGGTTGAGCCAGACGTGAGTCAGCTGCTTGTAGCGCTGAAAGCTGAGGTTGGCGGTGCTGCCCTGGACATAGAACGCAGCCTTCAGTGACTTCACCACCATCTGGTCGAGCGTGCCGGCGGTGCTGTTGAGCTTCGGCACCAACACCGGCGCCCCGGTCAGCTCGATGATGGTCGGGACGGTCTCCGCCTGGCGGGTGATCACCACGAAAGGCTGCCCCAGGCGTTCGAGGTAGGGGAGCCACATGCCCAGCTGGTACCGGGCTCCGTGGGTCCCGCCGTAGTAGAGGACGAACGCGGGTCGATACTTCCTCAAGGCGGCCGGGAGCGCGGCGGCCGAACGCTGGCTGACCAGGTTGGCCCGGGCGGCGTGGGCGAAGAGGGCCAGGGGCCCCGTAAAGCCGATCAGCGCCAGTGCAGCGTAGATCCAACCGGGTGCTCCGAGGACGGAGAGCAACGCGCCGGCCAGGGCCAACGCCAGCGAGACGACGCTCACCAGACTGGGCGAGAAGGGTGGGGCAGGCACCGCACGCACACCGGGAAGGTGCACCGCGACCGGTTCGGTCTTGCTGAGCAGGATCGCGAGGGTCGTCTCGCTGAGCACGGCCAGCAGAGCCAGGCCGGTGGCCAGCCAGACCCAGCCCACGTCCTCGGGCCGTTGCCGGGCATAGCTGCCGGCTACGGCGACCAACAGAACCAGCCGAAGGCCGGACTGCACTCCCAGCAGGCCCAGTTTCCGGCCCGCCTCCCGACGCATCAAATAGACGGTGACCAGCAGGGCCCCCAGCGTCAGGACTCCCCCAGCGACCTGAGCCGACGAAGATACCCAGCCGAAGAGCGCCACCGCACCGGCCACGCCGAGGACGTAGCCGAGGTTGGTCATGATCAGGTCGACGATCTTCGACTGAGTGGCGCCGACGGCCGCCGACCAACGCCGAAGGCCCGACGCTCTCGACGGTGGCGGCGCTTCCATGTGCTGAAGGCTATCCGCGGGGTCGGCACTCGGGGCGGGTGCACCGTGAACTCCCGGAACACAACGCCCCTCGGGCCAAACCGGCAGCAAGGCGAGTCGGGTGACCGGTCAGAGGTGAGGCTCGGGGCGGAAGGTGTCGGGGAGAATGCTCGGGGGTTCATCCCCCCCGACACGTGTTTGATGCTATCGGCAGCAGTTGAATGGCGTCCAGCCAGCTGTACGTCCGCTTTAAGTCATGTCTCCAAGTGGACATATGCCGTGGTGGACACGCATATGATTGCGCGGTCCGAGGGAGTCGGTCCGACGCGCGACCCGTTTCCCGGTGATCACAGGTCAGTGGCAGGTACGTAGGAACCTCCGGGTCGAGTCAGATGTCGAGGAACGCATGGACGAAGCTGAAGGGCCGGTCAAGGCTGAGGTCCTGGATGCCATCACCGAGGCGGTGGTCATGCCCGAAGACCCGGCAGATCGAGCCCATGTAGTCGCTGGGCTGGTGGAGGAGATCGAAGGCGCTATCGCGTGGCGGCTCGAACGTGAAGACGACAGCCATGGCGAGGAGGCAAGCCTGCGCCGCGTGGTCGACGAAGCGAGCGGTCACGAGACCCGGATGAAGGAGGACGTGTCCGGCGCAGACAGTACCCAGGCCGACGACGAGGACCGGACGGGTTAGCCCCTCGGGCGACATGCCAACTGGCCAGCGAGGACTGGCCACGGAGCTCGACACGCTCGCCGCTGCCTTCCGCAGAGTCGACGCAGGACGCGGACAGTTCGACACCTGCATTGGCCCTAGCCGCCACCGTCCTGACCGACACCGCCGGCGGGGTCGGAGCCGACGACCCCTTCGGTGCGACATCCACACCCTTTCCTCGGATGCACACCCTCTATAGGCGCTGTCGACCCGAGGAAAGGGTGTGGGTGGACGGCGGCTCTATTGAGCGTGATCGGCAGCCGTGCAGGGTAGACATCCCCACTGCACGTCAATCCAGCCTGTCGCGATCAAGTGCTGCTCGAAGCTGGTTGAGCGCCTCGATCCGCCATTGGTCCCGGTGGGGAAACTGGTCGTTTCGGTTCCAGCGCATCGCCGTGACACCGGCCCACATGAGGATGCGGAACTGGCGAACGAGATTGAGGTCGGCCCCGGGATAGTGTTGCGCGACTTCCTCGGGGGTGTAGGCGAGGTCGTACTCGATCGGACCACGCTGGCACGTCCCCAGGTCTACGAACAGCGGCCCTCTCCGGGTGTCGAGCACGTTTCCCGGATGCGGCTCGCCGTGCAACAGCTGCTCGTCGGAACCTCGACCGCTGACCGCCGCGCCCATGCGTCTCAGGGTGTTGGTCACCAGTTCGCGGTCACGGTCGGGCAGGCCTGGCGTCAGCTGTCGATCACCAGCCTCCGCTGCCCAGCCGGCCAGTCGAGCGCTGATGTGTGGTGCCTCCAGCTCGATCTGGCGCATGCCGACATGGAGCCGGACCAGTGCGCACGCATAGTCCGCCGGCGCGAGGTTGGAGGACATGCCGAGCTGCTCCAGCGCCACGCCGTCTCGACGGTCGGCACCGACAGGCTCGTAGTAGGTCCACAGCGTGATGGAGAAGCCGTCCCGCAGATAGACGCCGGACGCGACACGAGGCTCGAGTTCACCCACCGGGCTAGCGGTTTCGGCGAGACGGCGAGCAACCTCCACTTCGAACTCCATGCCCACTCGCCAATTGGTCGGTGCTACACGAGCAAGCACCTCGCAGGGAGTCAGGCGCACGGCGATGCGGTCCGAGTTGTGAACGACGACGGCCTCGTCAACACGGAGGCCGAGCGCGGAAGCAGTGGCCTCGGCGGCCTGAACCGCGCGCCGGACCGCGGACGGTTCCATTGCTCTCCTCGTTCCCTCAGCCGCCGGTCATGTCACGCCAGAGCGCCGAGCAAGCTGTGCCGGCACCGCGACGGGGTCCTGCGCAGGAGTCGCGTTGCGGTCAACGTCGCCGTGAGTAGCGTCAGGCCGACCAAGGTCTGTTGACCTCGATGACTCCGACCAGGGATCTTGTGTGCGCACCCGGAGGGATTCGAACCCCCAACCTTCTGATCCGTAGTCAGATGCTCTATCCGTTGAGCTACGGGTGCCTGTTGCGCCGAGACGAGGTCCGAAGCAACGACCATGGAGTCTAGCGGGGACAGCCGCTCAGGCCCAATCCGATAGCCGTTGGGACGTCTTCGCTTGGCTGGGCCCCCCTGGTACGGCGAGATTGACAACAGGCAGCGTTCACCTATTGTTCACTTGGCGGCTAAGTCGCAGCGTCTGTACCGCGGTGGCCACCGGCGCCGTCAGCCTCGTCGTCCAGCCAAAGGACTGTCGTGACCCTGTTGTTCGTCGTGATCGCCGTCGTCGCTGTGGCCCTGATCTTCGACTTCACGAACGGCTTCCACGACAGCGCCAACGCCATGGCGGGTCCCGTGGCGACAGGGGCACTGAAGCCGCGGACCGCAGTCCTGTTGGCCGCCGGACTCAACCTGGTCGGCGCCTTTCTGTCCACCGAGGTCGCCAAGACCATCTCCAACGGGTTCTTCAAAGAGTCCCTGATCACACCGTCGATCGTGCTCGCCGGGCTGGTGGGCGCCATTTTGTGGAACCTGGTGACGTGGCTCCTCGGGCTTCCCTCGAGCTCGTCGCACGCCCTCTTCGGCGGCTTGATCGGAGCCGTCATCGTGGGCGCGGGCTTCTCCTCGGTCGAGTTCTCCGTCGTCGTCTCCAAGGTGCTGCTGCCCGCGGTGGTGGCCCCCGTGGTGGCCGGGCTGGCCGCCGCCCTCGCCACCCGGCTGGCCTACCGGATCACCCGTAGGACACCGAGCGTCTACAGCGAGACCGGGTTCAGGTACGGCCAGGCCTTCACCGCCTCCCTGGTCGCCCTGGCGCACGGCACCTCCGACGGGCAGAAGACCATGGGCGTCATCACCCTGGTGCTGATCGCGGCCCACCTCCAGCAGGCGGGCACCGGTCCGCAGCTGTGGGTGGTGCTAGCCGCCGGACTGGCCATCGGGCTCGGCACCTACTCGGGCGGCTGGCGGATCATGCGCACGATGGGTAAGGGCATCGTGGAGATCGAGACACCGCAGGGCTCGGCCGCCGGAGCCGCCTCCACCGCCACCATCCTGGCCTCGTCACACCTGGGCTTCGGGCTCTCCACCACCCACGTCAGCACCGGAGCCATCCTCGGTTCCGGCGTCGGTCGCCAAGGTGCCCACGTCCGCTGGAGCGTGGCGCGCAAGATGCTCTTCGCCTGGTTGCTCACCCTGCCCGGGGCGGGTCTGGTCGGCGGCCTTTCCGCCCTGCTGTCCGACCAGGGCGTCGGCGGCGTCGCCATCCTGCTGGTCTTTCTGGCCGTCGCCTGCGCCGTCATCTTCGCCGTATCCCGGAAGCACTCGGTCACCGCCAAGAACGTGACCGACAGCGCCGAGGTGATGGTGCTGGCCTCGGCCGCACCCACCGCCTTCGCCGACGATCCGCGCTTCACCGAAAAGCCGACCACCTACAAGGCCAAGGGCGCCGCCTGATGCACATCGACTGGGCCGCCCTGGGCATCGTCGCCGTGGTCTCGGTGATCGCCTCCGTCATCTTCGTCGTCCTGCTGTCCTTCGGGGTCCGATACGTCTCGGCCGCACGAGCGGCACACACCGCCGGAGGACGTGCCGTCGGATCGCAGTCCCTCGGGTACGCCTTCATCGGCCTGGCCGGCCTGCTCGTCCTCTTCTGCCTCTACCTGATCGTGCCGCAGTTCCACTAGCGCCCAGCGCCGGTCCACCGGAGACGCCCCGTGCAGGCCAGCTGCGAGCCCGGCGACATACTGGAGCGGCCACAACCCCCTTCGACAAGGACGCGCCCGTGAACGACGAACAGAAGCCGACCGTACTGATCCTGTACGGCGGTACCGGCGACCTGGCCAAGCGGATGGTCCTGCCGGCCATCTACGAGCTGTTCAGCAGGGGTCTGCTGCCCGACCAGTGGAAGCTGGTGGGCAACGGACGCGGTGACGTAGCGCACGAGGACTTCCAAGCCCACATCCACGACTCCCTCGAGGAGTTCGCCGAAACGCCGGACCCCGATCAGTGGAAGACTTTCGCCGCCAATGTGCTCTTCGCCGGGGGCGGATTCCGCGAGGACAACCCGGGCAGCTTGCTGGCCATGATCGAGGAGGCCAAGAAGGATCTCGGTGACGACGTGGCCGTCATCCACTACCTCGCGATCCCGCCGAAGAACTTCGAGGCCACCACCAAAGCCATCAAGGCCCACGATCTCAACTCGGGCGCGAAAGCCGTCTACGAAAAGCCCTACGGCACGTCACCGGAGAGCTTCGAGGAGCTCGACACCCTCGTCCATACCGTGTTCGACGAGGAGCAGATCTACCGGATCGACCACTTCCTGGGCAAGGAAGCGACCCAGAACCTGCACATGCTGCGGTTCGCCAACGACATCTTCGCCGACAACTGGAACCGCGACCACGTCGTCGAAGTCCAGATCGACGTCCCCGAAACCCTCGACGTCGCCGACCGAGCTGACTTCTACGACGCCACCGGCGCCGCGCTCGACATGCTGGTGACCCACCTGTTCCAGGTCGCCGCCGAGGTGGCCATGGATCCGCCGGAGTCGTTCGACGCCGAGGCCCTGCAGACCGCCCGCGAGAACGTCATCGCCGCCTTCCGCCCGCTGAACCCTCGCGAGGTCGTCCTCGGCCAGTACTCGTCCTACCTCACGACCGACGGAGTCCCCGAGGGCTCGACCACCGACACGTTCGTGGCGGCCCGGCTGTGGATCGACACCGATCGCTGGCAGGGTGTGCCGTTCCTGCTCCGGACCGGCAAGAAGTTGGCCACCAAGGCACAGCGGGTCAGTTTGATCTTCAAGAAGGCCCCCGGGCCACTGGCCAACACCAAGTTCCAGCCAGGTGTGCTCACCTTCGACCTGTCCGGCACCGGCGCCATCGAGAT